>CAZVDM010000235.1:0-4977 GCA_964625555.1 uncultured Chloracidobacterium sp.
ATTTTGCTTGATCGGCTCGACCTTTTTGCCGGCGATCTTTTCGACGACGAGGATGCCTTCTTTCGAAGCGAGGTGGGCGAGCCAGGCGGTGTCGATAACATCGCCGATGGCGAAAACGTTTGGTTCATCGGTTTCGCAATACTCATTGACCTTGATCGTGCCGCGTGGATTGACAACCACTTTGGTCTTTTCGAGGCCAATGTTTTCAATCGACGGCATTCGACCGACGGCGACGAGGAGCATTTCGGCTTCGAAGGTCACATCCGCACCTTTCGAGTTCTTTCCGGAAACCTTTACACCTTTTTTATCTTTGGTCAGCTTGTCGAGTTTGATGCCTGTCTCGCATTTGATGCCTTGCTTTTTGAACGCACGAGCAAGTTCCTTCGAAACGTCAGCGTCCTCGATGGGCACGATGCGATCCATGAGTTCGACCACAGTCGTATCACAGCCGAAGCGGTGATAGACACTTGCAAATTCGACGCCGACCGCGCCCGAGCCCATGACTATCATCGACTTTGGCACGTGGTTCAACTCAAGGATGTGATCGGAATTGACGACTTGCTTGCCGTCGGTCTCAAAACCGGGAATCGGACGCACGACGGAGCCGGTGGCAATGATAATGTTCTTGGTCTCGATCGTTTCGGTCTTGCCGTCAGCGAGGGCGACCTCGACCTTGCCCTTTCCGACGATCTTGCCAAAGCCGTTAAAGATCGTGGCTTTGTTCTTTTTCATCAAATACGTCACGCCGGCCGAGTTCTTGGCGACGACGTCGGATTTGTACTTCTGAACGCCCGCCCAGTCATAACTCAAACCCGAGACTTTCAGGCCGAAATTCTCAAAATGCGAAGCCTTTTCATAAAGGTGAGCCGCGTTCAGCAAAGCCTTAGTCGGAATACACCCGCGCAGGCCGCATGTACCGCCGAGGCGTGCGTCTTTCTCTTTCTCAATAATTGCGACCTTCAGCCCAAGCTGTCCTGCACGCACCGCCGCGACATATCCGCCGGGGCCAGATCCGATAATTGTTACGTCAAATTGTTCTGCCAATGTAGTGTTCCTCAACTAAATATACGTCGATCAAAGCAAACTTTAATTATAAGAATTTGCGCGTCTTCTAGCTAGTGGCGAGCGTCGAACGTCGTGGAAGACAAAAAACGGCGGATCATTAAAATCCGCCGCTTGAACAAGAACTTCGAATATTAACTATTTCTTCGGCATTTCGAAAATGCTCTGATAGTCTTTCATCAGAGCTTCGAATTTCTTGACTGCGTCGGGATCTTCAGCCATCTTCATTGCATTTTTTGTGGAAACGTCGACCAGGTTTTTCATGTTCGATGTGACACTGTCCTCAAGTTTCTTTTTCGTGTCAGCGCTGACCTGAAATCCGACCGCATCTTTGATAGCATCCCATTTGGCTTTGAGACCGGCTTTCTTGCCGTCAAACGCCGTTTGGGCAGCAGCGATACCAGCTGCGGAAGGATCGGAATCGATCTTTGACGTCATTTCTTTCGTTACGGATTCAAATTCGGTGATGAACGCATTGATCTCAGCATCTTTGCTGCAGCCGGTGAGGCCGAGACAGAACATCGCGATAAGGAATAGGGTTACTTTTTTCATTTTGTATTCTCCAAGTGTAATATCTAGCTTCTTACGAAAACTGTATCTCTCGAACGAGTTGTTTTAGGAAATTTGCAAAATATTACAGTAAAACTATGATCCATTCAAGTGAATTTTTGGAAATTGTCAATGACGCGAAAAGCCGAATAAGGGAAGTGACGGTCGCCGTGGCGATCGAACGAATTAAGAGCGGAGCTGTGCTGATCGATGTACGCGAGGATAGTGAATTTGAAACGGCTCACGCCGACGGGGCAAAGCATATGGGCCGCGGTGTTATCGACCGCGATATTGTGCAGACCTTTACGGACAAGGATACGGAATTGATCCTGTATTGCGGCGGCGGGTATCGATCAGCATTGGCAGCTGATATGATCCAAAAAATGGGCTATACAAACGTCTGGTCAATGGCCGGTGGATGGGCGGCGTGGCAAGAGGCCGAGGCGCCAATTGTAATCGGGAATGGCAATTAATATGGATATCGAACTGGAAAAACGTAGGGCCCGTGTGCGTGAGATACAGGCCGAATTTGCCGCTCGCGGCGACACGATGGGCTGGTTCGACGCTCTGTATCAAGAGGCCGCCGGTGACAATGGAGTAATTCCCTGGGCGGACCTCGAACCGAATGCCTACTTAAGAAAGTGGGCCGACGCCAACGGACTAACAGGCGAAGGCCGTAAGGCCTTGGTAGTCGGCTGCGGGCTTGGCGATGACGCGAGATATCTGCACGATCTTGGGTTCAAAGTGACGGCTTTCGATATTTCGCCGACGGCGATCGAGTGGGCCCGACGACTTCATGCCGATACCAAAATCGTTTTCGAGACCTGCGACCTGTTTCAGCCGTTTCGCGGTTGGGTCGGCGGATTCGACTTCGTACTAGAGATCTATACGATTCAGCCCCTTCCGCTCGAGATGCGGCCTCAGGTCGTTGACGCAATTGCCGGGTTTGTAAAAGAAGGCGGAAGAATTGTGGTAGTGACCCGAGGCCGTGAAGATGACGTCGAGCCTGATGAAATGCCCTGGCCGATGTCACGCCGGGACCTCAGCCGGTTTGAAGACAACGGCCTGATACAAACCGATTTTGTCATCATGCCGGGCGAAGAAGGCGAGCCGCCGCGATTTGTCGTCGAGTATGTGCGTTCGGCTGACACTGTCTAGCTAAACATTGCACTTCGATCGGAGAATTTTGCTTTCAGGCTGCCGCAGACGACGTCGCACAATTCAAAAACGGTCTCGTCAGCGATCCGATAATAGACCGTGTTTCCGTCCTGACGTTTGGCGACAAGTCCCTCGTCCTGAAGCATTTTTAGGTGTTTGCTAACGTTCGGTTGCGTCGAATCAACTGCTTTCGTTACCGACGTCACGCTCGATTCCCCATTTTCCAGGTACTGCAAAATGTGCAGGCGTAGCGGCTCAGAAAGTACCTTAAATCTGGCTGCAACGACACTTACAGCTTCCGTAGACATTTTTTGATGCTTTTGCTTTTTCATACTTGACAATATAACGATATAGTTATATGCTCATACACAGATCGAGTATATTACTTAGGAGAACGAATTACAAGAATGACAATTAAACAAGCAACGGTACATGAGATGAATGAGCTTTTGGATGGCGGCGGCGAATGCCAGGTGATCGATGTCCGCGAGTTTTCCGAATTTAACAGCGAACGGATCGCCGACGCGCAGTTGATGCCGTTTTCAAATTTTGAAAAGCATGCCGACGAGATCGATCACACGAAACCGGTGTATTTGATGTGCCGCTCGGGTAATCGAGCAAAAAACGCCGCTGAAAAATTAGCAAGCAAAGGATTCACTGATATTCATGTGATCGAGGGTGGCATGGTCGCCTGGGCAGGAGCCAATCTGCCGGTCGTAAAGGGCGAATCGAAAGTATGGTCGCTCGAAAGGCAGGTCAGGTTCGCTGCGGGAATGATCGTTCTATCCGGTGTTCTCTTGAGCGTTTTCGTCAGTCCTTATTTGCTTCTGATATCGGCCATCGTCGGAGCTGGGCTAATGTTCTCAGCCGCTACCGACACATGCGCAATGGGAATGGCTCTCGCGAAAATGCCCTGGAATAAGGCTCCCGCGGCCTGCGAGACGGCGAAATAAGGAACCCAATGTCAGTATTATTTATCATCGGATTGATCCTAAGTGCCGTGATCGGCCTGTCGCTTGGGCTGATCGGAGGCGGCGGATCGATCCTTACGGTTCCGATCCTGGTCTATCTGCTTGGGGTCGGCCCTCACGAGGCAGTCGGGATGTCGTTAGCAGTTGTTGGGGCAACGAGCATTTTGGGTTCGTTCATGCACTGGCGGCGGGGGAACGTCGATATATCTTCGGGGCTGCTGTTTGGTATCGCCGGGATAATTGGAGCTCTGTTAGGTTCGCCGATAACGAAACTTGTATCGCCCGACGCACTTCTGCTGATCTTTGGTCTATTGATGCTCGTGGTTGCAGTTTCGATGATTTGGCGGCGGAATAATACGATCGACGAATCTCCGCATAAACCGCATCCGGTGCAGGGCGTCCTTGCAGGATTGGGTGTCGGAATATTGACAGGCTTTCTCGGTGTCGGCGGCGGATTTTTGATAGTGCCGGCATTGGTCTTTTTTGGCGGGCTTACAATGAAAAAGGCGATCGGCACTTCGCTGTTCGTAATATTTCTGAACTGCGCGGCCGGACTTGTTGGCCATATAAGTCAGAGCACTTTTGATTGGCAATTGACAGGCATAGTGATGGTGTTGGCGGTTGGTGGAGCGGTCGTTGGAACCATTTTGTCGCATCGTATTGCGGCACATCGTTTGCAAAGTATGTTTGCGGTTCTCGTTTTAGGGGTCGCAGCGTTCCTCGTAGTGAAAAACTACGCGGTAATTTTTTGAAATTGGTAAAATACACACACTTACTAGGAGAACTAAGATCATGCAATTCAAGCAATTTTATTTAGGTTGTCTGTCACACGCTTCGTATTATTTGGGTTCAGACGGCGAGGCCGCGATCATCGATCCGCAGCGTGACGTCCAACAATACATCGACGAGGCAAATGCCAACGACCAGAAGATCAAATACGTGATCGAGACACATTCGCATGCCGATTTTGTCAGCGGCCACATCGAACTGGCGGCAAAGACCGGTGCTGAGATCATTTACGGCCAGCGGGCAAACACACAGTTTCCGACCCACAAAGTGAAGGACGGCGACGAGTTGAACGTCGGCAAGATCAAGCTCCGATTTCTCGAAACGCCCGGCCACACGCCTGAGGGCATAACGATCGTGGCAGAAGATACGGCGGACCGTGACGAGCCGTTGAAAATGTTTACCGGCGACACGCTGTTTATCGGCGAGGTTGGACGGCCGGACCTCATCG
>CAZVDM010000236.1:0-4922 GCA_964625555.1 uncultured Chloracidobacterium sp.
ACTGCGCGACATTCAAACCCAGATCGGCGGCGTATTTCTTGAGCGAAGCGTCGTCGAGCTTGTCTTGATTCGCATACAGCTTCTCAGTATATTCGGCAAATTTGCCTTGTGCGTTCGCCGCGTTCGCCGCCAGAGCAGAGCGGAATCCGTTTTCGTGAATGCTCTCGAGCGGATAATCGCGAACGACGAACCGGATCTTGCCGGGATAAGCCGCCATCGCTTTCTTGAGCAGCGGATGCGTCGCCGCACAAGCCGAGCACTGAAAATCGCTGAACATCACGATCGTAACCGGTGCCGCCGCGGCCCCGACCGACGGGTCGTCGTCGACCGAGATCACCTGGACGACCGGCTCTGGCGGAGTATACACGATCTTTGCTTTGTACTTGGTAAATAATTTTGCCTGCAGTGCGTCGAGCAATCCGTTTCGCTCTTCGTCCGTGTAATCCTTCATCTTGTCGGTAACTTCCTGAGCGATGAAGGCTGACGAGTCGATGTTCAATGCCTTCGCTTCGTCGATAGATAACGCGCTGAAGAGCACGTCGGTCGCTTCTTCGATGACGGCATCGGCAAGTTCGGCACGGAGTTCGTAAAGGGTCACACGGGCAAATTCTTCGTATTCCTGCGCCGACACCGCTTTGCCGTTCACCGTCGCAACCGTCTCAAAGCTGCCGAGATTTGCAGCATTGATGTCTTTTCCGATCACTACCTTGTATTTCGTTTTCAGGGCCTCGAACATCGCCGAGATCGCTTTGGATTCAGGTTCGCTCCGAAGGAATGTGACGACGGTTTTGCGTGCCTGTTCCGGAGTTTTCCCGGCCAATGCAGACTGATTTGCATCGAGTACGGCTTTGATCTCGGCCTCAGCCGGATCGGCGACCTTCTTTTTTTCTTTGACGATCAGTTGGCCGACCGATATACCTTGAGCTCTTGCCTCGATCTCAAGCAAACGTTGATACAGCATCTGGTTTAGCAGGTCGGACCGCTGTTTCGCGATCGCCGAAGGCAGGTCTGCGACGGCTTTTTGCATTTCCGCCGACAGGTCGCTGAGCTTGATCGTGTGGCCGGCCGCGGTCGCGAGGACGTCCGTCGGTTTTTGAGCCGAGGCGGCAAATGAAAACAAAATAATGGCGAAGGAAACGATAAGCGGTTTCATATTCATCGAGTACGAACGGTTCACCGATATTTTATCAATAATCAGCGGTTCCAACTATCTGCTATTTGATGTTCTGAGCGCCCGAACGTATGCCGGCCATCAGTAAATATTGCTAGAATTGAGCGAAATGTTATGGGAAAGAAGCTGCCAGGAAAGTTTTACACAAACGAGGACACGATCTCCGTCGCCCGCGATCTGCTCGGAAAGCTGATCGTTGTGCCGGACGAGAAGGGCAAACGAATTTCCGGAATGATCGTCGAGACTGAAGCCTACCTCGGCACAACCGACCGTGCCGCTCACAGCTACAACGGCCGCCGAACGCCGCGAAACGAGGCGACCTATCTCAAGGGCGGCCACGCATACGTTTTCTTTATCTACGGAATGTACTACCAACTAAACGTCGTCACCGGCCCCAAAGATCACCCGCACGTCGTCCTCATCCGCGCCATCGAACCGGTCGAAGGCATCGAAACCATGCGCGAGCGACGGGGCTTCTTGTCAGAACCGGGAGCGATAGCGACTGGGTCAGGTACAGATAAGGCCAAGTCGCGAGCCGACACGAATTTAACTTCCGGCCCCGGAAAACTCTGCATCGCTCTCAACATCGACAGATCCTTGAACGGCGAAGATTTGCTCGGCAAAAAGATCTGGCTCGAAGACCGCCGCACATTCACCGACTCAGAGATCGCCATCGGAAAGCGCATCGGCATCGACTACGCCGGCGAAGACGCCGAAAAACCGTGGAGATTTTGGGTGAGTGGAAATGCTTACGTAAGCAAAAAGTAGGCCCCGTATGCTGCAACCGTGCCACCTTTACTTCATTGCGACAATCACCTTGCCTTTTGCACGACCACTTTCAACATAGGCCATTGCCTCGTTTGTTTCTTCAAACGGAAATACTCGGTCTATGACTGGCTTTATGGCCTTAGACTCAAGAAGCGAGGTGATCTCATTAAGTTGATCTCCATTCGCCCTCATAAAGAGAAATGAATAGCGTATGTTGAGGCGCTTAGCTTTTCGTCTGACTCCAAAGCTTAAACCCCGCATTATTAACTTCAAGGGCCAGCTCAAACCGATCTCTTCGGCGAACTCAGCGTCAGGCGGGCCTGAGATCGAGATCAGTTCTCCGCCAGGTTTTAGGACTCGTAAGGATTTGTCGAGCGACTTAGCGTCCTGGCTATTCAACACCACATCGTAATCACGCAGAACCTTTTCGAAATCATCCTTTTTGTAATCGATCACGATATCTGCCCCAAGGCTTTTGACCAACTCAAAGTTGTCTGCGCTGGTCGTCGTGGCGACCGTCGCTCCAAGATGTTTCGACAACTGGATCGCAAATGTTCCAACACCGCCGGAACCGGCCTGAATGAAAACTTTTTGCCCTTTCTTCAGATCTGCTTTTTCGACCAGTGCCTGCCAGGCAGTCAAGCCGACCAATGGAATGGAAGCCGCTTCCTCCATCGTGAGATCTTTTGGCTTGATCGCTGCGTCATCTTCATTGACGGCTATAAACTCCGCAAAAGTTCCAATTCGGTGATCAGCCGGCCGCGCATAAACCTCATCGCCGACTTTAAATCGTTTAACTTTTGCACCGACCTTTGTGACGATGCCTGCCACGTCGTGCCCCAACGTGAACGGTGTTTTGTAGGGCAAGAACAGTTTGAATTCACCATTTCTGATCTTTGAATCCAATTGGTTTAGAGCCGCCGCGCGGATCTGTACCAAAATCTCACTCTCGTTAGGAATTGGTTCGGCTATCTCGGCGAGTTTTAAGCGTTTCTTCTTGCCATAATGGTTCACGATAAATGCTTTCATATTGATTTCCTAGATTTGTTTATGTTTTTGATGATTGAATTTTCAAACATCTTATATGCAAAATGCTGCGCGGCAAGAATTGCCGAAGCTCCTTTACCAACCGGATGAGTAAATTTTGGATCCTTATCTTCGACCAATTTAATTACGGTATCAATGACTGGTGTAGGCTCGACTGCATTCGCAAATAGATCTTCTGTATAGGCTTCAAGTTTTTTGCGATATTCGTCGTACTCACTTATGTTGTTTTCCGCCACCATTGAATTAGAAACAATATTGGTTTTGAAGCCCATTGGCTCAACCATACTTACCTTGATGTTAAATTCATTCAGTTCAAAACGCAGAGCTTTGAAATACCCTTCTAGGGCATGCTTGGAAGCAGCGTAATAAGAGCCTCCCGGAAGACTGATCAAGCCCATAATGGAACCAATGGTTATAATTTTGCCAAAGCGTTGCTTTCTAAAATGGGGCAGTAGCTCATTGGTGAGTTTGATCGTTCCCCAAAAATTTGTTTCGAGTTGCTGCCTGCCTTGTTCAATGGTTGTTTCTTCTGCAAGTCCCGACAAATAAAAACCTGCATTGTTTATCAGCACATCCAGCTGCTGGACCTGGCTGAAGAGGTGCTCACCGAATGATCGAATTAAGCTGTCATCGGAAATGTCCAATGGCAATAACTTAAACGGTAGATCGGCTTGATGTTGTTCCGGCTTTCGGCTTGTACCGATCACCTCGTAGCCGCGTTGATGAAGCTTGTTGGCGATCAGAAGCCCAAAACCTGACGATGCCCCTGTCACTAATATTGTTTGTTTCATTTGATTATCTTTGATAAAGTAATATTGCTTGCAAAATGCAAGTGCAGATGTATCATATAGATATCACTTTCAAAATGCAAGTGGTTTTTATTATTTTTATGACTAAAGCAAAAAAAAGGTCGGATTGCCCAATTAGCTGCTCGCTCGATGTATGGGGAGACAAATGGTCGCTGTTGATAATTAGGGATCTGATGTCCAACAAAGCTTGCACTTATGGCGATTTTTTAAGATCCCCTGAAGGGATAGCCACCAACATCTTAGCCGCGAGGTTGAAAGCACTCGAGGAAAACGATTTCATTAAAAGATCAGCCCATCCGGAGAGCAAAGCGAAAGTGTTATATAGGTTGACTCGGAAAGGAATTGGTCTGCTTCCCATATTGATCGAAATAAATTTGTGGGCTGAAAAGTATTTTTCAATTCCTGAAGACAGACAAGCCATGATGGCGAAAGTGAAAAAGAACAGGAGCGGGTTTATTAGAGAAATGACCAAGAAACTGGAGGAGCAGTAACTATTACTCGCCCCGATCTCGGTGTACGCGCGTTGGTGTCGTTCGAGTCTCGATCTTCATCTTCATTCCAAACTTTGGCCGCAGCGTGATCTGCGGATTGAGGCCGATCTTTTGGCCGGGATCGAGCGACAATTTCCATTTTCTCGCGATCGCCACGATGAGCAGAATGCCCTCGGTCCAGGCGAAGCTTTCGCCGATGCAGCGTCTTACGCCGCCGCCGAAAGGGAAATAGATGTTTCGATTGCCTGCTTCCTTAACGCTGATCCCTCCCCACCGTTCCGGACGGAATTCGAGCGGATCTTCCCAATATCTCGCGTCCCGATGCGAAACAAATGGGCTGGTCAGGATCAGCGTGCCGGGCTTTGCGATATAACCGCCGAAATTGTGGGCAGCGATCACATTTCGCCCGATCGCCCAGGCCGGCGGATAAAGCCGCATCGATTCGGCGAGTACTGCTTCGGTGAATTTAAGATGTGGGACGTCGTCGATCGCGGGAACGCGCGAATCGAGCACCGCATCGAGTTCCGCATGCAGTTTTGCCTCCGCTTCAGGATTCTGCGAAAGCAGATACCACGTCCAATTGAGCGCATTTGCCGTCGTCTCGTGGCCGGCGAGGAAAAGCGTCAAAGCCTCGTC
>CAZVDM010000237.1:0-4801 GCA_964625555.1 uncultured Chloracidobacterium sp.
TGCATTTGAAAAGGCTTCGAATGCCGATCTCAAACCGCAAAAACTCGAAGGTACGATGGCATTCATGTTCGAATCACGCTACATCATCCGCCCGACGCGCTTTGCGATGGAAACGTCGCAGCTGCAAGGCGAGTATTTTGAGGTCTGGCAACGGTTGAAGAAGAATTTTACGACATAGTGATCTCAATTTTCTTGCTCTTTGACCGGAATACCTGCAAAATAGCGTTGTTATGATCCAAACAGTCGAGGCAATAATTGACGATAGCGGCATGGTCAAGGTGCTAAACGACCTCCGTTTGCCTCGCGGCCGCCGAGCCATTGTCACAGTGCTGGATGAAAAGTCAGATTCGGACATTTCGGAAACCGCAATTTTGAGCGAGGAATCACTTGCCGCCGATTGGCTCCGAATTGAGGAGGACGAGGCTTGGTCACACCTTCAGTCGGAGCAGTAGTTCTGGTTCGCTTTCCATTCAGCGATCTCACGGATTCAAAACTTCGCCCCGCCTTGGTGTTGGCGGACGCCGGCCGTGATGATTGGGTCTTGTGCCAAATCACCAGCCAGAGTTATGCTGACGCCAACGCAATATCGATTTCTGATTCAGATTTTGCAAATGGTTCTCTAATCAAGGTCAGCTACGCCCGCCCCGCGAAATTATTTACAGCAAATTCGACCATCATTACTAAAATTGTGGGCGAGCTAAGGTCCGCAAAGACGCACTAAATACTCGACGCCGTAAGGTTGTTTTTCGTCCAAAAGTGATCACTACGGAATCCTCATTTCTCGCCACGCCCGAAAAAGGCGACGTATCGGCGATCTTGTTGCGGCCGGAGAATGCTTCGCATTTACTTGTGCTTGGCCATGGGGCGAGTTCGAATATGCGAACACCGATGCTCGCGACCATTGCGGAAGCTTTGGCTGAGCAAAACATCGCGACCTTTCGTTATAACTTCCCATATTCCGAGAAAGGCGGCGGGCGGAATTCGCAAGACGTCTGTATTGAGACAATTCGATCCGCGGTGAAAGCTGCCGGAGACGCGTGTCCCGGCCTGCCGATCCTGGCGGGCGGGCATTCGTTTAGCGGCCGGATGACCTCGACGGCTCAGAGCGAAGAACCGATCAAAGGCGTCGAGGGGCTCGTGTTCTTTGCATTTCCGCTCCATCCGGCGGGCGAGCCCGCGACGAAACGGGCGGACCATTTGGCAAAGATCGATATCCCGATGCTTTTCCTCAGCGGTACGCGCGATGCACTCGCTGAGCTTGATCTGCTCGAACCGATGGTTAAAAACCTTGGAGAAAGGGCAACGCTCCATCTTCTCGACACTGCCGACCACAGTTTCAAGGTCCTCAAACGAACGCGGGTTTCTAAAGAGGATGTCTTTGCCGAGATGGCACGTACGCTGCGAGCTTGGATCGAGAAACAATTTCAGTTATAAAACCTTTAGGAGACCGATAATGAATCTTAGAGCCTGCGGCTTGATACTCGTGTTGTTTCTATTCGTGGGAATGGCGACGGCACAGCCCGCTGTTAAAACACCCGAACAGGTAGCTCAGTCACTGGTCGATGCGTATAACGCGCGAAATATGGATGGCATTTTGAAAGCGTATGCATCCGATTCGGTAGCATTTTCATTGCCGGGCGGCGAGATCATCCTTAAGGGGCATGATGAGATCCGCAAGAAGTTCGCCCGCGTTCTCGATCCAAATTTTAAGCTAAAGGTCGAGGTGGTCAACCGGATCGTTGACGGCAAGTTTGTGATCGACAAAGAAAAGATCTTCGGCACGTCTGAAGGAAAGCCGGTCGAGTTTTTCGGCACGGTGATCTATGAGATCAGCGATGGCGTGATCCGAAAGGAATGGTATCTAAGACAGCGATAGCCCGGAGAACTATGTGCCGCAATATCAAAACACTGTTCAATTTCGATCCGCCGGCGACAACGGATGAAGTGAACGCGTCGGCGATCCAGTTCGTTCGAAAGCTGTCGGGCTTTAACAAGCCGTCAAAGGCGAACGAAGCCGCATTTGATCTCGCCGTCGAACGCGTAACTGCCGCCGCACAGGAGATGTTAAATTCGATGGTGGCAAATGCGCCCGCAATGAATCGTGCGATCGAGGCGGCGAAGGCACGAGAGCGCTCCTTGCTGCGGTTTGGCGGCCAATAGATCTTATGAAACGTTTGGTTTTAGTGGCGGTTCTGGTCGGTACATGTTGCGCGATGTCGCTTCAATCGTGCTCGATCTACGATCACTATACTCAGAACCGCATAAACGGAACGAGTATTACAGCATCGATGTCTGATCAGGAAATTGTAAAGGTCTTCGGAATTGATGCAGCGACGGCCACGACGAAAAAGGTCATTGGCAAGGACGGCACAATGATGACCTATTCGTTCGGCGAACAGGAAGTGACCATAACGCGTTCTACAGTCACCGGCGTCTCGGTCGTAGCAACGGGGCCGATCAAGGGAACCTGGGAGCTGGGAATTCCGTAGTTCGCATCGAGGACTTGTATATGGAAAAGAAGGAGATCTTGGATCGAATAAGCCGTGGCCGGACCGATCTGGTGTTCGACCTTCTGGCCCTATCCGATTGGCAGGTCGTCCTCTACGAAGGCGGCGTAAAGCCGCTGCAGTGGTTTGTTTACTACAACGACACGACCGCGCTAAAAGCCGTGCTCGCGGCGGGTGGTGACCTTGCCAGCATCGATATTGATCAGGAACTCGGCAACGCTGCATTCTTTGGACACTGGAAAGTCGTCGATCTATTGATCAAGCAAGGTGCGAATGTAAATTTTGCCCAGCCTGATACGGGCGAAACTGCTCTGCACAGTGCACTGTGCAAAGCTGGTCGGCCATATTACTTGTACGTACTAAAATTGCTGGTCGAAAATGGTGCGGATGTGAATGCCCGCACCGTTCCCGGCAAAGAAACAGGCGGATTTATGCGCGACGTGCGAACCAAGGGCGAGACTCCGCTCCATCGCGCGGCCGCGTACGGCGACGAGGCGATGATCGCCTATCTCATTGAGCACGGTGCCGACAAAGAGGCTCGTGACGCCAATGGCGATTCGCCGCTCACGTGGGCGAGCGAACATCTGCGGCCCGGATCGATCCTAAAGCTCCTCGCTTTTCCGCCGCATTTTGTCAGCGATGCAGGTGCCGCTCAGATCACAAGCGATCACGGCGGCGGTTGGGGAACAGGAATGGACCGAAAATTCCTGGGCGATTATTTGCCTGAAAGCGGAGTCGAAAAGACAGATCGATGAAGATCCTAATAAAGATCTACCTGGCCAGCTGCCTGATCTTTTTGGCGTTCCTGTCGTTCTTTGTCGTCCCTGTCGATACGCTGGGCGCAGCTCCATCGGCGACGGCGATCGTGACCGGCGGTATAATTCTCGCGATCCTCGCTTTTTATATTTGGAGAATACACCGCCGCGAAGGGTTCGAATTCGGCTGGTTTCTAGCCAATCGAGGCGGCTTTTGGGTGATATGCCTTGCGGCGTTCGGCATGCTGTTGTTCATCAGCGGTCTGCTCGCCCGGATCGCACCGGACGCCGTCGTTCCTGCGTTCGAACGCGGTGCAATGCCGGTTGCGGCGGTGCTCGTTGTCGTCTTTTGGTTGGCGCTGATCTACATGTTTGTGTTTCTGGCGGTCCCGATGTTTGGTGATATGTCCGCCAAGTTGCGGGCCGGAATGATAAAGAAGGCGCTTGGTTCGTTAGGTCTCGGTGCGATCTGCCTTGGTTTGGCAGCCGTATTTTTCTCATTGTTTACCGAAGTGATCAATGACGTTTTTGTTCGTCTGAGCGAGACGGCTCGCTCGACCGCACTCTGGATATTCACGTTTATTGTCGTCGCAGCCGGGACGATCGACGGACTTTTTAACGCCAAACGATATATGGAGAATGGAGATGAAGGCGATTGAAATAAACGCCTTGACGCCGCTCATTCAAGTATTCAATATGCCGCGTGCACTTGAATTCTATCGCGGTATTCTAGGTTTCGAAGTGATATCCGATTCGGGTGACGGCGATAATTCGAGTTGGGTTTGGCTCCGTATTAACGGCTGCGATCTAATGTTAAACGATCAGTACGAACCCGGACGACTGCCGGATGCTCCGCCGGCAGAACGCGTTATCTGGCATGGTGACACCTGTCTTTACATTGGCTGCGAAGATGTTGACGGAACATTTGAATTTTTAAGGTCGCGTGGGATCGAGCTTGATCCGCCAAAGACCGCGCCGTATGGCATGAAACAGTTGTATCTCTCCGATCCGGACGGCTACAAGATCTGTTTTCAATGGCGGGCGGAAACTAATAATGGATGAACGATGGCAAAAGCTAAAATTCCATCTCGGTAAGGGCAATTTTTCTGCACTCGAGAACGACCTCGGTGGCCCCGAAGCGTTTGACAGCCAAATCGTCGCATGGCACGCCGAAGGCAAGTTTGATAACGAACCCGAAATGCTTGCAGAGGCTCTATCGTGCGCATGCATGCTCGGCCGGACCGACACCGCAAGATATCTCATAGACGTCGGTGTCGATCCGTATGCCGGAATGGAGACATGGCTTGCGGGACCTCATTATGCCGTGAGCGGCGGCCACGTTGAAACTGTGAGGATGCTCCTAAGTAAAGGTATTGCTCTCCAGATCAAGAATGGGTACGGCGGAACGGTTTTTGACCAAGCCATTTGGTCGGCTATCAATGAACCAAAGCCGGGCCACGCCGAGATCATTGAAATGCTGATCGAAGCCGGCGCCGAGGTCGATCCGCAATACGTGAATTGGTGGTCTGAGCAGAATGT
>CAZVDM010000238.1:0-4765 GCA_964625555.1 uncultured Chloracidobacterium sp.
ACAAGATCCGGCACAGATGGCTCAACATTTACCTAAGGTTATCATTTTTTGCTGCATTGGCGGAGAAAAGATGGTTCAGAAGGGAATGGAAATAGCGTGTTTTGCTGTTTGGTTTGGGCGAAGTGAAGACGACGCCGGTTGCCGGCCTCGAAGCGATAGAATGCGGCATTTCGGATCTTGATCTCGGGATGCCAACTAAGGCACGAACGAATTCGGTATCGGCAGGTCGCCTGTGATGCCGAACTGTCGGATCAGGGTTCCGGCAGTTGATCGCTGGACGAACCACGTCGAGTTCGACGGACGAAATACTCCGGCGTCGAACTTTCCGTCGCCGTCATAGTCGCCTGATACGGGCATATCGCCGGAGGTTCCGAACGGGAATGAATAGAACGAGAGGTTTTCGCTGCGGAGGATAAACCAATTACCGTCGGACGGCCGCCAGAAAGCTACGTCCGCCTTGCCGTCGCCGGTATAGTCGCCCTGGACGGGTTTGTCCGTCGCGGCGCCGAATGCGAGTGCGAAGACCGAGCCGTTCGAGCTGCGGCGGATCCACCACTCCGCGCCTGACGCGCCGTTGGGGCGAAAGATCGCGATGTCCGCTTTTCCGTCGCCGTCGTAGTCCGCGGCAACGGGCTTATCTCCGGCCGAGCCGAACCCGATGATGTCAGTTCCACCCGCCGAACGCTCGATATACCAAGTATTCGTCGCCGGGCGAAAGACTGCCGCGTCCGCTTTGCCATCACCGTCATAGTCTGCCGGGACTGTGATGTCCGAGCTCGTGCCAAACGGAAAGGCGTAGAACGACATGTCTTCGGACCGCAGCACGAACCAGTTTCCGTTCGAAGCGCGCCAAAATGCAATGTCCGTCTTGCCGTCGCCGGTGTAGTCGGCCGGAACCGGTTTGTCCGACGAATTACCAAACTGAGCGGCGAAATTGGTGCCGTTCGACGATCGCTCGTACCACCATTCGCCTGCCGCCGGGCGATAGATCGAAAGGTCGGTCTTGCCGTCGCCGTCAAAATCGAACGGCGCGTTGCCGCTGCCCGCACCAAATATCGTGAACGTGACCAGCCGCGAAACCGAAAAGCCGTTTGCCGCCCCTGCGTCGTTTACATACCACCGGCCGTAAAATGTGCGGCCGACGAGCGTTGGGTCGTTGGGTATCGACAGCACGGCCGTGCCGTAGCCGTTCTCGGCTCCCGCACCGGACAGCGTCGTCTGCACGCGGGCAAACGATCCGCTCGCGGGTATCGTGGTTCCGGTCCCGGGATCGGCCGCATCGATCACCAGCACCGCCGAAGCCCCGCCGGGGACTTGCGAAACGGCGATAGCAAAACTGGGATTGCCCACGATCGGCGGCTCAAGAGCGATCGCGTTCGGAGCGATGCCCGCGGTGCCGACACGCCCGGTTCCGGTGACGGTTGGGACAAAGATCGATTCGGTGAACAGCTTGGGCCGGTCGAACGGCGGCAGTTCCTGAGCAACACGCTGATCGGTGAGCGGCCGTTTGAGAAAGGCGACGAGCGAGGCACGCTGTGCGACCGTTAGATTGAGCGGACGAACTCGCGTATCGACGTTCGGGGCGGGGAAATCGCCGCCGCGGTTGTAAAATTCGACGACGTCCTCGACAGCGGCAAATCGTCCCGTATGAAAATAATTCCCTTTCAGTTCGAGATTTCTCAGCGGCGGCGTTTTAAATCGTCCGATGTCCGCCTGAACTCCCGTCAGAGCGCCGCGCCCCGGATCGTCGGTCGTAGGACGGACGCCGACATTCTGATACGCCGCGTTGCTGAGCAAGGCTCCGCCGTGGCAGAAGTTGCACTGCTGGGCGATGAATATCGTGCGGCCCTGCTCCTCCAGCGTGGTCAGCGGTTCGAGCTGTGCCGACCAGCGGTCGAGCGGCGTCTGGTCCGTAAATAGCATTCGCTCGTGCGTTGCCAGGGCCATCGCAATACGTGCCGGAGTGACGGCGGGCGTGCCGAACGCCTCTTCGAAAAGCTGCGGATAAGTGCGGCCCGAGATCCAATTTGCAAGGCCCGCCGGAATGTCGTGTGCGAGGGCGAGCGGGCTAGAGTTCGTTGTCCGGTCGATTATCGCGGGCCAATCGCGGCCTACGTGCCCCATTTCGGCGGTCGAGAGCGGCGGGAAGACCGACTGGCTTTCGAGTCCCGCAAAGCTCGAGAGCAACACCGTATTGGTCACGGGATCGCGAAACTGATCGGTCGCGCGGCCGTCCCAAAAGATGCCGTCGGTCGTGTATCCGGCGTTCAGATACGAGGGCGACTTGCGATTGGTCACCTGCAGCCCCATTCCGAAAAGCGGAACCGGCGAA
Organism: uncultured Chloracidobacterium sp.; assembly: GCA_964625555.1. GTDB lineage: Bacteria > Acidobacteriota > Blastocatellia > Pyrinomonadales > Pyrinomonadaceae > OLB17. Next base: position 2,333 of record CAZVDM010000238.1, read on the forward strand.
TATGCTCCGGCGGCGTTGTTATTCGTAACGCCCGGCGAACCGAAAATATCGTCGGCAGTATTAAATGTGTTGTCCGGCCCCGGATGCCTCGTCGCCGTGCCGGTTCGCGGATCCGAACCGCCCGCCGCCGGCCGGTGACAGGTGCCGCACGAAACCGTCTTGGTCGACGATAGCTGCTCGTCCCAGAAAAGCGTCTTGCCCAAATAGGCCTTTGCGGCCGTGATCTGATTATTTGTCGGTGCGATCGGCGGTTCGAGCGGTGGAAACGGCGCGCCCGGCGAATTGTTGCCGGTGGCCCGCATCCCGGCGTCCGACGAACTGAGAGCACTTATCGTCTCCGCGTTCTCGGCCCGCACCCAATAGAAATACTGCTGCGAAGCGGTCGCCGTCGGGTCGAAAAAGTAGTTCGCCGCGGTCGTGCCGACAGAGCTCGCCGTCTGCGGATCGTTCGTCGTCGCCCTGAAAATACGATACACAGTCGCATACGGAACCGGTTCCCAACGCAGCCCGACCTTCGTCGCATAGACCGAGTCCGTCGCCTTAAATTCAAGCGGGGAATTGAGATCGGCAACGAAGCTCCGCCCGCGCACCTGTACCGACGCCGGTGCAACAAACATCGCCACCACGCCCAACACCAAAGCCGCCGCCAGCACGCAAATTTTTACACTATTCAAATCTCTCAACGCCATATATACTACACCGAACAAAGGCAGAAACACGACCGGTAGGGAGTGTGTTCTTCGAACGCGAGGATCGATGATCTTGTTCTATTGCCATTTCTTTGTGCTAACATTCCCAATATGGACTCACTTAAACTAGTCATCGAAAGACATTCCGACGGTTACGTTTCGTATCCGCTTGGACTAAAAGGCGTGGTCGTCGGGCAGGGTGACACTTATGACGAAGCGCTGGCTGATGTAAAGTCGGCGATCAGTTTTCACATCGAAACATTTGGCTCTGACGCCTTTGAGAGTGATTCGCCCGTTTTGGATGCATATATTGCCGAAACCCAAATCGCCGCGTAATGTCGAAATTTCCTGTCGATGCTCCTAAACAGAAAGTTGTCCGGGCACTCGAACGGCTCGGTTTTGTCATAGTCCGCGAACGCGAACACATAGCTCCGCGAACGCGAACACATAGCTCCGCGAACGCGAACACATAGCTATGATGCGGCAAAACAAAGACGGTTCCCGAACACCGCTGACGATGCCAAATCACTCAACGATCAAATCATCCACCCTCCGATCCATCTGCACTCAAGCCAACATCTCACGCGACGATTTCATTGCCGCCTACTATCGGTAAGGCAGAAACACGACCGGTAAGGAGTGTGTTCTTTCGACGCACAGAAACGCGAGTATGAACGAGCGTGCCAAGTCACAAACCAAATTTAACCGCAGATAAACGCAGATAGACGCGGATCAGGAAAGATCGAAAAAATATCTGTTCTTATCTGCGTTTTCTGCGTTCATCTGCGATTAATTTTTCCTATCTCCAAAATACAACCCCCGTAGAATGGGTCTCTCAGTCTGCATTCTCTGCAAAGTACGTCAAAAACCGAAAAGTACGTTTTTTTGCGCAAAGTCTGCAAAGTACGTCAAAGCCTGCAAAGTAGCATTGAAATTTGATTGTTGAGGTCAATACGCTATATTATGTATGGCACACGACCCTCCAGACTACGAACGCATCGAGGCCGCCCGGCGGCTCTACATCAAATACGAAGGCAAACAGCACGCGCAGATCGAACGTGAGATGCGCGAGCTCGGCTACACGAAATTCCACCGCCGCATCCTAAACTCCCGCTTCGAACGCGGCCATCATCGCCCCGGCTGGATCGAGAAGTACTTCTTGTCAGAACCACCGGCGGTAGCGGGTGGTTTAACGCAGCCTTCTAATGAGATCGACGAGAACGAAACCGGAGCACCGATCGCTCACGATCCTAACAACCAGTCAAACACCCAGCTTCAACCACCCGCTACCGCAGGTGGTTCTGACTTTGACCATTTCCAAGCCTGGCTCAAGGATGTTTCGCCGGAGATGACGTGGACGTGGGACCACCAAGTTTACATCTACAAACGCCTCAAAAAGGTCAGCGACGGCATCTGCAAGCGCTTGATGATCTTTCTCCCGCCGCGGCACGGCAAATCGGAACTCGTGACGGTGAGATACACCGCCTGGCGAATGAAACAAGACCCAAAAATGAACGTCATCCTCGGCAGCTACAACCAACGCCTCGCAAACCGCTTCTCTCGCAAGATCAAGAAAGTGCTGATGGATGACTACGCGCTTACGGCGGGAGCGGATGTCTTGTCAGAACCGCCTGCGTCAGCGGGCGGCGTGAACGCTACCGAGACTCAAGCCGATCGGACGTCGTTCAAGAAACGCCATCCCGACACGACCAACTGCAATCTAACCGATACGGGCAAGCCGCCC
>CAZVDM010000239.1:0-4745 GCA_964625555.1 uncultured Chloracidobacterium sp.
GATCGGCTGGGTGCCGGTGACGAGGTCGATGATGTTTAGACGGGCGTGCCCGAGAGCGACCCGTTTATTATGCGACATCCAGATGCTTTGCTCGTCCGGCCCACGCGGAATGAGTGCATCGACGGCATTGCGAAGGGAATCTTGGTCAACTTCCCGCGTGTTGTTAATGATCGCGACGATTCCGCACATAATTACTATTTACGGGATAACTTCCCACAGCACCTGTTCGTCCCGGCAGTTAAAAATCATTAAAACAAAGTTATCAAATTCACCAACGCCCCCATTTGGATCGATTCGTTCGAAGGATGAATGTACCGTGACATCGCCGACTGGTTTTGCGTTGCGGCAATAGCGTGCGGCTGTGCGTTGCAAAATGCTCTTACGCAGTTCTCGGCGGTTCTCGGGCGGAACGCGCAGCCATGTGATGTCGTGGATATAAAAATCTAACAGCACACCACGCAGCGAACGCACGAACATCTCGTCCGGATCAACCTCGACGCCATTACTGACGACGCGGTAGTGCGTTGCGTAGTTGCGGTGGTCGATCCAGTTGAATAGTTGATATTGCTGAGCAATTCCGATGATCCACAGGGCGCCGAAGAACGTCATTTGAACTGAATCGAGCCCGTCGGCACGGCCGTCGACGAGCTGCGGGCGGTTCTCGCGGGAAATGGCCTCGCCGGACTTCATCTCACGCGGAGCGGTTCGCCAATTTATAAGCGAGACCGAGCTGACCATCGCCAGCGTCAACGCGGTGACCATGAATAGTGCGGCCGCTCCCGACAATCCAAACCGCGCGGAGCCAAAGGGCTCAACGTAAACTCCTCGCAGCCATTGCATAAGCTCTTCGCGGAACATAAGTATCGCTGTGGCGGCACAGGCGATGTTTGCGTATGGGATATTAAGCGTTGCGACCGAGCCGATGTGCAGTCCGATGAACGCCGCGAGCAATAAATACTTCGCCCAATGCCCTCGACGCAATATAAACATCAGCGGTACGAGCGGTTCGAGGACGAGTGTGGCGTAGTTGAACACTTTCAGCAAAGGAATGTGTTCGGCGTTCCAAAAAGAATGAAAGTACGACACCGGCAGCTTGAAAACGACGTACAGAGCGGTGCCTTCGAGCCACAACGGGCTGGTCCATTTCCACAGCCCGGCGACGAGATAAAGCAGCGTCAGGTTCCAGAAGAAAAGCCGCAACGTCGCACCGGGGACCGTGACGGTCTTCCACCGTTCCCACGCCGCACGACGGTCCCGAAGCCATTCGCCGAACACCAGCGTCCGTCCGATGGGCATTACGAGCATCCAGAACAGCAGCAGATGCATGATCGAATCATCGACATACATCACGATAAAGTTCCGCCGGTAAGTACTGACCGCGATCACATACAAAATAAGACTGAACAGTTTGACGCGATAGCCGAGAATAAGCGGAACGCAGCAGACGATCGCCACACCAAACGCTGCATAGAACCATTCGACGCCCATCCACGGCTGAAATATACCGATCTCGGTAAACCAGTACATCTCGAGTATCAAACGGTGGTCGAGCAAACCGTCGGGCCCGCTGAAATCCGCCGTCTCGGCAAAGGTCCGCACAAAATACACGAGTATCAGCACGCCCGTCACCACGCGGAACATATCGAGCGGCAAAGCATCCACCGGCCTCGTAAACGCATTGAGCGCGCGCAGGCCTATCGTTGTTCCGCCGTTTTGTGAAGTCTTTTCATCCATTCCCTGCCGAACCGAACGCGCCATCGGCGCCCTTTGATCTTAAATTTTCTGGTGCGAGCGTTTTGGTCTAGTGAATAGTAAATTAAGTTCCGCCTCATTGCTAGGTATGATGTGAGAATTCACGGCGTTCGCGCAAACAATTGCGCAGTACGCTGGCTGATCTTTCGGCGGACGGTCCTGATGACAGGTCATTTTCTGTATTGACAAAAACTCAAATGGGTTTATAGTCAGGCAATCCAGAATAATTCGCAGTTGCGCCGTTCACGCAGTTTTTCACCCGGCGTAGTTTTACATGGTCGAGGCCTATCGGCCTCTGCAAGGGGGAGACCGGACGGTCTCTAACAATAAAAACTACTGGAGGAACACCTATGAAACGAATTTACCTGAGCATTTCCTGCTTAATCCTTTTCGCTATCGCAGCAAGCGCACAGACCCCGTCGCCGACGCCGCCGGCAACGACGCCGGGCAACGTAACGCGCGTGACCTATTTTGACGTTTTGCCTGGGAAAACGAACGAATTCACCACCTTTATTCGTACACACTCCGTGCCGATCATGGAGGAACAAAAGAAGCAGGGATTGATCTTGAACTACGGCTACTTCACCAAGCCCACGACGGACGGCCCGGGCGACTGGGATCTCGGATTGCTCGTCACATACAAGAATTATGCGGATGCCGTCGATTTTAGTGCTGAGAGAAACGCTAAATTCGACGCCATCGGCCTCGCTCATTACGGTACCGCCGACGCGAGGACAAAGGCCAACGATTCAACGATCGCAATGCGCACCGTCGTTTCCAGCGAACTCGTCAGAGCAGTGACATTTAACCCGATGCCGAAGTAGAGCATCGGAACATCGGCAACAAAATAAGGCCTCGTCAGCAATGTCGGGGCCTTTTATGTATTTACCAATCCTTCGAATGTATGTGCGGATTGTCTTTCTTGTACGCGCCGAGGCCGAGGGTGTTGCCGCCCCAATCGTAAAACGGAGGGCTCGCGGTGTGGTGTTCAGGAGTGAGCGAAAAGAGCCAGGCACGATACATCACCAGTTCCTGTTTCCAGTTGGCATCCTTCGTACTGCCGCGTCTCAGCAGATACATGATCGGATAATAGATGATCTCGCCGGTCATCTTTTCCCTTAGGCGGTCGAACAGGTACTGGTCGTTATCGATCCGGAAATGGATGACGTGATAAGTTTCGGTCGACTGGCCGAACTTACCGCTGTCTATCTCATACCGGTGAACGTTCAGCGGCCCGCCGTGCGAAAATATCCCCTCGAGTGCATATTCAGTGTCCCAAGCCATAATGCTCCTCCACGTATTTATTCCGTGAGAACATTGTATTCATTTTCCGAAAAGGCGCAATAGATCAGGCATCGGTACCATTGCGCCGCATCGTGATATGGGTTCGACAACGCCACAGGCAGGTTCTATACTTGGTCGAAATCAATACACAAGGAGCCTGAAATGAGACGACGCGTTCACTCGCTTTTCACACTTTCGATGGTGGTCAGTATCTTCGGACTAGGATTGTTTTATGCCAGAGCTCAGTCGACGACCTCCGGGACAGCTTTTACGGTCTACAGCACCGTCCGAGTCTACGGACAACTTGAGATAGTTCGAGGCATTCCCTGGACGGCGGATTTCGGCACTTGCCAGATACGATACAGTCGCCCGATGATTCAACCGCCTACTATCGAGCTGCGTCCCGATGGTTCGTTCTTTATCGACCTTAGACATGTTCCTCCGGGAATGATCCAGATCGACTTTCTGCCCTCAAACAATTTGCTCCGGCCAAGAACGATCTATTTTTCGGTTCCAGAGCCGGACCGATATCCAAACCCGGGGCACCATTTACCCGCACCCTTAGCTGTTTCACCTCGCTCTGTCGATCTGATCAATCCGATCACGGGTCCCAATTCACCACAATACTTCTCATTTGCCAGCGATCTTTGGGTAAATGTCGGAACGGTCGCGCTATCGAATCCGGGTTCTGTCAGCGGACGGATCCGACTGATAGATTCACCGCCCGTGGATATGGCTGACCTCGTGATCGCGATCCCTGCGTTTGGATTGGCGATAAAACCCAACGCGACGGCGGATATCTGCTGACCGGCGTTTCGCAGGGCACTTGGAACGTACGGCTTCTAGGCCCGGGCCTGGCGGAATCCCGCGACACGACCAAACTGACATATGTAGCGGCAATAAATCCGACCGTTGGCGTCAATTTCACGATCCGCGGCAATGATTCGGCCAGGGCACCGGATGGACTTCCGGGCAACGGCCGGCCGGCGGTGACCGGAGAGTCTGAGTCGGGACGGGGCGAGGAGAATAAGGTGCCCGGCAAAGCGCCGGAAAAACCCGATCAAACGACCAATGCCGAGGAAGATAAGGCAAAGGCAGTAATAAAGGGGATATTAGAAAAGGTCCCGAAAAAGCCGTAGACCCGGCACGCTCGTTCACACTCGCGTTTCTGCCTTTTGCTTTATGCCGGCAGTTTGAATATCTCCCAGTCTTTGCGGAGGCTTGTTTCGAGGTCGTTGATGAGTTGTGCTTTTTCTTTGTGTTCGGGGCGAGAGTAGACGTTGTTTAGAATATCGAACATCCTCACGAGTTCGATCGAAACGGTAATGTAGATATCGTCTTTTTCTTCTTGTGTAAGAACCATAGTATTTGCGCCGCGTAAGTGGCCACGGGGCGTGTGATGGCGCCCCGTTTGTTCGGCGGGTGTTAGGGTTTATTTGAGCAGTTTAAAGATCTCCCAGTCCTTTCGGATGCTTTTTTCGATTGCGATGATGAGCTTTGCTTCGTCGGTCTCATGGGGGCGTGAGAAGGTGTTTGTGAGGATATCGAACATCCGGACGAGTTCGATCGTAACGGTCGCATAGACAAAGTCTTTTTCCTTTTGAGTAAGAGCCATAAAACTTGCCCCGCGTACGCCGCCGAGAATAAGATACGCTTTCGAAAACACGAGTTCTGTGCGTTTCCGCACAAAGGAAAAAAAGCGCCGATGC
>CAZVDM010000240.1:0-4720 GCA_964625555.1 uncultured Chloracidobacterium sp.
AATGGGATTATGGACAATGAACTCCGACGGCAGCGGACAAGCTATTTTCAGTGGTACAAACACGATAGGAAACGGATATTCCGATTGGCAGAACGCTCCAAATACCCGCGTCGGAGCCTCCTCCGCCCTCCGGATCGACGAGGCAGCGGTGACCTACGCAAATGTAACTGTCGACGGCAATACGACTTTCGTTCCGATCACGCCCGATCCGATGGAACTGCCGCCGAACTATGAGCTCTGCCTGACGTGTCCCGCGTATGACATCTCGACAACGGCCATTTACACTTCGCCGGTCACGGTTTGCCTGCAGGCCCCGAGCATTACTGACGTCGCTGATTTTAACGCTCTGACCCTATTTCATGGCGAGGGCGGCGTTCTGGTCAATCGGACGATCACGCGCAACTTTGGAACAAAGACCATCTGCGCCTCGGTTAGTTCGCTTTCACCATTTGTTCTTGCTGAGGATCTAAATCCAACGGCCGCACCGGTTTCAGTTAGCGGTCGGGCATTGACCGCCGACGGTCGTGGCATTCCAAGAGTGCGCGTGACCATGACCGATTCGGGCGGCAACAGCCGCGCCGCGATAACCAGTTCGATGGGCTATTTTCGATTTGAAGATGTGGAACCCGGACAAACGTACATAATAAGCGTCCGCAGCAAAGTCCACCAATTTGCGCAGCCGACGCAGGTCGTCGTCGTGGCTGATGAAATAACGGATTTGACATTCAACGCTCTGCCGGAATGAAAACCCGTTTGTGCATTCTTAGTTTGGCGCATCGCCTCTTGAGCGACGAATGTAAAAATGGAACGTGCTTCGCGATCACAAGTAAAACGCGGAAAATACGCTGCGGAATTTTCCACTCGTAGAAAATCGTATGGAGGTTTAGTTGGAATGAGAGTTACGGTTCTATTTGCCCTGATAATAACTTTTGGGACGATCGTTGGTAACGGTCAGGAGTTCACGTTTACAACGACGGCAAAAAATATTATTTCTTCAAGAGCCACGATCGACTATCCCGGGCTGGCCGGCAACCCCAATGCGATCATCGTCGCCACGCCTACCGGCAACACCGCAAGCCAGAACCCGCATCCGATCGGAGCGTGGTACTACAACGATAAATGGAACATATTCAACACAGATCACGCAGTGATGCCTCCGGGAATGACGTTCAGCGTCCGTGTGTTTCTGTCACCCGACAGTGACCGATTCCTGCACACGGTGACGAAAGACAACACCATCGAGGGCGGATCATTTATTGACCATCCGACGCTGAACTCGAACCCGGCGGCACATTTCGTTATTTTTCAGAATCACGCTCCGGATTCACGTTCATATAACTTAAATCCAAACCAGGCAACGGCAATTTACAGTGCGTCAGCAGGCAAATGGGTGATCAGAAATATTAACGGCAAGGCCCTAAATCCTAACACCGCTTACAACGTTGTCATCTCATCTCGTGGCACAGCGGCAGATTCAGCCTCAATTGTTCGCTCTGTAACGTCAACGCCTACGTTGGCCCAGCCAGTCAACCCGACCACAACTTCAACCGCGAAGGCATCGGTTCCACAAGTCTTTTCAAAAGAAGGCGTCGACCGGTCAGCGGCCAGTTTGGCTAGATCGATAAACGGAGCGGAAGAAAAGGCGATGCCACCCTTGCTGACTGCTCTTCAGCGGGCAGGGTTTTACATTCTCGACAATAAAGGCGCTGTGAAATATTATCCCGAAAGCGGCAAAGGTCAGGGACTGGGATTTTTCGAATTTGAGGCGGACGGCAGCCTTAAACTCGACAATCGCGGTGTAAGAATTTCACTTGTAAAAATGGCTGCTTCGATCGTCAAGAATACGCCGCAGATAACGCCCGAAGCTCTAGCAGGAGCAGTGTTGAGCGATCTCCAAACCCAGTCCCAGAACGCCACGAACGCCGATCTGCGTTTTTGGGCGCGATTGATAATTGAATTGGGGAAAGGTTCCTCTCCGGCGCTCGATCTGATGACCTCCCAGCCAAAGGACGTTACTTTATCCGTACTCCAAGCGACGTTGTTAACTCGTCGGCTACAGGGTGATCTTTATACGCTGAAGTCGAGGATTGGCCGCATCGACAGCAATCCGTATCGAGTTGGGCCGCAAAGCATTTTTGTAAATGCCGCGTGGATTCAAAGCTCATTCGATCTCGCGCCGGCCCGGCCACAGACGTCGCCGTGCAATCTGACGGGCGAGCAGGCCCTGATCCTTGATGCCGCGGCGGTCGGACTCACCACTGGCCAGGGCGCCCTTATGGAATTGATCAACAGGACGCTTCCGGCAGCCGGTACCGTCGCAAGCGCTGTTGGCGTAGCGAATATCGCCCTCGCATGGGGAAAGCTCGTTGCCTCGGTCACCGCGCTTAAAGGTGAGTTGACCGTCGAGCAACCCGTGCCACTGAAACGCACCAAAAATTCCGTGCCCGGGGAAAAGCGACTCCTGACGGCGCGGGTTTGGTCCGAAGTTGGCGACTGGGAACTGCTCAACTGCGTTCGTCCGGCCCTGAATATCGCCACCGGACTTGATTTTAATCTGCCGACCGACGGCCCGCTGGGCGACGTGCTTGTCGAGTGGGAATTCGACGGAGAAAACGCCACTAATAAGGCAAGCAAGAAATTTGTCTACTTTGAACCGCTTCCCGGAGCCAGCTCAAGACCGAACAACCAGGTCACGAACGATCAAGGGATCTCAAAGATCAATTTGGTCGGCTCGCCAAAGGTGCCGGGCTACGCCTATTTCAAAAATCCGATGACGGTCAGAAAAAGTGCGGGTGTGCTCGTCGCAGTCCGATTGAAGTCCTCAAAGGACTTCGTCCAAAACTGGATCGACATCGGTGGAGCTGTGATTGGTGTTGTGACAGGCGGCCCGTTGGGTCTGGTAGGAGCGGCCGCTGAGATAGGTTTTCGGGCGCCGATCACAGTTGCACACAAAACCGTTCCTGTTACCGATCATGAAGAGTGCGACGACCGCTGGTTTACCCTCGAGTACACGGCGACGGTCAAGGGAAACGGTGTTCGACCAGCCGGTGTGGACGGCAGCCCTGAGATCACCTGGAGCTTTGATCGGCTTTACGAGGGCAATATCGGCCTATACAACCGCCGTGTGAATCTTACACCGGCTGAGATGATGAATTTGGAGGCCGTGCGGGAAGCGGAGAAGGCTGAACGAAAGTTTGTTTATTACTACGCAAAAGGCGTTGTTCACGCTGTGATAGACGACCGCATCGAGTCAATCACAAAGGAAGTATGTTCTGACAAAACAAATCAAGAATCATCAGACCTTCAGACATGGAAGGCAAACGGTGATTTTCCAATATTCGGCATTGAAAGCCTGTTTACGGATCGCATGCTTCATACCTACAATGTTTCCATTCCAGTCGGCTCACAAGATGACAAGGCCCTGAAATATTTTCGAATAAAGCGTGTGGGCCGTTCAGGCGGAGTAAGGTCGACGATCCCTGCCGAGGAGCCGGTTACCAGATTGATGGGTCTGCTCCCTTTGCCGGCTGTGCTCGGTATTATCAGGGACGGCGTTGTGGCGCACGATCCCGAAAAGGACATACCGGAGAGCTTTCCGAGGGAATGGGAGTTCGATTCGGGGATGTTGATGCCGGACACGACGCTTATCAAGGACATCCCTGAAACCAGGACGGACGTTAAGGTCCGCATTTTTTACAGGTTTGTTTTCGGATGCAGATAACCTCGTAAAGCGTATTGAAACTCCGTTGGAATATCGAGGTAACACTCGAAGACGCAGGGAGAATGAGATGAAACACGTACGATTGAATTTTGTAATAGCCGTTTTAGGTTTTGTTTTGCTGACCACAAACGCCGTCATCGGGCAGGTCGAGAAGCTCGGCGAGATCAGCTACACGCCAGTGAAAGACTGGGTGAGATCTTCGAAAGATCATGCCGTTGTCTTCAGTACGATCGATCAAAAGGCAGGTACTTTTTGCTTCATAACGCTTTACGCCGCCGGTGCGAGCGAAGGCTCGCCGCAAAAAGATTTCGCACGCGAGTGGAAAGCGCGCGTCGTCGATCCATGGCGTGGCGAGGCAAGTCCGAAGACGGCAACCGAACCGGACAACGGCTGGACCGCGATCGCAGGCGGCACGCAGATCGATTTTCAGGGCAACAAGGCGTTTGCATTTTTGACAGTTGTAAGCGGATATGGAAAGAGCGTGAGCATTTTGGCAATTTTGAATGACGATTCTTACTTGCTGCCGTTTCAGGCGTTCGTCGAGAAGATCGATATCGACAAAACAAACACTTTATCTGCCGCCACCGCGAACTCTGCGTCTTCAGCCATGCTGCAATACGACGATTTCGGTCGGTTGATAATTCCATTGCCGACGCGTCAACTGACGCTCACCGACCTCGCCGGAAATTGGGGCGAGGCCGAGAGTCTGAACCTTAGATACGTCGACCGCGTCACGGGACGTTACGCCGGAGCCGATTCGATTACTTATAAATCGAAAATGACCTTTACCGCTGACGGCGGCTTTTACGATGATTTTTACGCCATCCAAAACGGTAAGCTCATCAAGGAAAAGACCACAGGCAGCATCGGCATAAACGGACGCATCCTTTTCATCAAGCAGCGAAACATATCGAAATATGTCATCCGCGGCTGGCTCGAGTTGCCCGATATGACGATCCTCGAAGTCTGCGGTCCGTGGTATGACGACGATGTGATCCC
>CAZVDM010000241.1:0-4612 GCA_964625555.1 uncultured Chloracidobacterium sp.
TCGCTCACGCATGATGTCCGCGATTTTGAACAAATACTCAGCGCGCTCGGCGTAAGGCACGTTACGCCACGTCTTGAAGGCCTCGGACGCAGCCGAAATAGCTTTCTCGACCAGCGAAGTGTCCGTGTCTCCTTCAGAGAAAACGCCGACGACTTCGGCCTTGTTCGAAGGATTGATGCTATTGAATTTATGTTCGAGCGCGATATGTTCGCCGTTGATGATGATCGGATATTCGCGGCCTAGCTCGCTGCGGACCTTGTCGATCGCGGCCTGCATTGCGGCGGCCGTTTCGGGCTGTGAGTAATCAAGAAATGGTTCGTTTTTGAATTCGTCGAGACTTCTCTGTGTTTGCATATATTTATGATCTTTCGTGTCAGGCACGACCCTAGAACGTAATACCGTAGGTGATTGCAAAATAGTTTTCACCTACGCCCGAATTGCCGAAATTGTAGCCGAACGACAGGAACTGCCGTTTCGTCACGGCGATATTCATACCGACAAAGGCGTAACCGTAACGATTTGCACCCGAGAACCAGTCGCCGATCACGGATAAACGCTTGTTCAGCGGCTGTTCAACTCCGGCCATAAAGCCCCACATCTTGCCGAAATCGCGTTTACGAGCGATCGCACGGTACATGCCGCCTGTCAGACGTGTTCCAAGCTTTGGTACCGTCTTACTTACGTTTGCGTAAACTATCGCAGTCGGCCGGCTGCCTGCCGATTTTGTCAGCGGGACGCTAACCAACGCGCCTGTCGATACGGCAACTCCGTGCTTTTCGTTGTCGTATAGTTTCCGCTTGAAATTGAACTGCAATTCACGCGGCAGATCGGTTCCGTCACGCGTGATATAGAAATTTGCACCGACCTCGGTCCTGCGGTCGATACCGTACACTACGCGGTAGCCATAGTTCTGATATCCGCCGTTCTCGTACTTCTTAAATCTCGCGGCGAACGTACCCTCGACATAGACCTGGCCTTTTTCAAGAGTGTCGGTCGAAGGCGCGTTGAATATCACCGACTGTGCGGCAACGGTCCCTGACAGCAGGAACGCCAAAATTATCAATCTTCCGACCAAAGTCATACGCATCAAACGTCTCCTTATTGATCGGCACTCAATATAAACAAAGTAGTCGGGCAAACTACACGTTCAAACTTCGCATCATTTCGCGTTGTTCCCATTCGTCCAACAGCTCGGGCAGCTGCGGTTCGTCGTTCGACTGCCAGCCGACGACGAATCTCGGAGATTGATCATCGCGGGCATGTCTAACATAAGTGAGCAGCAGAACCCAGCCCTTAATAAGATAAAGGTTAAGTTCCCGTATCGAACCAACCTCCGCCGTAAGTTTGGTATCTTCGATCTTCATCAATAAACTACCAGTCGCCTGTCTTTTGCAATCTCTTAATCTTACGCTTTGCGAGTTCGCGTTTCAAGGGCGACATACGGTCGAGAAAAACAATTCCGTCGCAATGATCGGTCTCATGCAGGATACATCTCGCCGCGAGGCCGCGTACATCGAGCTCGAACTGCTCACCGCTCGCGTCCAAAGCCCGTGCGATCACGCGCATTTCACGTTTTACCACCTGAAACAGACCGGGAAATGACAGACAACCCTCGTCACCGGTCTGTTCGCCCTCGACACTGATGATCTCAGGATTAATAAGCACCGCGCGAACGCGTTCGTTATCGTCCGACTCGGGCGTATCCATCACGAACATCCGCTTACTGACCGCAACCTGCGGCGCCGCCAGCCCGACTCCGCCCGCATCAGCCATCGTCGCGAACATATCATCGACAAACTTTTCCATCGGCGCACCAAATTCGCCATCCTCGAACGGCTTCCCCGCCGTCTCAAGCACCGCCGCACCATAATGAACAATATCCAACACCGCCATAGCTAAATTCGCGAACAATAATTGTACAACACAACAGCTGAAACGCGAGTGTTAACGAGCGCGCCGACGCGGAGCAGATCTAACACTCGGAGGCAAGGATAGTTTCCACGGCCTGCTGTCTCAAAGTGCGGAACGGTTGTAGCTACTAACTACTTCCCACCGTCTTCGTCCAATCGCACAGCGCCTTCTTTTCGGTTTCGGTCAGTATCGCATCGCGATGTATCCAGAGGTACGATGGCAGAGGCATTTCACCGGAACTTACCTGTTCACAGATCTCTTCGAGCTTCTTTGCCCTTCGTCTGGGTTCATAGGTCGCAAAGATACTGAAATTCAATTCCTTTCGTCCTTCGGTAATATGGTCCTTTAGAAACCAGCCGTTCGGTTGGACGTATGAATACCACGGATAAACGGTCGAATTGGTATGGCAATCGTTACAGGCTTTGCCTAGTATGATCTTCACGTCCGTGGGAACGCTCAATACTGCGTCGATCGTCTCAGATTCGTTGATGGCTGCATTAGTTTTATCGATCTGAAAGAACTGGATGACGATAAAACTGACTGCGACGGCAAGGACAATGTATTTGAGGATGCGTTTCATGGAATGAATTGTACGGCGGCTCACTTCTTTGGCACAAGCCCGCACGATAGTAAGGGCGTCACGCGCGTGTCGTATTATCTGGATCCCGTGCGGTTTATCTCTAGCTACGTTGGATGTTACGCCCTTACTTCGTGCGGGCTTGTGCCTTTTGCCTTTATCCTTTCGCCCTTATCCTTTATCCTTTATTCGTGCTTCGCCCTACAGTCATCGCTATTCCGTTCTTTGCCCTGATGATCGCGGCAGAGGCATTTTGGCATTTGCGGAAAGGTTCGGGCGAGTACAAAGACAGGAAAGACACCTGGATCAACATATTGCTCGGGTTTGGCAGCGTTGTGTTCGGGGCGATATTTGGGCTGGCAACGGGATTTATTTATATATTCTTTTACGATATCGCTCCGTACAAATTCCCTGCTGAGGCTTGGTACACTTGGGTGCTGTTGTTCGTCGCGGATGACTTCTTATATTATTGGTTTCACCGCGTCAGCCACGAATCAAGGTTGTTCTGGAACTTTCACGTAGTTCATCATTCCAGCGAAGAATATAACCTCAGCGTTGCGGTTAGGCAGAGTTGGTTCTCCGGCATTCTACACTGGATATTCTACGCGCCGCTGATGCTGTTAGGTTTTGCCCCGTGGATGTTCGCGACGATGCACGGATTTAATCTGATCTACCAGTTTTGGATACATACTAAGGTGATCTATAAATTCCCGGCGTGGTTCGAGTACATATTTAATACGCCTTCGCATCATAGAGTGCATCACGGCGTGAACGAGATCTATCTTGATAAGAACTACGCGGGCGTGCTGATCATTTGGGATAGGATGTTCGGTTCGTTTATAGTCGAGACCGAAGAACCGCGATACGGCATCATCAAACCGATCAAGAGCTACAATCTGCTGTGGATAAACACGCACGGCTGGCTTGAGATGTGGCAGGCGATGCGTGAGCGCAAAACGCTGAGCGGCAAGCTACGGTGCGTGTTCGCTTCGCCGAATATGACTTGATACGGGACGTAAATTAGTTAGTTGAGCGACTTGTCTATATAATCGTGATAATGAACGAACGAAAGATCAGAGTATTAGTGGCCAAACCCGGCCTCGACGGCCACGATCGCGGCGCAAAGGTCATCGCCCGTGCGCTTCGCGACGCCGGAATGGAAGTCATTTACACCGGCCTTAGGCAAACGCCCGAGATGATCGCTTCTGCCGCGTTGCAAGAGGACGTAGACGCCGTCGGCATCTCGATCCTCAGCGGGGCACACAATACGCTTTGTCCGCGCATCGTCGATCTATTAAAGGCCAACGGCATGGACGACACGCTCGTGCTGGTCGGCGGAATCGTTCCCCAGGAGGACATCGCCAAATTGAAAGCGATCGGAGTCTCTGAGATATTTTTGCCCGGCACATCAACCGAGGACATCGTTACCTTTATCAAGGCAAACGTACGAGATCAATAGACATCACAGTTTCGAACTAATGAAAAGGACAAGGAGGAATTCAATGAAAAAACTATCTATTTTCGTAATCGCCCTGGTACTCGCGACCTCGGCATTTACATTCGCTGGCGTTGCTCCAACCGTATCGACACAGGATATGGTGAGCATCGTCAAAAAGGGTGCCCACAAGACCAAGCGAGGCACCAAATATGCCTACCATGTGACCAAAAACGGCACAAAGGTCGTTTACTATCGCACAAAGGTCGGCGGCAAGTGGGTCTACAGAAAGGGAAAAGCGGGCACCAAGACCGGTTACTATAAAGTAAAGCGGGGCGGAAAATGGGTCTATGAAAAGGCTCACTAAGCAGAAAGTAAACGGAGCGGCCGCGGGGCCGCTTCTTTCGTATGCTGATAATTTGCGATTAAGTTGGACTACATCAATAATTGAGGAATGAAAGAAACAGTAAGAGTTGCCGGCGGCCAGGGATTTTGGGGCGACCTGCTCACAGCACCCGTCGATCAGGTCCGCAAAGGCCCGATCGATTACTTGATGCTCGACTATCTGGCCGAGGTGACGATGTCGATCCTGCAAAAGCAGCGTAATCGCAACCCTGAGGCGGGTTACGCACGCGATTTCGTCGAGTTGATGCGCGAGATCTTGCCCGATTGCGTGGAAAGAAACATCA
>CAZVDM010000242.1:0-4608 GCA_964625555.1 uncultured Chloracidobacterium sp.
GGAGGTTTTCGGCAGCGTAATCGCCGACGCCTTTGACCTTTTTCATCTCTTTTTTGAGTTCGGCGGTCGGCAGGTCGCTCGTCAGCCAGCTTTCGGGGTCGATCTTCCCTGCGGCGACCGATTCAGCGAGTTCGGCAAAATATTCGGCACGATAACCAGCTCTGACGACCTCGCGATAGAACGCGGCATCGCGTGTCGCCATTGCTTCGGCGGTCGGGAAAGCTTTGCGGCCGCAGTTCGTCGGATCGCCGAGCTCTTCGACAAGTTTGGTCGTCATGTTACGCGTAACGGCCCAAGTGCAGTTGGTCGTGCAGAGCGATTTTACGAGGTCTTCCCATACGGTCGGCGAACGCAGCAGGCGGCCCGCATTTGCCTCGGCCGCCCAGACGACATGCCCGGCCTTTTCTGCCACGGCGTAAAACGCGTCCATTTCGTCATCGAGCCTGAGCAAATGCCGGACGTCGCGTTCGACGACATCGCAGTCAAAGCTGTCCGCGTTCACGTCGATCGAAAGGCCGGAGTCACATTCGCTGATCGTCACAAATACCGGCTGTCCGCTGTTGTTCGACACGAAGCTCAGGCTTTCGTTCTCGGCATCGATAACGAACGGCAAAAGATCATACCAGCCGTGGCTGCGGATAGTGTGTTTGAACGAAAACCGGTTCGGGGTTACTATCTCAATTATTGGCATCACACAATTAGATTGCGACTGAAAGGATACAACAGATCGCAAAAGGAACCATACGCTGAACACCTGTTTTGGAGGTATAGCCCGAAGATGCTCTCGCTTAGCCCGCCCAGTTTCTCTTTCACGTTCTCACATTATGTATTGACGCTCATATTATTTTCCTCGACTGCGTTCGGGACGGATCGCAGCGTTTTGTTCGACTTTGACGGCGACGGCAAGACCGACATATCTGTCTATCGGATGGGCGAATGGACGCCGACGAATCGCGCAAACTCCTACTTTTATGTTCGCAGCAGCCTGACCGGCGAGATAATGGCTTTACCGTTCGGAGCCGGCGGCGACCGCCCGGCCATCGCCGATTACGACCGTGACGGCATCGCCGATCTGGCCGTCTTCCGTTCGTGGGAAGAAACGCTCAAAAACCCGTGGGAAGCCAGCGATTACTGGATCAGATACAGCAGCACAGGGGCCGTCGAGGTGATATATCATCTGGGCCACGGCACGATCGTAAACCGAAACTTTGTCGGTTCTTCGGCACTCGAACTCGGCGTTTATAATTTTCGAGTGGTCGGCGATCCGCCGGACCCCTGTTACATACAGGGCTTTTTGCTTGCCGCCGGTGAGAATTTTTATCAAAAAGATATTACCGAAGAGTGCTTCGATCCGGCGATTTCCCGAGTACCGGCGCTTGGAGATTATAATAACGACGGATATTCGGACGCCGCCATTTTTGTGCGAAATATGGCCGAGCGCCGTAATTCGCATTTTGAGATCTGGCCGTCGCCGATGATCGCGGGCTACACTCCGCCGACCGTTGTCACGCCGTTCGATGCTGATTTTCCGCTTCCCGGTGACTATGATCACGATGGTAAGACAGATCTCGCCGGCGGACGGTTCGAAAACGGACGCCTTGTTTGGCGAATGCTCTTTAGTTCTAACAATTTCCTGTGGACCGTATATTTTGGCATCGACGGCGACAAACCGGTGCCCGGCGATTACGACGGCGACGGCAAGACCGATCCGGCGATATTCAGGCCGAGCACCGGCACCTGGTACATACTCCGAAGTTCGGATTGGGACTGGGAAGTGTACCAATTCGGTATTGCAACCGACATCCCGATACCGCAGCCGAACGCATTCTGAAGCGGACGTTCGTGCGCAGCCGATACAAGTGCGGACGTCGTTTTTTTTCGACTAAACCGGCTTTAGGGTCGTCTAAGTGCTAATTGGCATTGACAGCGATAAACGGCGCATAAAAAATTGGTTGAAAAAATTAGCAAATTCGTGTATATTCGCTGTGTAAAACATTTTTGAACGGCCAGTTTTGATCCCGCAGGGCCGATAGCCAATAGAAAATTTCAGTTAGTTTCAATTCGATTTTGGAGGGAAAGGTATGGTTAGCAGGACATCCCGCTTCGCGCGGTTCATTACTGCAGCTTTTGTCATAGCGATGGCATCGGCCGTTTCGTTCGCGCAGGACGATCCGGATCCGAATTCACCGACACCGATCTTGCTGAGCGAGAGCGGTTCGACGCGCGCGCTGGCGGTCGAGGACAATGGTTTCAGTCAATATCGGGTTTCAAAGATCAGATCGAGGGCGTTTGAACCGAATACGCGAATCGTTCTCTATCTGGCAAATTTGAGCCTGATGAAGGGCGAGGATGCCGGTGCATTTCGCGTTTACGCAATAGATAAACGCGGCCATCAATACCGCTTTCCGACCGTAAACCTCGAGAGCGTCACGGACGCCCGAAATGTCTGGGCATTGACCACGGTCTTGACGGATGAGATCGGTTATTGGCCCGCTCCCGAGGCAGACGGAGATATCGCCATATTCGTCACTTGGCGAGGGCTCGCGTCCAACACCGTCAAGCTCGGCCTCGGCCAAATGGGCGGCGGCATCGGCGAGATCCCGAATGGTGTTCCGACACCTGTCGGCACAACCATAGCGAAGAACCGGACCTCAGCCGAGAATTTCGTCGGATATCGTTGGAGCAGCGACCGGTTCAGATTTTTGGAGCAAGCAACATTTGGCCCCAACCAAACTCTGGATCAACGTATCCGGAGGATCGGCCTTAGAACGTGGCTTGCGGAACAGTTTGAGTCTGGAAATACTCCGATGCCGAAAGACCCGCTGCAGCCGGTCAATGCTCCGGCAACAGTCTGTGACGGCGGAGCGGATGATGTTCCCGCAAACTGCGGCCGCGACACGTACTCGATGTACAAACCGCAAACGTGGTTCATGAAAGAGGCGTATTACGGCAATGCGCAGCTTCGCCTGCGTGTCTCGTGGGCCCTCGCTCAGATCTGGGTGACATCAGGAATTGACGTCCAGCAGGGACGCCACATGGTCGAATTCTTCGATATCCTGAACAAAAATGCCTTTGGTAACTACAAGGACATCATGCGGCAGGTCACCAAGAATCCGGCGATGGGCACCTACCTGGATATGGCGATCAGTACGCGGACCAATCCAAATGAGAACTATCCTCGCGAGATACTTCAATTGTTTTCGACCGGGCTGTTCGTTCTTAAGCCGGACGGCACTCTGCAGCTAGATGCTCAGAATAATCCGATCCCGACGTACGATCAGAACGGCGTCAATAATCTGACCAAGATAATGACGGGGTGGGGTTTGTGTTCAGTCGCCGCCTCTTGTCCAAACATTGTCGCGGGTACGCAGAATTACATCGATCCGCTTATTCTCAATCCTGGCGTAACAACGGTTGGCAATAACCGGCACGATCTGACGGCAAAGACATTTACGCTCAATAGTTGGCCAACAACGACACCGCTCACGATTGCCGCCTGTGCAAACTGTACGACGCTGCCGAATATTCAGACGTACGCCGAAAATTCGCTAACACAGGCCATCGACTATATATATTCGCACCAGAATGTCGGGCCGTTCGTCAGCAAGACCCTGATCCAGCATCTCGTGACCAGCGATCCGACGCCGGCGTATGTCGCACGTGTCGCTGCGGTATTTGACGCGAATAAGTCGAACCCAACGCAGTTGAAAGAGGTCATCAAGGCTATCTTGCTCGATCCGGAGGCTCGCGGCGATGTCAAGACCGATCCGATGTTCGGTAAACTGCGAGAACCGGTTCAGTTCGCGACCAATCTTCTGCGGACCTTTAATGTCCGCGGCGCGGTGGTAGGAACCCAGAGCGACGGTTCATTCGGCGTGATCGGTTTTGGACGTACAAACGGCCAGGTCAATGAGTTCATTGGAATGGCCCAGGCTCCTTTCCTTTCGCCGACCGTGTTCAATTTTTATCCTCCGGACTATATTGTTCCCGGAACCGCTTTCCTCGGGCCCGAATTTGCGCTGATGACGACCGGAACGTCGATCACCAGAACCAATTTCGTCAACCGAATGGTAATGAACGCGACGCCGATCGCGGTTGCCGCCCCGGATTTTCCGACCGGCACCGGTATCGATATTACCGATCTGGTCTTCCTTGCGACAATTGACCCTTCAGGCAACTGGCTGGTCGACGAACTCAACACGCGAATGATGCATGGTTCGATGTCCGCAGCGATGAAGAGCAGGATCCTGCCGGCCGTTACGGCTGTGGCGAGCAGCAACCCGACGCTGCGCACACAGACAGCAATTTATTTGATCGCGACATCGTCGCAATATCAGGTACAGAGGTGATAAATATGAGTGAATCAAGACGCGATTTTTTGAAGAAGTCCGGCGGCTGTGCCCTCGGCATGGCGGCTCTGGCGACACAGATGCATCACCTCGGCACCATGAGCGCGATGGCTCAGAAGGCTATCGATGCTAGTAGTGCGCTCACAAACTACAAAGCACTCGTGCTGCTATATTGGTCGGGCGGGAACGACGGCAACAACCTGATCATTCCGATGCACACTGATTCGTCGGTGAGCAATTACAACGATTACGTTGCTGC
>CAZVDM010000243.1:0-2272 GCA_964625555.1 uncultured Chloracidobacterium sp.
GCTACGCTATTGTTCAACAGTTCAAATCTGACCGTGAATGGTAACGTGACCAATAATGGCCGGATCACAGCGACGGGTTTGAGCGCGTCGCAGTTTTATTTCAACGGCACGACGTTTACGAATAATGGCGAGATCAGCGATCTTGCCGAGAACCCGTTTAGTGTCGGTTTCAATACGGACAACGTGCCGCGTTCGCAGACGATCGCGGGCGCCGGCACATGGTCACCCTCATATTTGGATTTCGGCGGAGCGTCGACCGTTACACTGATCAACGACATGACATTTTCGGGACGCGATCTCACGACGCGAGGGACGACCACATTCAATATTGGAGCAAACACACTAACGCACACAGGTTCCTTATTAGCTGGCCAATTTCTTGGGACGGGTACGTTCAAAATGCAGCCGGCGTCTGGCGCCGCGACGTATTCGGGAAATACTGCAACCGGGATGACGATCAATTCGGGAACTGTGATGGCGGCAGGCAGTGTCACAGGTCCGCTTACTGTTGCTAATGGTGCGACGATGACCCTTAATGGATTCTTCACGGCCCGTAATGATGTCACGATAAATGGTGCTCTAAATCGAACAGGTACTCAGTATCTAAATGCCACTGGAAACGGTACCTTCACGAACAACGGCTCGATCTCGGCAGATGTCTATTTCGGGCCGTTTTCCGGAACGACAAATGTTTTACAGAATCTTGGCGGAGCAGGCACCTGGAATCCGGCGTATCTCGGTATCACCACGCGGAGCACCGTATCTCTTGTCAGTGATGTCAACTACGCCGGCACCAATCTTCTCATCGAACCGGGCATTCGAATGAATACAGGTGCGTTTACATTCTCACTGCCGTGCAACACGGTCTGGCAGAATTCGGGTGAGATCTCCGGGAATATTCGCCGAACGAATTTAGGTGCCTGTCCAGGTTCGACGCTGACGTTTGGTAATCCATACACGACGCTTCGATTTACGGCTGGCACGGCGCCCAGTGAAATCCGTGTAGGGACGTCGTCGACCCAGCCCGTTGGTTTTCTAAATGCGGTTCGCCGCAGCTATGAGATTACGCCTGTCGGGGGTAGCGGCTATACCGCGACGCTTCGGCTCCGGTATCTCGATTCGGAACTAAATGGCAATAATGAAGCGACCCTGCAGTTGTGGAGACACGACGGTTCAAACTGGACTGCGCAGGGTGCTACCTCGCGGGATTCGTTCAGCAACTGGGTAGAATACACAGGAGTGACCCAATTTTCGCCGTGGGCAATTTCAGGCATTGCTCCGACCGCTGCTCCGGTATCGATCAGCGGACGCGTGACGGCGGCGGATGGCTATGGTATCAGGGGCGTAAGTGTTTCTGTGACAGATCAAAGCGGAAATATCCGCACCGTGCTGACGGGTTCATTTGGATACTACCGATTTGACGAGATCGAAGCCGGGCAAACAGTGGTCATCAGCGTCGCGGCGAAACGCTATATTTTTGCAAACCCAACGCGTGTTTTGGTAGTTCAGGACGAAGTGGCGGATATAGACTTTACCGCTGAGCCGTAGAACCAAATATCACCTTCATGGCTGCGATTGCTCGTTCCAGGCTCTCCATCGAGGTTGCATATGAGAATCGCAAAAATCCGTCGGCGCCAAATCCCGCTCCGTCGGTGACTACGATGTGAGCCTCTTTTAACAGCAGGTCGGCAACCGCAGCAGAACTTGGAAGCTCGACGTTCAGCATCTCGCGCACATCTACGAACGCGTAGAAAGCGCCTTCGGGCATCGCACACTTAAAGCCGCTGATCTCGTTAAGTGCCGGTACGAACCAGTTTCTACGACGTTCGTATTCGGTTGTCATGGTGTTTACCGCATCGATCGTATCTTCGGTGTCACCAAGGGCTTTGGCACACGCGTATTGAACGAATGATGTCGGGTGAGTGGCAGAATGGCTCTGCAGTTTGACGATGGCAGCCGTCCACTCGGGATTTGCGATCGTATAGCCGATTCGCCAGCCCGTCATCGCGTAGGTTTTTGAAAAGCTGCCCGCGACGCAAACGAACTGTCTCAACTCGGTTGGCAGCGTCGCGAGCGAAAATGGCTCTGCCGGCGGATATGCGAAGAAAAGATAGCATTCATCCGTCAAGACGAACACATTTCGAGCGGCACAAACCTCGACGATCTTTTGCATCTCCGCAGGCGGTATGACACGACCTGACGGATTGCTCGGCGAATTGATGATCAAGAGCTTAGAATTTGGCGTGATCGCCGCTTCGACCTGATCAGCCGT
>CAZVDM010000243.1:2372-4601 GCA_964625555.1 uncultured Chloracidobacterium sp.
GCGTATTGTTTAATAAAATCGGGCGTATCAAAGTCAGGTTCGCCCACGGAAAGGTCGATGACATCGACACCGCTTGCTCGCATCTCATTAGCCATCTGAGCGGCGATCAGCGTCGAAGAACCTTGCATTTTGGCGACATTTTCGGAAACAGGGAAAGGTGCCATAAAGATATTTTGCCACAGAGACGACCGAGAACGCAGACGCCAAAATCAGATAGATCGCCTCGCATGGCTAACTTTGTTCTTCCAGAAACTCAACTCGATTACCGAAAGGGTCACGAAACTCGAATCGATCAAAGCCAGGTATCGGGATGCCGTCGATCACTTCGCCCCCATTTTCGATCAGATTCTGACGCCATCTTTCGAGTCCCTCGACGAGGTATGCGACATGGCCTTTGGTTTTGCGGCGATCGATTCCGTCCTCGGCACCGAAATGAATTTGAAATTCGCCGAGTTGTAGCCAAAATCCGCCTCGTCCGGCCAGGGCTGCGGGCTTGGGAACCTCAGTCAGGCCAAGTACGCCGCAATAAAATGCGCGGGCTTCGTCCTCGGCTCCGACCGGAATACTGATCTGTGCGTGATGAGCAGCCTTGATCATCTATTTTTCAAGTTTCGCACGCATACGATTTTCGACAAGTTCGGGGATCAAGCCCTCAACGCGGCCGCCGAGTTCGAAGACCTGTTTCATCAGCGTTGACGAGACATACGAATATTCCTCACCGGCCATCAGAAAGACGGTTTCGATCGTTGGTTCGAGCCTTCGGTTCATCAGGGCCATGCGGAGTTCGTATTCGTAGTCGCTGACCGCACGGATGCCTCGAACGATCGCCGTTGCTCCTGACCTTTTAGCGAAATCAGCAGTTAGTCCCGAAAAACTCTCGACCAGCATTTTGCAGCCATCGGTTTCGACGGTCGGCAGTATCTCGCGGAGCATCTGGCATCGTTCGTCGACTGAAAACATCGGATGCTTGTCGGCATTATTGAGCACGGCGACGACGATCTCGTCAAAGAGCGGCGAACTGCGCTTGATGATGTCAAGATGTCCGTTGGTCAGCGGGTCGAATGAGCCCGGAAATATTGCACGTCGCATGTGTTATGTGAATTGTAATGGGAATTGCTCAAATCGCAAACGACAGTGAGAGGGTTAACTGGTGAGACACTGCAATTTTAGATCAGAATTTCGTTGCAAGCAGCTTCTTCGCCGCTTCGACGCAGATCCTGTATTCGGGCATGTAAGCGGGGTCGGGCTTCATACTGATCAGTTTATCAAGTTCCTTCTTAGCGTCGCCGTCCCTATTGACCGCCAAGTAGGCCTTGGCAAGGTTGAGATGCAGGTTCATGTTTTCTCTTTCGGCCTTGAGCGCGGTTTCTAGCAATTCGACCGCCTTCTCGGGCTTGCCGCCGTACATCCGGGTCTCCAATTCTACCTGAGCGAGCACGTCGTAAGCGCTCGAATTTTGATAGGTCGGTTGGATCTCGATAACCTTATACATTGTCTCCTTGATCGTGCCGATTGACGGTATTCCGACGGTGATCATATTGATCCTCGCCAGTTCGCCGAGGTTCGCACCATACCAGAAATGGCCGTCCGGTTTGTTCGGATCGAGTTCCGAAGCGATCTTTCCCGCATCGCGGCCAATGGTAAATGCGGCTTCTGTTTCGTCGGCATCAATAGATAGTTTTCCGAGGAAGTAATTGTATTTGGCGAATTTCCATTCGACGTCGAAAAAGCGTTTGCCGGGCCCGCGGTACTTACCAAGAATGGAAATGGCGTCACGCAGTTTCGAGATGTCCTCCCGCTGAGCAAAAAGAACCTCGGCTTGGTCGAATTCGGCGGCGGTCGGCAGCGAAACCGTTGATTTGGCCGTTTGGTCGGTCGCATCAACGGTCGAGCAGGCAAATTGTAAGCACAATGTAATTACAATTGTAATTAAAATGTAAAGTCTGAGCTTTTTCATGCCTAGATATTGCGTTTACGTGATAAGATTTCTGTTTATTAGCAAGTCAATTGAGTTTCAATAAAATATCACAAAGCCGGAATGAATAACAACGGTCAAGCCGCAGCATTTTACGATCTCGAAGGGACATTGGTCAGCACCAATCTTGTTCATACGCTCGCCTTTTATGCGAAGCGCCAGCAGGGCCTGTGGCAAACGGCGAAAAAGAGCGTTGGCACTCTCGCCAAACTGCCTTTTTTCGGCATCACTGACCTATATTCGCGAAACGTATT
>CAZVDM010000244.1:0-3311 GCA_964625555.1 uncultured Chloracidobacterium sp.
TCGAACACCAGGACATCAACCTCGGTATCGCAATCGATATCGAGAAAAAAGACGGTTCGCGAAATCTGCTCGTGCCGAACATCAAAGGTGCAAACGCGATGAATTTCGCCGAGTTTTTTGCGGGCTATAACGAAACGGTCAAAAGGGCCCGCGACGGCAAACTTGAGATCGCCGACTTTAAGGGCACGACCATTTCGCTGACAAACCCCGGCACGATCGGAACAGCCGCATCTAATCCGCGTCTGATGTCAGGCCAAAGCGCGATAATCGCAACCGGAGCTATCGAGTATCCTGCCGAATATCAGGGGATGGCCAACTCGGTCCTCTCGTCGATCGGCATCAGCAAGACAATTACACTGACCAACACATATGACCACCGCGTGATCCAAGGTGCCGAAAGCGGCTTATTCCTTGCCAAGATCCACGACTATCTCGTCGGACGCGAGGCCTTTTACGATCAGATCTTTGCCGACCTTGAGATCAATTTCCCGCCGCTCCGATGGGCCGAAGATTACAACCCGCGGCTTTTTGGCGGCGAAAACGAGAAGATCGAAGAACAGGCCAACGTCCTGCAAATGATCAATACATATCGCGAACGCGGCCATCTGCTCGCCGATATCGATCCGTTGAATATGATCCAGCGGCGAACCTCGGAGCTTGACCTTGAGAATTTTCGCCTTACGGTCTGGGATTTGGATCGGGTCTTTATTACCGGTGGACTTCACGGCGAACAGACGGCGACGCTTCGCCGCATTCTTGAAATTCTCCGAAAGGCATATTGCGGCAAGGTCGGCATCGAATACCGCCACATGGCGAGCAACACCCAAAAGGCATGGATCCGTGCCCGAGTCCGCGAACAATTTGTCGACACGCAGCCGCTCTCGCATGAGACCAAGATCGAACTGCTCCAAAAATTGATCGAAGCCGAGCAATTCGAGCAGTTCCTACACAAGAAATACCTTGGCCAAAAGCGATTTTCGCTGGAAGGCTGTGAAACCGTAATTCCGATGCTCGACCAATTGGTCGAAGGTGCCTCAGCCCGCGGCGTTGATGAGATCTATCTGGGAATGGCCCATCGCGGCCGTTTGAACGTATTGTCGAATATTGTCGGCGACGCCGAGACCGGGGCAATGGCTGAGCGTATATTTACCGTTTTTGAGGGAACTTCGCACCCTGATTTTCCCGCTGACGAGGGCGATGTCAAATATCACCAAGGGGCGATCGGAAGCCGCAAGACCAAGGCCGGCCGCGACCTCAAGATCCAGCTTTCCTGCAATCCCAGCCATCTCGAAACCGTCAACCCTGTGGTTGAGGGAATGGCACGTGCGCGGCAAGACGAATTGCGGGATGGACTAGGCATGAGCCGTCAAGAGGCATACTCGCATATCCTGCCGTTGCTGCTCCACGGTGACGCTGCCTTTGCCGGACAGGGCGTCGTGATGGAAACGCTCCAGCTTGCAGGCCTGCCCGGATATCGTACGGGCGGCACCTTACATATCGTTATCAATAATCAGATCGGATTTACGACATCGCCGGGCCTCAGCCGCAGTTCGACGTACTCGACCGATGCCGGCCATATCACGCAGACGCCGATCTTTCACGTTAACGGTGACGATCCCGAAGCCGCATATCGCGTCGTGCAGATCGCACTCGACTACCGACGCGAATTTGATAAGGACGTTGTCATCGACCTCGTCGGATTCCGGCGTCTCGGCCATAACGAGGGTGACGAACCAAGTTACACCCAACCGGTTATGTACGCTCGCGTTAAAGCCCATCCCGGAACGCGACATCTCTACGCCCAGCAGCTGCTCCGCGAGGGAGTGATCACCGAGGACACTCTGACAGCGATGACCGATAAGGTCATCGAAAAATACGAAGGCATCTTGGCAAAAGCTAAGGACATTGCCGCCAACAAACCTGCAAAAGCAACCCTGTCGGCCCATCCGATAGATGACGACGGTTCGACGATCTTTGAGACCGGAGTTTCGGCGGACGCCCTAAAACAGGTCGCCGACAAGATTTCGCTTGTCCCTGAGAATTTCCATATCAACCCGAAGATGGTTGGCCAGCTCGCCCGTCGTGCCAAAATGGGCGAGGGCGAAATGCCCATGGACTGGGCATTCGGTGAAGCTATGGCGATCGGCTCGCTCGTGCTTGAAGGTGTTCCCGTTCGTTTCAGCGGCCAGGATTCGGGTCGCGGCACATTCTCACAGCGCCATGCGAATATGTATGACACGATGACCGGCGACCGCTGGGCACCGCTAAACGAATTGCGAAGCGAAACAAATCCCAATGCGCGTGCCTACATTTTTGACAGTTCGCTGTCGGAATATGGAGTTCTCGGATTTGAATACGGCTACTCGGTCATCTCGCAGGATCAACTGATCGCGTGGGAAGCGCAGTTTGGCGATTTTTCGAACGGTGCCCAGATCATGATCGACCAGTATATCTCGTCGAGCGAGGACAAATGGCAGCAGCGTTCACGCCTTGTCATGCTGCTCCCGCATGGTTACGAGGGCCAGGGCCCCGAGCATTCGTCGGCACGCCTCGAACGTTATCTTCAGCTCTGTGCCGAAAACAACATGCAGGTCTGCTATCCGTCGACGCCGGCCCAGTATTTTCATCTGCTTCGACGCCAGGTCAAACAGGAGATCGTGCGGCCGCTGGTGGTAATGACCCCGAAAAGCCTCCTTCGACTTCCGGCTGCGACCTCTGAAATGTCGGAGCTTGAATCGGGCGGATTCCAACCTGTGATCGACGATGCCCGCACCGGCGATCGTGCACTGGTCAAACGCATCGTCTTCTGCAGCGGCAAGGTATTCTACGATCTCGACGCGGCACGCGAAAACGAAAACAACGGTAATGTTGCAGTCGTCAGGCTGGAGCAGTTTTATCCGTTCCCGGCCGCAAAGATCATTGAGATCATAGCATCGTATCCAAATGCCGACGAGGTAGTCTGGACACAGGAAGAACCCCAAAATATGGGCGGTTGGACATTTGTCGAGCCTCGTTTGCGACAAGTTTTGCCGGCTAACGCCTCGCTGCAGTACATCGGCCGTTTCGCATCGGCGTCACCGGCAACGGGCTCGTACGCAATTCACAATTTGGAGCAGGAGCAGTTGGTTCGAGTGTCCCTGGAAATTGATAAAGACACATCGACTGCGGCAGTCTGATTTGCTTGATCATCAAATTCATAAATTGCATCCAAGTATTAATGAAAAGACTATATATGACCTACCCGAAATTCTTCGCTGCCGTTGCTGCAGGTTCATTCACAGTTTTCTTGATGCTGGCCTGCCAACCCAAGA
>CAZVDM010000244.1:3411-4592 GCA_964625555.1 uncultured Chloracidobacterium sp.
GGCCTCGCCGGACGCGTCAGCACGCAAAAGGTGCTCGACGAACAAGGCATCAAATACGCCGGCAGCCTCGACCCGCCTGCTACGACCGCTTACCTCAATGTAAAAGGAAAACGAGTCGCGGTGATCGGCTTTGGACACAACCCTGGCATGCCCAACGTCAATGACCTCGCCGGAGCTCGCCAGCTAGTGCTCGATGCTCAGAAGAAAGCGGATATCGTCATCGTTTCGTTCCATGGCGGAGCCGAGGGAACGAGCGCACAGAATGTCCCAAATCGAGCTGAGATATTCCTCGGCGAGAACCGAGGCAATCTTCCGGCTTTCGCCCGTACGGTCATCGATGCCGGAGCCGATCTCGTTCTGGGCCATGGCCCTCACGTCATGCGTGGAATGGAAATGTATAAAGATCGCCTGATCGTCTACAGCATGGGAAATTTCTGCACATACGGCTGGTTTGGTCTTTCGGCCGAAACGGCCCTGAGTGAGATAGTCGAAGCCAAGCTCGACTCAGACGGCAAATTCCTCAGCGGCAAGATCCACGCCGTCAAACAGGAAGGCCGCGGCGGACCGCTGCTAGACAGTTCTGGCGAAGCCATTAAGGTCGTACGCAATCTCTCGATCACCGATTTCGGAGTAAACGCACCGAAGATCGCTGATGACGGCACGATAACTCCGAAGTAATTTATTCATCTAAGGCCGATCCGGCCAATTAAGTCTTTGAACCGCCTATCGGAACGGAGAGGTTCCAACAGTGGTTCGTATTTGGCATAGATAATCCCCCGGTCGCGATCTTCGAAGGCCTGATCTAACCACGCGAGACTCGTTTCTGTCTTCAGTAAGCGATTTGTATTCGAGAGTCCCTCACATGTGACCTCGGTAGCGAACGACGCACTTGATCTCGACTTCATCGCGTCGCCTTAACAATTTAGAGTACAAGCTCCGGCTTGCTTTCATGGAAAACCAGTAATGCCCGGCAGGCTTGGACGTGTACTCTATCTTCTTGGTCTCGCGGCTAGGTTAAGTCTTGTGTAATTCACTTACCCGCCGCACGAGATGCTGAAACCGCGGTTCAGTGCGGTAAGGCTCGAAATTAGGCTCGTCCCGTAGCTTGATCAGTCCTCTGGGTTTTTCGTTTATAGCCCGTTCCAACCTCGCTAACATTCTTTCTTTGTCGCCAGTTTCTG
>CAZVDM010000245.1:0-4447 GCA_964625555.1 uncultured Chloracidobacterium sp.
ATTCCATGTCGATCAGCTCGGCTCCGGCGTCGTAGGCGAGAGCGTGGCCGTCGCCTGTGCCTTCCCAACTGTTCGATGTGATCTTGTAAGCACGGCCGACTCCGCCGGTCGCGAGGATTACAGCTTTTCCCTTGAAAATACGAAAGCGTCCATGCTCACGTTCATAGGCGAGACAGCCGATGACGCGGTCGCCGTCCTTGAGCAGCGTCAAAACGGTGACCTCCATGTAGACCTCGATGCCTTGGTGGATGCCGTGGTCTTGTAAAGTTCTTATCAATTCGAGTCCGGTGCGGTCGCCGACGTGAGCGAGGCGAGGATATCGATGGCCGCCAAAGTTACGCTGGAGGATCTTGCCGTCTTTTGTGCGGTCGAACACTGCGCCCCATGCTTCGAGTTCGCGGACGCGTTCCGGCGCTTCTTTCGCGTGCAACTCTGCCATTCGCCAGTTATTTACGTACTGGCCGCCGCGCATCGTGTCGGTGAAATGCACTTTCCAATTGTCGCGGTCGTCGACATTGCCCATTGCCGCGGCCATTCCGCCCTCGGCCATGACTGTGTGAGCCTTGCCAAGCAATGATTTGCAGATCAGCCCGACGCTGACGCCTGCCGCTGAAGCCTCGATCGCAGCCCGAAGCCCGGCACCACCGGCACCGATGACGAGAACGTCGTGTTCAAATGTTGGGTACTCCGACATAACGAAAACCAATCAAAACCAAAAGGGTCAGCCACGCAAAACCGTTAAACTCTACTGTCGTACAAACGCTCGGCGAAATTCCAAAAAGCAGTCCCAGCCAACAGACCCGCTTGTGTCGATACTTAACCGCTATGAAAAGCCAAGGCAAAAGAAATATAAAACTCATCGGAGCAACAAATATCCATGCGATGAGCCTGAAGTATTTTTCACTGCTTCCTGTTTCAACAACGAAAGACAGAATACGTAGTAACCAAAACACTAAAGCTGGAAGAGCAAGAACAAAATTCGCTAAGAATGCCACGCTCCTCTCCATCTATCAGATTTACAAAATCCGATAATCCGACCAAATGCCCATAGAACACAGCCGTACGTAAATATCCGAAAAACCGACGACGAACAAACTGATCCAGGCGAAAAGCATGTGACGTTTGTTTAATGCGCTGACGCAGCCGTAAGCCTTTTTGCGGACGGGTTTGTTGGACAAGATGTCCCACGCACCGCCGACGAGGTGGCGGAGGCTGTGGCAGCTAAGTGTGTAAAAACCGAGACAAAATACGTTCGCGGTCAGCACGATCGTTCCGACGCCGATGCCGAAATGCTGTTTGCCGTCGGCTCCGGCGAACCACATCGCGTTCCAGGCGTCGTAAGCGAGAAAGAACAGGAACGCCAGTGCGAGATACAGGAAATAGCGATGGACGTTCTGCAAAATGAGCGGGAATTTGCGTTCGCCGCGATAGTTGTGCCGCGGTTCGCCTACGGCACACGCGGGCGGATCGGCCCACATCGATTTGTAATAGGCACCGCGATAGTAATAACAGGTAAAGCGAAATCCGCCGGGAGCCCAAAGGATCAGAAGTGCGGGCGAGAACGGCAGCCAAGTCGGCAGCCAGCTTGGCGGCGGGCCGAACAATGCGTGCGGCGAATTGCCAAATAATTCGGGTGAATAGAACGGTGACAAGTAGTTGCCGAACGTGTAATGCTGGCCCTGAAAGGCCGCCCAAGTTGAGTAAACCACGAACGCGCCGAGGCCAATGAAGGTCAGCACCGGAGCGACCCACCAGTTGTCCTTACGCATCGTCTGTCCAAACCCTCGCCGCTCGATCGAAACCAGATTAGATGCCATAAGACGCCGCTTCAACTTGTCCGAATTGTATTAAATTGATCGTTTGAAAACTGCTCAAGTTTTACGCGAAATCGGGGTTTAAGTCAAGTTTTTGAGTTGGTCAATACCGGTTTGATCTGAGAATACAATTATCGCAAAGAATTGCTTCTCGAGCTCCGCGTCTGTCTCTGCGTTCTCTGCGTGGAATATTCCCGGATAAGAATGCCACGCAGAGTACGCGGAGGTTTTCGCGGAGATTGCAGATTCGTTCGATCTATTGTTCGTACACGTTTTCGATCTTGTCGGTCAGCGGTTCGGCGGTGAGGTTGCAGTTGAATCCGCGGAGGATGTCCATTCCGCCTTCGATGAGCCAGAGTTTTTGGAGCTCTTTGTCCTCCAGAACGACCGGCATCGCTCGATGATATTGGGTCATAAAATCGTTGGCATGGGTCGTGATGACGGCGAAGGACTGACGAGGTTCGCCGTTGTCGTACCAATTGGACCAGAGCCCGGCGAGAGCGAACGGATGGCCGCCATTGGCGCGGATCTCGACCGGCGGTTTGCCCTTTTCGGGCCACTCGTAAAAGCTGGTGACGGGCATGATGCAGCGTTTTGAGACGAGCAGCTTTTTCCACATTGGGCTGGTCTCGAGGCGTTCGATATTGGCGTTGAACGTCGCGTATTTGGTGCTCCATTCGCGGGAGCCGTCGAACTGGCACCACCAGCGGGCGTCGACGGTTTTGACGGCGTCGCGGTCGTTGATGACGATGGCGACATCCTGTGTCGGTTTGATGTTGCCTCGAAAGAGGTCGCCCTGCGGGTCGAATTCGTAAACGTAATTGCGAAAATCCTCGCGTTTTCCTCGTTGTGATGCCCGTCCGCACATAGTAGATCACTGAAAATCGTGTGACTGTATTTTGCTTATAAAAGCATTTATCGGCTCGAAAAACAAGGCTTTGATCATGCCGCCCTCTTCGGCCTTCCCGCGGATGAGCATAAAATCGCTCGATACGATAACGGAGCGAAAACGCTCGAAAACATCCGGCATGACGATGAAATTCGAATACCCCGTCTCGTCCTCCATCGTGATAAAAACGACGTCCTTGGCGGTGCTCGGACGCTGGCGGACGATGACGGCACCGGCGACCGAGACGACGTCACGCTTTTTTAGATGCGTGGTCTGATAGGCGGCGATGACGCCGTGCTTGGTCAGCTCTTCTCGAAGGAACGCCATCGGATGTTTGCCGATCGTGATGCCGGTCGTCATCAGGTCGGTTTCCATGAGCTGCCATCCGCTCATCTGGTTGATGAACTGTGGCGGGGGCTGTTTCTCCTCGATATTCGCGAAAAGCTCGCCCGCGGGCTGGATGGCGAGTTCCGATTCCCAAAGCGCTTGGCGGCGATGGACGGTGGCGTCGAAATTGAGTGCGCCGGACAGGCTGAGAGCGCGGATCTCTTTTTTGTTTATTGCGGGGACGCGTTTTACGAGGTCTTCGACGGATGTGTACGGCACGGTCGCAGGCCCGCAGCCTGCGTTCCGACGGATGACGATCTCGTCGGCAACATCCTTTCTTAGGCCTTTGACATATTTTAGGCCGATGCGCACCTTGCCGTCCTCGATGGTGAAGAGCCTTTGCGACTGGTTAATGTTTATCGCGTTGAAATGCAGGCCGTGCCGCTGGGCATCCTTAATGAGCGTCGCGGGCGAATAGAAACCGAGCGGGTAATTGTTGAGCATCGCGGTCGTAAATTCCGCCAGATAATGCACTTTGAGATACGCCGACGCGTAGGTCAGCAGGGCAAAGCTCGCGGCGTGCGATTCGGGAAAGCCGTAGTTGGCAAAAGCGAGGATGCTCTTGACGATCTTGTCCTGTATTTCCTGAGTGATGTTTTTGTCCGCCATCCCGGAACGCAGGCGCGTTTCGATCTTAGCGAGGCGTTTGTCGGCGCGTTTGAATCCGAGGGCACGCCGCAGTTCCTCGGCCTCGCCGCCGGTAAAGCCGGCGATAGTCATCGCCATTCGGAGCAGCTGCTCTTGAAAGAGCGGAACGCCGAGCGTGCGCTTTAAGATCGGCTCAAACGACGGGTGCATATAGTCGACCTCTTCTTTGCCCATGCGGCGGGCGATGTAGCCGCTGAGCATTTTGCCGACGATCGGGCCCGGGCGGATGATGGCGACCTGGACGACGATATCGTAAAAATTCTCAGGCCGCGATTTGGGCAGAAAATTGATCTGGGCACGGCTCTCGACCTGAAACATCCCGATCGTGTCTGCCTCCTGTAGCGTTTTGTAAACGAGCGGATCTTTTTTTGATATCTTGCCGAGATCGACCTTTTCGCCGCGGTGCTCTTCGATCAGGGTGAGCGTGTCGCGGATGACGGCCATCATTCCGAGACCCAAAAGGTCGACCTTGACGATGCCGAGACGCTCGCAGTCGTCCTTGTCCCATTGGATGATGTTGCGGTTTTCCATCGACGCAGGCTCGAGCGGCACGACGCCGTCGAGACGCCCAAGCGAAATGACCATTCCGCCTGAATGCTGGCCGAGATGCCGCGGATAATCGAGCACGCGGGCGTACATCTCCATATATTTGGCGATGCGGTAATTTTCTTTCGGGTCGAATCCCGCCTCGATAAAGCGTGCCATCATC
>CAZVDM010000246.1:0-4424 GCA_964625555.1 uncultured Chloracidobacterium sp.
TGGACGAGGTTAAATGTGGTTTCGCTCTTGCGGATGATGACGCGGTCGTCGGCCTGCATACGGTGGCCGGTTTGGCCGTCGAAGGTGAGAAATACGCCTTCGTTCGCATCTTGGAGGTGCAGTTCGATCTCGGCCGTGTCAGGGACGACGATCGGACGGTTGGTCAGTGTGAACGGGCAGATCGGCGTTATGAGAACGGCGTTCATTGACGGATAAACGATCGGTCCGCCGGCGGAAAGATTATACGCCGTCGAACCTGTCGGCGTCGCGATGATCAATCCGTCGGCACGAAAAGTGTTCACAAACAGCCCGTTCAGCTTTACGTCGATCTCAATGATCCGCGCCAAGGCGGCCTTGTTTATGACGACATCGTTGAGCACGCGGCCTTCGGCAACCCTTTCTCCGGCGCGCCAGTGTTCGGCATCGAGCATTTCCCGCCGGTCGATCTCATAATCGCCGGCGATGATCGATTCGAGCGCGGTGAACATCTCTTCGATGCGAAAATCGGTCAAGTAACCGAGGCTGCCGTAGTTGACGCCCATCACACGTGCGTCGACGTTTCCGACCATTCGTGCGGCCGAGATCATTGTGCCGTCGCCCCCCAGAACGACGATCAGGTCGGCACCGGCGATCACCGTCGGTTCACGCCGGGCATCGCTGGCTGAGTGCGGCTCGCCGATCTGCTCGATACTGCGAGCATCGAGCCAAGCTCCGAGTTCGACGGCTGTGGCCATCGCCTCGGCATGGTTTGGCTTTACGACGACCGCGACCGATCTGATCTGTTTTGTTTCCATTGGTCTTAAGTTCCGCAAACTAATAATCCGCGAATTGCATCGAAACATCAAGCAAATTCGCGTCAAAAAGCGCCTATTTATCGGCGCATCGACGTGTGTTACGTTGGATTTTGGCGCCTTTTTTGTTAAGATTGCGGTTTGTCCCTAATGACAATTATTTTCTAAGCCAAAGGTTTGCAGGTAATACTCGATGCTAAAGTTTTTTAATCGTCTCGAAAAAACTCGTAATTTTTTCATTCTCATTTTTGCGGTCATCATGGTCGTCAGTCTTGTTTTTTGGAACCGGAGCTCGACCAACACGACGACGGGCGCGAATTTAGCCCGCAGCACTGAAACGGTCGCCAGCGTGTCCGGTGAAAAGATCACCGTCGGAGAACTTGTCCAGCAGAAAGAGAATTACAGCCGATTTTCGCAGGGCCGCAGCTTTCCGGCAAAAATGATGCTTGAGGGCCTGATTGGCAGCCGCATCACGCGTGTCGAGGCAGAACGGCTCGGACTGACCGCTAGCGATGCCGAAGTTGCGGCCGCGATCCGTGAGCAGAATAAGAGCGAAGACGGCAAACCGTTCGACCAGGAACGCTACGAATTGAACGTTCGCGAACAGTTTGGCAGCATCGCCGCTTACGAACAGCGTATCCGCGACGACGTCAGCAGCAAGAAGCTCGATGCATTTATCACGTCGGGCGTGACCGTTTCTGAGGAAGAGGTCTTGAGCGATTTTCAGCGAAAGAACACAAAGTTTGACCTCACCTACTTATCAGTTTCCAGCACGGACCTATCAAAGACGATCGTTCCGACCGACGCGGAACTTCGCGAGTATTTCGACAAGAATAAGTCGAGTTACTTCATCAGCGTACCGCAAAAGAAGATCAAATATCTGTTTGTGAATACCGCTAAGATCGGCGAAAAGCTCCAAATCTCGGACGCTGACCTTCAGGCCGAATATGACAAACTCCCGCTCGACAAGCGAACGGCCGGTGCCCTTGGCCAAGAGATCGTGCTGCGTGTGCCGAAACCCGAATTCGATGCGCAGGTCCAGGGTAAAGCGGCGCAGATCGTCGAGCAATTGCGAACCAAAAACGGCGGGGTGATCACTGAAGAGGAATTTGCGAACGCTGCGAAAGGACAATCCGAGAATCCGATTTCAGCCCCGCTTGGCGGCAAACTTCGCGGACCTGTTCGCGAAGATCCGAGCAAGCCTGATGATCCATATCAGCGTTTGGTCAAGATGAAACCGGGCGAGATCACCGAACCGATCCTATATCAAAACCGCTACTTCATTCTTCGCCGCGGCGAAGATGTGCCAAAGCCGTTTGCAGATGCTAAGAAGGAACTCGATGTGAGTCTTCGTAACCGCCGTGCCTACGCTGCGGCGGCTGAGCTTGCTCAGAAGGTCGTCGATTCGTTAAAGCAGACCAAAGATCTGCAAAAGACAGCCGCTGAATTTGCCGCACAGGCCAATATGAAACCGGCCGACATGATCAAAGAGACGGCCTATGTTAAACCGGGCGACAACATTCCGGACATCGGTACGTCACCTCAGTTCGAAGAAGGTATCGCACCGCTCGAAGCCGCAAACGATGTCGGCGAGAAGACGCCGATCCAGAACGGATTTGCCATTCCGATGCTCGTCGACCGCAAAGAGCCCCGCGATGCCGAATTTGATGAGGTCAAAGCTCAGATCACGGATGTCGTAAAGCTCGATAAGGCCCGTGCGCAGGTTGAGGAGATCGCCAAACAGATCGCTGCCGGCACCTCAAGCGCTGATGCATTGGCGGCCGCCGCGACTGCCAAAGGCATGAAGGTCAAGGATCAGAAAGCTTTCGTTCTCGGTACACCGCTCGGCGAAGGTTCCTCGGCTTCGACCAGCGAAGCGCTGGAAGATGCGATCTACGCAATGAAAGCCGGCGATGTAACAAAGACACCGATCAAACTTGGCGACAATTGGGTGGTCGTAGGCGTGACCAAACGGGACGAAGCTGACACAGCAGAGTTCGCCAAACAGAGAAGCAGCCTGTTCGAGCAGATGCTCTCGCGAAAGCGTGCATCCGTTTTCAACGACTATCTCGCAGCGACCAAGAAACGGTTTGAAGAAGGCGGTCTTATCAAGATCTACAAAGAGGCTCTTGATAAGGTCGATGCTCCCGAACCGGGAGCTCCCGGAGCTCCGGGCAGCGAGCTCAATTTCTAAACCCGCATGATCTAGACGCTATCTCAAAAAATGCCGGCACATTTGAGCCGGCATTTTTTGTGCAATTGCATCTTCATCGTTTACCACCAACCGATCACTTTCCACCAGGCCAGGCCGATCGTTGACCAGATCAGAATGTTAAGCACGGACGCGATCAGGCCTATCGTCCACCACTGGCCCTGCTTGACGTAGCCGGTGCCGAAATAGACAGGTGCCGGAGTCGTGCCGTAATGTGTGAGGCCTGCGCTGAGATTAGCAAAGTAAGTTAGTACGAGAACGGTAAGCCCCGCCGGAGCTCCGACCGCGATCGTGACGGTCAAGAACGGTATGAACATCGCCGTCACATGTGCGGTTATGCTCGCAAAGCCGTAATGTGCGTAAAAATAGACGAGCGCCAGCACGATCAGGGCCATCGGCCACGAGAGTCCGTTCGTCGCACCGGCGATCGATTCGGCAAAAAGCTTTGTGATCGTCGTTTTGCCGAGCTCGGTCGCCATCATCACCAGGCCGCCGTACCAGATAAATACCTCCCAGGCGTGCGTCTCATCGATCACATCACTCCAATCCAGTACTTGCGTGATCAGCAGAAACGCGATGCCAAACAGAGCAATGACCGTCGCGTCGATGCCGTGAAACTTTGACGTGATCCAAAGGGCAACGACGACCACAAAAACCGCGAGCAATATCTTTTCGCTTCGCGCGAGCGCGCCGAGCTTGGTCAGTTCTTCGCGGGCAAACTGTACCGCGTTGGGCGTTTCTTTGACTTCGGGCGGAAAGTATCGATAGATCATCAACGGAATGACGATCAGCGAGACAATTGCCGGCACGATCGCCGAGACAAACCAGATCGAATAGTTCATGTCGATACCGGCGTGCTCCATAGCGAATCTCGCGATGATCAGATTCGACGCCTGCCCGGTCAGAAATGTCGCACATAGTATGACCTCGCATTGATACAAGAGGTTCATCAGGAACGTGCCGAGCTTGCCGGCTGTCCCGTCATCGGGCCGCGAATCGTACGTTTCCGAAACGCTCCTCGCGATCGGCAGTATAATGCCGCCCGATCTCGCCCCGGTCGACGGAACGAACGACGCGAGTACAAAATCAGTGATGACGAGCGAATAACCGAGCCCGAGCGTCTTTCGGCCGATAAGGCGAACGAGTATCAACGCGATCCGATGGCCAAGGCCGGTCTTGATCATTGCACGCGAGATAAAAAACGCAGCGAGCACCAGCCAGACATATTTGTCGGCATAGCCGCTTAGGCTGATCTCGATCTTGAGCGCGCCGAAAACCGCCGTCGCGATCACGCCGATAAACACCATCGCGCTTCCCGACATCGGCTGGACGATCGACCCGACGATGGTCGCGACAAATATCGCAAGCAGCGTCCAAGCCTCACGCGGCACGCTCTCAGGCGGCGGTATCACGGCAATCGC
>CAZVDM010000247.1:0-4366 GCA_964625555.1 uncultured Chloracidobacterium sp.
ATGCCGATCCAGGGCACCGCCAGCGACATCGTCAAGATCGCCATGATCCGCGTCGCCAATGCCCTTAAGGCCGAAAAGCTGCAGACAAAAATGATCATGCAGGTCCACGATGAACTACTCTTCGAGGGCCCCGAGTCAGAGGTCGACGCCGCCAAGGTCCTCATCAAACGCGAAATGGAAGCGGCAGCAACGCTCGACGTGCCGCTCGTCGTCGAGATCGGCGTCGGCGATGACTGGATGAACGCTAAATAAGGCAGAAGCCCGCACGGTAGTAAGGGCGTTTCACTCACCATGAGCAGAACCAATATTAAGACCGAACGCACCACCGTCAAACGAATACCCAAACGCGGCATCTACGAACGCGAGACGATAAACGCCATTCTCGACGAGGCCTTTATCTGCCACGTCGGATTTAACATATCTGCCCAGCCATATGTGATACCTACGGGGTTTGCCCGAATCGGCGATGATCTGTATATTCACGGTTCATCAGCAAGCAGAATGCTCCGAAATATCGCCGATGGCATCGATATTTGCGTTACCGTAACGCTCATCGACGGCCTTGTGCTCGCTCGTTCGGCATTTCACCATTCGATGAACTACCGCAGCGTCGTTATTCTCGGCCGTGCAGAAATGGTGACAGATGCAGAAGAAAAATACGCCGCCCTCGAGGCGTTCACAAACCACATCATCCCCGGCCGTTGGCCCGAGATCCGTTGGCCGTCGGAACTCGAACTTAAAGCGACTACCGTCCTAAAACTTCCGATCGCCGAGGCCTCCGCTAAGATCCGCAAGGGCGACCCCGTTGACGACGCCGAAGACTACGCCATGCCCATATGGGCCGGCGTCCTCCCTCTCACGCTCACGCCCGGTGAGCCGGTTCCCGACGCCAAACTGGCGATCGGCCAACCAACGCCCGAACATGTCCTGACATACAAACGCTAAACCGCCGTCTGTATCGAAACGAACATACACTGCCGACTCCCGCCGTTAATATGATGTCAGGAGGTTAAAAAATGAATATCGAAAACAATACAGTTGGGCCGATAACCGACCCAGTAACAAAACCGGACGTAACGCACAACCAAACCCCGACAGAGCCCGAAGGTGCACCCGATCCGCCGACGCATCCGCCGACCGAACCGAACCCGTATCCGGTGATTGACCCGCCGATCGATCCGGACGAACCTTTCCCGCAACCGCAGCCCGACCCGTCGCCGCCGGAGCCGCTTCCGGGCGTTACACCAAATGTGATCTTCTAAACAAGGAAAGCCCCGCTGAACATTCAACGGGGCTTTTTCCTTCCAGTCTTCTTGCTTCTATTTCTTGATCGCATCGCCGACCGCCTCAACGACATCGCCGACGTTACGTTTTACATTGCCCCAGGCTTCCTGAGCGTCACCTGCGGCGATCTGTGCCTCGCCCTTGGCTTCGAGTTCCGGATCGTTCGTTACCTCGCCTGCCTTGTCCTTGACCCAGCCCTTAGTTTGTTCCCATTTTCCTTCGACTTCGTCTTTGTTTGGTATTGACATAATTTTTTCTCCCTAGCAACACCAGAATATAGAGGTCGCGCCGGTCGCGTCTGTTCGTTTGATTACAGACGGAGACGGAACAAGCCATCACTGCTTTTAATTAGGCTACGTACTCTGGTATGTTGACAATTGGCCCGTACGATATTGGCGGAGTATATAGCGGTCGGAGCATCTAAATGAAAACTAATTATTGCGTCCTTTTACTTCTTATCCTTTGTTTGTCGGCAGTTGGCCAGGTCAAGCAGCCGGCCGCCGTGGCTTATGATACGACATACAAGTCGGCCGAATTTACGGATCCCGAAAGGCTCGACAGGATCAAACAGACGTTTCCCGCGATCGAAAAGCTTGTCAAGGAACATGCCGCAAAGAACCACTTTCCCGGCGTCGCATTTGGAATTGTCGTCGACGGCAAGCTCGTTTTTTCCGGCACCGACGGCTATACGGACGTCGAAAAGAAGATACCTGTCACCACTTCATCGCTCTTCCGAATTGCATCGATGAGCAAGAGTTTCACAGCAATGGCGATCCTGAAACTTCGCGACGACGGCAAGCTGAAACTCGACGATCCGGCCTATCTCTACGTGCCTGAGCTGAAGGATCAGAAATATCCGACCGCCGATTCTACGCACATTACCATCCGCCAACTCCTGACGCACGGAGCCGGATTTCCAGAGGACAACCCGTGGGGCGACCGTCAACTCGCCGACACGAACAAAGAGCTTTCGGCCCTGCTGAACGGCAAGATCTCGTTTTCAAACCCGCCGGGAATCGCATACGAATATGCCAATCTCGGCTTCGCCCTTTTGGGCCGCATCATTACGAAGGTCTCGGGCAAACCGTATCAGCAATACATACGCGATAATATCTGGCGGCCGTTGGGAATGAACACTTCGGAATGGGAATACGGAAATGTCGCCCCCGACAAACTCGCCCACGGCTATCGCTGGCTAAATGAAAGGTGGAACGAAGAGACCTTGCTTCACGACACTCCGGACGGTTCGTGGGGCTCGATGGGCGGTATGATCTCGTCGATCGATGAATTCAGCAAATATATGGCGCTTCACTTGTCGGCGTGGCCTCCGTCGAACGCCGCCGAAACGGGCCCGGTCATGCGAAGTTCCGTACGCGAAATGCAGCATCCGTGGCGTTTCATCGGCTTGCTGCCGAATTTCACCTATCCCGGCGGACGAACATGCGCCGCGGCCGGTGCCTACGGATACGGCCTTTCGTGGCTGCGCGATTGCGAAAGTCGTGTTTATTTGGCTCACGGCGGCGGCCTGCCCGGTTTCGGCAGCCATTGGCGGATAATGCCCGAATACGGCATCGGCGTCGTCGCTTTCGGCAACGTCACGTACGCGAGCCTCGGCGGCATCACGCTTCAGATTCTTGACATGATGGTCAAGAATGCCGACCTCAAACCGCGCCAGTTGCCCGTATCAAACATACTTGCCCAGCGCAAAGCCGAGCTGCTCAAAATAATTCCGGCTTGGGAAAACGCCGAAAAGAGCGGAATCTTTGCCGAAAACTTTTTTCCCGATTATCCGATCGACATTCTTAAAAAAGA
This sequence comes from uncultured Chloracidobacterium sp., assembly GCA_964625555.1. Classification (GTDB taxonomy): domain Bacteria; phylum Acidobacteriota; class Blastocatellia; order Pyrinomonadales; family Pyrinomonadaceae; genus OLB17. The sequence goes on from CAZVDM010000247.1 coordinate 3,097, forward strand.
CTACGCCGCCCTCTGGGCAAAAGCCGGCAAGATCATCTCGATCAAGGAATTGAATCCGGAAAATCAGCTTCGCGGCAGTTTCATCATCGAGGGCGAGAACGCGAACATCATGGTCTATTTCACGCTCAGCCCCGAAAATCCGCCGCTGATCCAGGAGCTGCGCGTCCGCGAGGTGCCAAAGCCCGCACGACAGTAAGGGCGTCTCAGGCACAAGCCCGCACGATAGTAAGGGCGTCTCAGGCGCAAGCCCGCACGACAGTAAGGGCGTATCTCACTACCCTCACGACAAAACGCGCCGCCGCGTTTCATTCACAAAACACTTGACAATATGTGATACATTCATTTATCATTATCCTACGCCCATATCGAACGCGGGTAGTAGATAAAATGTACAAGAACGACGAATATTACGACGCTAATAGATACGATTCCGCTGCAGATCGAAAAGAAGACCGGAAACAAAGAGATCTCCACGAGCGGGCGAAATTAAGAGATCCTGAGCTTTATTGCAGCACCGGAGCGCTCCAAAACCGTCAGGCCAACGACTGGCTGCGAGAGATCAAACCCTCGTATCGCGCCGAATACCTATTCGGCGATCTGTGGCGGCCGGGCGAGGTCATTGTACTTGCCGGTGAAACAGGCGTTGGAAAGAGCATCCTCGCCGTTCAGATCGCAGAATCGATCGCCCGAGGCAAAATGCCGTTTCGCGAACCGCAGCACCAGTTCCAATTCGGCCCGGCAACACCGCCGGTCAAACAGCTTTTCCCGCCGCCGCGACGCCAGCGAGTTCTCTATCTCGACCTCGAAACCTCACCCGCACAGATGCGTGCCCGTTACACCTGTCCGTCGCCCATCTTGGGGAAAATGCCCGTCCGCTACCATTTCGCACCTTACTTCGAACGCTCCGGTTATGGCGAAAACATAAAAGTTCCGAACCATTTTCGCGGCGATCTCGCGCGGTTTATCAGGCATTCGGTGGACCTTGCGATCCGCGGAACCGAGGCGAATGTCATCATCGTCGACGACCTTGCTGCCCTCGAACCGTCCGCCCCTCGCAGCAACGGCCCGGCCCGTTGGATGCGGCGGTTCCGCCTGCTTGCAGCTCAAAACGGCTGCTCGTTTCTCATCCTCACGCACCTCAGATCGAGCTCGGTCCGAACCACTCATCACTCATCACTGATCACTCGTCACTTGTCTTTGTCCGACCTCACCCTCGGCCACCAGATCGCCGAACTCGCCGACACCGTCGTCGCCATCGGCCGGACGACCT
>CAZVDM010000248.1:0-4312 GCA_964625555.1 uncultured Chloracidobacterium sp.
TTTCAGACGCTGAAGCGCCATTTTGTCGTTGTGCAGGTCGATGCCCTGATCCTTCTTGAACTCCTCGATGATCCAGCCGACGAGCACTTCGTCGACGTCATCGCCACCGAGGTGTGTGTCGCCGTTGGTCGATTTTACCTCGACCACGCCTTCGCCGACCTCGAGCACTGAGATGTCGAACGTACCGCCGCCGAAGTCGAATACCGCGATGATCTCGTCTTTTTTCTTGTCCAGACCATACGCAAGAGCCGCAGCCGTTGGTTCGTTGACGATACGCAGGACCTCGAGTCCGGCGATCTTGCCGGCGTCCTTCGTTGCCTGACGCTGTGCGTCGTTAAAGTATGCCGGCACCGTGATCACAGCCTTTTCTACCTTCGCGCCGAGATAATCTTCGGCCGACTGTTTCAATTTCTGCAGGACCATCGCCGCGATCTCAGGCGGGCTGAAATGCTTTCCGTCTACATTGATGCTGACGTCGCCGTTGCCGGCTTTGTCAACCTTGTACGGCACCTGTTTGATCTCTTCCGAAACCTCGCCAAATTGACGCCCCATAAACCGTTTGATCGAATACAGCGTGTTTTCGGGGTTTGTCACGGCCTGACGCTTTGCGACCTGGCCGACCAGGCGGTTGCCGTCCTTGGCAAATGCCACGACCGACGGCGTCGTGCGCCCGCCCTCACTATTTGTAATAACGATCGGCTCGCCGCCTTCCATCACGGCGACAACCGAATTTGTCGTTCCCAGATCGATTCCTATAATTTTGCTCATATTTAATCTCCGTCTAAATTATTGCGTAGCGCTACAAATATATAACTAACTTGAGCCTAAAGCGAATATAATACTTGAGTGTGTTATTGTCAAGTTTAAATTGCCGTGACTCAGCCGGAAATATCTCGGGCAGATCTGGTGTTTTTCGATCAACTCTCATGCAACACGCCGCCGATTCATCCCATCAAAATCAGCTGGACCGCTGCTGCTGCAAATAAAATGTTTGTCAGATTTGAGCAAGCAAAATCGCGTTTGCTATAGTGGCAAAATAGTTATTTTACTAAGGAGTTTATATCTAATGAAGAGATTGGTTTCGACTGCCGTGGTGGCAATTTTGGTGGCGATATTCGCAATAACGGGGTTCGCGCAAAAAGAGCGTTCGAAGGAAGATCTGTTAAAAGAGATCGCCACGTTATCTAACAGTTCAAGTGCGGACGACAAAGAAAAGGCCTATCAGACCGCAAAGGAGTTTCTGGCCCGTTTCGGCACTGAAAAGAATGACAACGTCAAAAAGCTGCGTAAATTTGTCGAAAGCTATAGAACGTCAATGTTCTTTAAGGCCGTAGACGGTAATAAGTTCCAGAGTGCATTCACCCTGGGCAAAGAGATCCTAGCCGACGAGCCGCAGAATGTCGATATTCTTATTAACCTAACCTACGCCGGCTACAATGCGATGGCTGCGGGAGATAAATCCTACGTCGACGATACGATCTCGTCGGCAAAAAAGGCGGAAGAATTGATCGAAGCGGGGACAGCACCGAAATCGTTCGCTCCGTTCAAGGACAAGCCTGAAGCTTTGGCGTGGATTTATTACATTGAAGGGAATTTGGTCACGACCCGCGACAAGAAGGCTGGTGCGGTGAGCATCTATAAGGCCACCCTCTTTGAATCGCCGATCAAGGAAAATGCACTGCCGTACAACATGATCGCTCTTTACTACGAAGACGAATACAACAAACTCGGCAATGCCTTAAAAACAAAATTGGCGTCGAAGCCGGTAAACGAAGCCGAAGCTGCTGCGTTGGAAGAACGTGTTAAGCAAGCACTCGATCTCATGCTGGATGCCTATGCGCGTTCGTCGAAAAAGGCCGACGCGGAAAACGCGGCAAATAAGGATGCCTTGAAGAGCCGCCTCGCCCAGGTGTATAAGTTTGTTAAGAAAACGGACGAAGGGCTGTCGGAATATGTCAGCTATATCACCAAGACACCGCTTCCGGATCCGAGCAAATTCTAATTTGTAACTTTAATATCAGCAGCAGGGCTTCGCAGGAATGCGAAGCCCGTATTATTTCCCCACGGCAATTCAACAGCGTCGCCACCCTTCAGCCCTCTCGAAGGAAAGCCGGAACGAAAGGCAACAGAGACGGGATGTATCTGTTGCCAGACGTTTACGGCCTGAACTCAGGCATTATCTCAGATAGGCCGAAGGTACCGGTATATCGCTCGGAAGTCCGTAATTGACTTGCGAGTAACCTCCGTCGCTGCTTCTCCAAATGTACCAGACGCCTTGCCGGTAAACAGCAAAATCAGTCTTCTTGTCACCGTCATAATCGGCCGGTACGGGAATGTCTCCTGCTGTTCCCCATTGAAATGCTGTCATCGAACCCGTCCTGCTTTGCCACACCCACCAGACGCCGGATCTATAGACGGCAAGATCGGTCTTCTTGTCACCATCGTAATCGGCCGGCACTGCCTTATCTGTTTGATTGCCGAACTCCATTAACGCGAGCGGCAATCCGGCTTGATACTGGACGTACCATGTTCCGTTGCGGAAAACCGCAAGATCGCTTCGGCGATTGCTATCAAAATCCGAGGGCAGCGGAATATCACCGGCAATACCAAATTGGATCGGTCGATAAACGTTGGTCGCACTCGACAAAGAATGCCATATGCCTTGCCTGAATACGCTCAAGTCGGCACGGCCATCGTTATCAAAGTCTGAGGGTACTGGTTTGTCTTCGGTAAGACCAAACTGGCTCGCCGAGTAACCGCCGTCCGAACTTCGGCGGATCCACCATACACCATTTCTGTAGACAGCGAGATCGTTCCTGCCGTCGCCATCGTAATCTGCCGGTACTATCTGGTCGCCATTAATGCCCCAATTTGTGGTCATCGAACTCCGATCGGAGCTCTTCAAAATATACCAGTCCCCTGTCGAAGGACGAAATACCGAAATGTCGGCCTTTCGGTCGCCGTCAAAATCAAACGGAACTGAACGTGTCTGGGCGATCGGCTCGAGTTTGAATACAAGCAGATCTGTCGATTGTTCGGGTATATATGAGCTGCCGGTTATATACACATTGCCTTGTGAATCGAGGAGCAGAGTTCGTTGTGCCGCTTCGGCCTCCCAGCTTAACATTACATCGTCGCCGAAAAATGGATTGCCGTAACGGTAGGTCCATTGCTCAGTACCATCGGCAGCGTACTTGATCACCTGAATATCGGCATTGGCAAAGCCCTCAGACGTCAGGGCCATCACTATATTGCCGTCGGCGTCGATGACCATCTTCGGGTCTCCGTCGTAGTCCTCATCCGACGGGCCGTCATACGACCGGACCCATTCGACCGCTACATCGGGCGTCAACTTCGCAATGAATGAATCGACGTTGTAGCTGAATCCGTCGTATAGCATTCCGGTGAGTATGATCTTGCCCTGCGGGTCCAGATCCAACGCCATCGCCATCACGCTCTGATCCTGGCTGATGCCCGTTAAGGGCCGCGTCCAGATCGACAGGCCGCTAGCTCCGCCGATCTTCTGAATAAATGCCCGGGTGTCAGAGAAATCATACGTTTCTCCGAGCACCAGCACATCACCAGCGGCGTCGATCTCAATTTCATATCCCTCGTCCGAATCCGAAGTGGACGAATTGTATCGGTTTAGCCATTGCTGGTCTCCGTTGGAATTGTATTTGATGGTCACGATGTCTTCGCTGCCTCCGGCCTGGCTGCTGTTCGAGTAACCTGTAACATATACGTTTCCGGTGCCGTCCACTTCCACTTCGTTGAGCATCTCGCCGTACCCCCCGGCAAAACGCTGGGCCCACACTTGGTTGCCGTTCGTGTCGTATTTCACGGTCGCGTAATTAGCGTACGTATTTATTCCCCATGAGTAGCCGGCGACGTAAGCATTCCCCGCCGCATCGATCTTAAGCGATCGCGGAAAATCGTCGTAACCCGGATTCGGGCCATAGTACCTCGACCACATCAGGTCGCCGTTTGAGCTGTATTTCAAAGTAAGATAGTTATAGCTGCGGAGCTGTGAAGACCCTTCGGGCAAACCATAGGAATAGCCCGTCATATAGACATTGCCGGCAGCGTCCACGGCCATGTCGCGGAGGCCGTCCTTGTAGAGTCCGGGCCCCTGAAACGACCGCGACCAAACGCGGTTGCCGTTTACGTCCGTCTTGAACAATACGATATCGGTATCGCCCGACGCGTCGTCGACATACGATGTCCCGCCGGTATAGATGTTGCCCTGAGCATCGCGGCCGATCATTCCGTTATAATCGGCCAGGTGCGGCGAGTCGTCAAAATAACTCGACCA
>CAZVDM010000249.1:0-4261 GCA_964625555.1 uncultured Chloracidobacterium sp.
CCTGCCTGAGGAAGACATGCCGTACTTGCCGGATGGAACTCCGGTCGAGATCGTCCTAAATCCGCTCGGCGTTCCGTCTCGTATGAACGTCGGACAGATCCTCGAGACGCACCTCGGGTGGGCCGGTAAGATCCTCGGACTCCACTTCGCCACGCCAGTTTTCGACGGAGCCAGCGAAGAAGAGATCAAGGGCTATATCACAAAGGCCAATCAGAAGTACGACGAACTCGGCATTCCGGCATCGGTCGGCCCGTCGGGCAAGACTCGGCTCTATGATGGTATGACGGGCGAGCAGTTTGAGCAGAAGGTGTGCGTTGGTTACATTTATATGCTCAAGCTCTCACACCTGGTCGACGACAAGATCCACGCACGCTCGATCGGGCCTTACAGCCTGATCACGCAGCAGCCTTTGGGCGGTAAAGCTCAGTTCGGCGGCCAGCGTTTCGGCGAAATGGAAGTTTGGGCACTCGAGGCCTACGGTGCGGCGCACATCTTGCAGGAATTGCTGACATGCAAATCCGACGATGTCGCCGGACGTTCGAAGATCTACGAAACGATCGTTAAGGGCGTTTCTAACTTCGAACCGGGCATTCCGGAATCGTTCAACGTTCTCGTTCGCGAGCTGCAGAGCTTGTGTCTCGACGTTGAGCTCATTCAGGAAGACGAGATCGACCCCGAGGAGATCGTCGCCGGTGTCGATGCCCTGGTCGGTGTTGATTAAAAGTTCGTCCCTCTGTCCCGCATATGAAATGTCTATGCGGGACAAATGGGACAACTGTCAGAAATGCGTTAATGCCAATGGAGTCAGCGGTTTAGTCCGTCCCAACGGTGTCCCAAAAGTGTCCCAGATGGGACAAATAGCATTGATTTTGGAGATATATGTTTCGATTTAATAACGAGAGCAAAACACAACTGACCACCAATTACGAAGCGATCCGCATCTCACTTGCGTCGCCGGATAAGATCCGTTCGTGGTCGCACGGAGAGGTCACCAAACCGGAAACGATCAACTATCGAACGTTCAAACCGGAACGCGACGGCCTGTTTTGCGCCCGCATCTTCGGCCCGGTTTCCGACTGGGAATGTCTTTGCGGTAAGTACAAGCGAATGAAGCATCGCGGCGTCATCTGCGATAAGTGCGGCGTCGAGGTCACGCAGTCAAAGGTCCGTCGGGAACGCCTCGGCCACATCGAGCTCGCTTCGCCCTGTTCGCACGTCTGGTTCTTCAAGGGCCTGCCGTCGCGAATCGGCCATCTGCTCGACATCACTTTGCGCGATCTCGAAAAGATCCTTTATTTTGAGACCTACATCGTCGTTGACGAAGGCGACGTTCCGGATCTCAAGCCCAAGGAATTGCTCAACGACGAGCGTTTCCGTGAACTGTCGCGTGATTATCCTAATCAGTTCGTCGCCAAAATGGGCGCCGAGGCGATCAAGGATCTGCTTCAGACGATCGATGTCGCCGAGCTCGTCGAAGAGCTTCGTGCCAAAATGAAGGACGAGACGTCGCAACAGAAAAAGCTTAAGTATTCCAAACGTCTGAAGGTATCGAATTCGTTCCTTCGCTCGGGAAATCATCCTGATTGGATGATCCTCGATGTTATTCCGGTCATTCCGCCAGAGCTTCGCCCGTTGGTGCCTCTCGACGGCGGACGTTTCGCGACATCTGATCTCAACGATCTCTATCGCCGCGTTATCAACCGTAATAACCGTCTCAAGAAACTGATCGAGCTACGCGCTCCTGAGGTCATTGTCCGTAACGAAAAACGCATGCTGCAAGAGGCTGTCGATGCGTTGTTCGACAACGGCCGCCGCGGCCGCGTGCTGCGTGGTGCGAACAATCGCCCGCTCAAATCGCTTTCCGGCACATTGAAAGGTAAACAAGGCCGTTTCCGTCAGAATCTGCTCGGAAAACGTGTCGATTACTCGGGACGTTCGGTGATCGTGGTCGGTCCGGAACTCAAGTTGCACCAGTGCGGTCTGCCGAAGAAAATGGCTCTTGAGCTCTTCAAGCCGTTCATCTACAACAAATTAGAAAAGGATCAGCACGCCGCGACCATTAAACAGGCACGCGAAATGGTCGAACGTCAGGAGCCGATCGTTTGGGACATCCTCGAAGAGGTAATTCGCGAGCATCCGGTTCTCCTGAACCGAGCACCGACGCTTCACCGTCTTGGTATCCAGGCTTTTGAACCGGTTCTCGTCGAAGGTAAAGCTATCAAAATTCACCCGCTCGTTTGTACGGCTTTCAACGCCGACTTCGATGGTGACCAGATGGCCGTTCACATTCCGCTGTCGCCTGAGGCACAGATCGAAGCCAGCGTTCTAATGCTCGCGTCGAACAACCTCTTGTCGCCGGCATCGGGCCAGCCGATCACGGTTCCTTCGCAGGACATCGTTCTTGGCTGCTATTATCTGACCTTGGCTCGCGACGAGATGCGCGGCGATAACAAGGCGTTCAACTCGATCGAAGACGCACTGCTTGCACTCGACGCCGGTGTCATCGAAACTCAGACAAAGATCCGCCTTCGCTGGCGTGGTGATCTGATCGATCTGACGGCAGAGCATTCGAATCAGGACGTGATGCGTGCGAACGTTCGCGAGAATGTCGACATCATCATGGAAACCACGGCCGGTCGTGCGATCTTTAACGAACGCCTGACACGCGACGGTTTGCCGTTCGTCAACGGTGTTCTTAAGAAGAAAGGCCTGCAATCGCTTGTGACATTTTGCCACCTGCGGCTTGGCCACGCCCAGACCGTCGCATTGCTCGACGATCTCAAGGCAATGGGCTTCCTCTATGCGACGAAGGCCGGTGTCTCGATCGGGATTGACGACATGGTAACGCCGAACAACAAGAAGGGTATTATCACCGAAGCTCTGAAAGAGGTCGATAAACTCCGCAAACAGTACGAAGATGCCACGATGACCGACATGGAACGTACCAATAAGGTGACGGCCATTTGGTCTGACGTGACCGATCGTGTTGCGAAGGAAATGTTCAAGGCGATGCACGATCGCGAAAAAGAACGCAAGGAACTCAACCCGATCCTCGTCATGGCCGATTCAGGTGCACGAGGTTCGGAGGCTCAGATCCGTCAGCTCGCCGGCATGCGCGGCCTGATGGCAAAACCGTCGGGTGAGATCATCGAAAACCCGATCCTCGCAAACTTCCGCGAAGGACTCGACGTTCTGCAGTACTTTATTTCGACGCACGGTGCCCGTAAGGGCCTTGCTGATACGGCACTTAAGACAGCCGACTCGGGATACCTGACACGCCGCTTGGTCGACGTTGCACAGGACGTGATCGTCTCCGAACAGGATTGCGGAACGCTCCGCGGCGTCTTTGCCGAAGCTATCATCCGCAACGGTGAAGAGGTCGAGAGCCTGCGTGACCGCATTGTCGGCTGTACATCGCTCGATGACATCATCGATCCGGTCGACGGCAACGTTATTGTCACAGCAAATACCGAGATCGACGAAGACCTCGGCTCGGCAGTTCAGCTCTCTGGACTGCAGAAGGTCCGAATCCGTTCGGCCCTGACGTGCGAATCGCGTCGCGGTATCTGCGTCAAATGTTACGGCCGCAACCTTGCGACCGGCAACACGGTCGAGATCGGTGAGGCTGTCGGTGTTATCGCCGCACAGTCGATCGGTGAGCCTGGAACGCAGCTCACGATGCGTACGTTCCACGTCGGTGGTACAGCTCGGCTCGAACAGGAAACCAAACACGTCGCAGCGATGGATGGAACGGTCAAATACCTCGGCGATACCAAGGTCATTAAGAACCGCGTGGGCGAGTTCGTTTCGCTTCGGCGTCAGTCGGAGCTTGCTCTGATGGATGACCGCGGACGCGAAGTTGCCCGTTACACGATCGTTTACGGTGCTCAGATCCACGTAAAGGACGGCCAAAAGGTCAAGGAAGACGACATCATCGTCACATGGGATCCGTTCACCTTCGCTATTCTTTCGGAAGTTTCGGGTACGATCAAGTATCAGGATCTGAAGGAAGGCAAGACGGTCGAAGAAGAGATCGATAAGGTCACGGGCCAGAAACGCCTTGTGGTCAAAGACTCTGATGAGAAGAATCAGCCGCGTCTCGAGATCCGCAGCGGCAACAAGGTGCTCAAGACCTACCAGATGCCGATCAGTGCCAACCTTCACGTCGAAGACGGTGACGAAGTGATGGCCGGCGATATCATCGCCAAGATCCCGCGTGAAACCACCAAGACGAAGGATATCGTTGGCGGTCTGCCGCGTG
>CAZVDM010000250.1:0-4204 GCA_964625555.1 uncultured Chloracidobacterium sp.
GCCATCAATGCGGCGGCTTGGGATGGCGGCATTTCTGGGGTTACCAGGTATGCTTTTGATGCGACGGCGTGGATCGCGGATAGCATCGGTTTTGTTAATATCTCGCCTGCTTTGAAAACGCTGCCGACGCATCCAACCGGGAATTTGGCTCGTTGGAGGCCGAGATTTTTTATCACGGCGGTTGCGGCGGAGCCTAGTTCGATGCCGGCGTTTTCGATCAGTTCGAGAGCGATTTTATCACCTTCTTTAGCGGTTTCGACTACGTTTTTTGCAAAACCGGCTATACGGCTGTTGTCGATCTGCGGGGCGTAGATGGCGCCGAGCAGATTGTCGGTCGTGGAAGCACGAAAGTATTCTTCGGCGCTTTCTGTTAATTTTGTTGGTTCGCCGCGGCCGTCGGAGGCCTTTGCGATACGGTGAAGTGCCTGGTCGGCGATGCCGCGTCCGCCGCCTTCGTCACCGGCAAGCGGCCCCCAGCCGCCGGCAACGGCACGCTCGCCTTTGTCATTGATCCCAAGGCAGACCGAACCGGTACCGGCGATCACGACAATGCCCGCCTTGCCGAACGTCGTCCCGTAAAGGGCGATCTCGGCGTCGGTCGTGACGTGTGTCTTGCGAATGCCGGAGCGGGCGACAAAGCTCTCACGGACGCGTTCACGGATGTCTTTCCGACGGACGCCGGCGAGGCCAAGCGTTGCCGCGACAACGTCGCCGCGTGAAAATCCTGCCGCGTCGCAGGCCTCATTGAGGGCCTTTGTAATATTCGCGACGGCGGTTTCGACACCGACGCGGAGCGGGTTTGACGGCCCGCCTGAGGCTTCTGACACTACCTCGCCTGATTCGTTCATCAGTGCGACATTTGTTTTTGTACCGCCGCCGTCAACGCCCAGAAACAGCTGATATGACATGGACCTATTGCTGATCGTTGGGGCTTTTTTTGGCATCGCTCAAGACAATTGCAAAAAAATATTTCAGTTCCATTCTTTGATAAACTTGACATATAATCAAATTTAACGGATTTTATGTAGTCAATAAGATATTCTAATCGAAACGGTTTCTCGTGTTTTAAGTTATGGAAATCAGACAGCTAAAAGCGTTTTTGGCGATCGCCGAAGCGAAGACCTTTACTGCCGGTGCAAGGCGCGTGAATGTTACGCAGGCGGCGATATCAATGCAGATCAAGCAGCTCGAGGACGAGGTCGGACTGCCGCTCTTTGTCCGCACGCCGAGGCGGGTGATCGTGACCGAGGCGGGAGAACACCTTATGGGCAGGGCACGACGGATATTGCGTGAGCACGATTCTGCCTTGGCTGAGATCGCCGAACTCGGCGGCGTCGAACACGGGCGCTTGCGGATCGGATCCGCGTCGGCAGAGTTTGCCACGCAGCAATTGCCGCATATTCTGCAAGGGCTTCGCGAAAAATTTCCCAATTCCGAACTAGGCGTCACCTCCGGCACTAGCCAGATATTGATCGAGAAAATTCAGCACGGCGAGATCGATATAGCGTTCGTTTCGTTTCCCGTCGATGCGCCGAATATACAGACCGATCTGCTGTTCAGCGACGAGATCGTCGCGATCGCGCATCCCGGGCATCCGCTGGCGAACGAGCGTTATATCAGCGCAGCAACGCTGGCAGGCGAAAAGCTCATCTTGGGCGAACGCGGTGGTAATACGCGTCGGATGATCGACGATTTTTTCCACGCGGCGAATGTCCGTCCGAACATCGCCATGGAACTTTCACGCCAGGAAGCGATCAATCAAATGGTCGAGAACAATCTGGGCGTCGGCATCGCCGGTGCCAAAACGATCGCCGATGAGATACGCGAAGGCCGCCTCGTCTCTTGGCTTATCGAAGGTGCCGAGATCAACTGGGAACTCGGCCTCGCGAGGCTGAGAGGCGGATATTTTTCGCCGATCGCGAAGGAATTCGTCGGGCTTTGTAAAGAGAGCTTTGTCGCGAGGGAAAAGGAATTGAAGGCAAGGAAGTAAATTGAACCGCAGAGACGCGGAGACGCAGAGAAGACGAGTAAGAAAGGCAAATGATGAGTCGAATGTTTTCCAAGTTGAGCAGATTGAAATGGCAGATGAATTCTCTGGGTTTGTTTTGCCTTTCTCTGTGCCTTTGCGTCTCTGCGGTTAAAATCTCCGGTCAGGGTTTGCCCGTCGCGTTGCCGCAGACGGTTGGGATGAATGCGGCGAAGTTGAATCAGATCGACGCGTTAGTCGAGGCTGATATTGCGGCGAAGAAATTGCCGGGGGCAGTCGTGCTGGTCGGGCACAAAGGCAAGATCGTTTTTCGCAAGGCCTACGGCAACCGCTCGCTCGTGCCGACGGTCGAGAAGATGACGGTCGATACGATCTTTGACGTTGCATCGCTCACCAAGCCGATCGCAACGGCGACGTCGATCATGATCCTCATCGAGCAAGGCAAGCTGCGTCTGAGCGACACAGTCGGCATGTACATCCCTGACATCGACGACGCGGCCGCTAAGCGCGTCACGATCCAACAACTGCTCACGCACACCTCAGGCTATCGCCCCGATTTCGACCTTGGCGAAAAGTGGACCGGCCGCGAAGGCATGCTCGCCGCCCTGAAAAAGGAAAAACTGCGATCGGCTCCGGGGAGTAGGTTTGTTTATTCGGATATTGGGTTTATTGTCCTTGGAGAAATCGTCGAGAGGGTTTCCAAGGGATTCACCGGATTTCTTTATAGTGTTTGGTCCCGACTCTCAGTTGAGAATACCGACTTTTGGCTTGCGGGTCCGTTGGGAACCATAACCTATAAATTGCACGTCGGGTCAACGCCGATGCCCGACGAAATTGAATCGAGAACAGCTCCGACGGAGAATATTGAAGGTCAAAACAGTTATTTAGGATCGACTTTTGAAGGTGATAAGTCGATTGGCAGTCGAATCTTGCGTGGAATGGTTCATGACCCAACCTCATTCCGAATGGGCGGTGTTGCTGGTCACGCCGGACTTTTCTCGACCGCCGACGATCTCGCCCGATACTGCCAGATGCTCCTGAACGGGGGTGTTGCACCTGACTGGAGCGGCCACCTTCCAGGTGGCCAGAGGCAGGCGAGCAAGATGCTCGCCGCTCCAGTCCGCATTCTTTCTGCTCAGACAGTCGCTCGGATGACCGCTCCGATAGTTGTTTCTGAAACCGGCGAGACGCGCGGGCTTGGGTGGGATATTAATACATCTTTCTCGTCGAATCGCGGCGAGCTTTTTCCGCTTGGGTCGTTTGGGCATACGGGTTTTACGGGGACGGGCGTTTGGATCGACCGGGTTTCGCAGACGTTTGTTGTGTTCCTGTCGAACCGCGTTCACCCCGACGGCAAAGGCGATGTCACGCCGCTGCGTGCAAAGGTCGCGACGGTCGTTGCGTCTGCAGTCGAGGACACGCCGGTCGAGATGTATCGCCTTGCAGAGAGTACATATAATTCGGCGGTTGCTGCTCAAATTCCAAAATTTAAGGAACAAGCAGAGGCATCAAAGCTCGTCGCAGCCACACAGTCTGTCCCGAGTGGCGGATATATTACGACGGGATCGCCGCAGCAACTGCCTCCTTCAAGAGTTAATTTCTCCACAGTCTTAAAGCTCATAAAGCCTGAGGTGTTAAATGGTATCGACATTCTCGAACGCGATAAATTCAAGCAGGTAGACGGACTAAAGATCGGGCTTGTGACTAATCACACGGGACGCAATCTTGCCGGACGGCAGACGATCGATATTTTGAAAGAGGCTCCGAATGTAAATCTCGTTGCGTTGTTCGCACCTGAGCACGGCATTCGCGGCTTGGTTGATGACAAGGTGAGCGATTCGGTTGATGAGAAGACGGGGCTACCGATCTATTCGCTGTATGGCGAAACGCGGCGGCCAAAGCCGGAGCAACTGAAAGACCTCGACGCGTTGGTCTATGACATTCAGGATGTCGGGACGCGGTTTTATACATATACGGCGACGCTGAAAAATGTGCTTGAAGAAGCCGCTAAGGCAGGGAAGCCGGTCTTTATACTCGACCGTCCAAACCCGCTCGGCGGCACGGATGTTGAGGGGGCGTTGGCTGACGAAGACAAGCTAAATTTTATCGCTGCCCATACGACACCGGTTCGTTACGGTTTGACGATCGGCGAGCTCGGGATGATGATGAACGCCGAGCGTAAGATCGGTGCCGACGTGCGTGTTATCAAGATGGAAA
>CAZVDM010000251.1:0-4164 GCA_964625555.1 uncultured Chloracidobacterium sp.
GATTTGTCGCGATGCGATAAATATAGGTCGAAAACGCGAACTGCGTATGATAGCGATCGAGGGCGAAATACACGCGGACAAATGTGTCCTGCGCCAGATCGACGGCCTCTTCGTAATCGTTCAAAAATCTATAGAGATAATTGGTTATCGGCGAGCGATAACGCGTCATTATCTCGCCAAAGGCGGCTTCGTCTCCGCCCTTGGTAGCCTCGATCAGGTCATGGTCGGACAGCTTCTTTTCAAGCATGTGAGATCGTCGTGCCTCCGTGCCTGCAAATTCGAAGTTGTCCAAAGCCATACATTCATACTATTTTCAACAGAACCTCATTCAAAAACAAAGCCGTACTCACGATTTGATCACGCCTGTCGATCAGGTTTGTTGCGAAAATATCGTCGAATTAGCGATCCGCCGGGCGAATTGTCACGATGAGGAAAACAGTTCCGTCGGCTCCGGGAAGATCTAGCGTGCCGATCAGCGTAGGTGAATTTTCCGCAATGCCGACCCTGCCAAGATTGAGCCCGATGGACTCGTAATTTACTGCAGAGATCAGTTTCCCTGCCTCGTCTCTCAGGCCGGACGCCACCGGTACGCGCGCGCCAAACTTCAAGAATTGTGCCTGAAATCCGGCCTCGCCTTTTGCTGTCTGGCCGTTTCGGAAATTTCCTACGCTCCATTCTAGAAACGTTGGGATCATCGTTTTTGGATCACTCTCCTGCCCAAATATGTTGGACGAGCTCTTGTATTCATAGTTTCCCGTGTTTGAAATGCGGCCCATAAATGTTGCTGCCAGCCTGTAGTGCGTAAACGGGAACGTCGAGCGAAGCTGGCGCGATATAGGAGCGAGGTCTTGCCCTATGTCCATACTCTTTCCGGCCTCGTTTGATCCTATAATGACCCGAAGCGAAATATCATAACTCGGTTCTAGGGACTGACGGGCATCGGCCTGGCCAAATGCGTTCATAGCGAAGGCCAAAACTGTGGCCAAAAAGCCAACTATGTAAAAACGACCGTATCGTTTCATTTGTTTTCTCCTTTAGATGTTATCTATGGGAGCAGCAAAGCGTTGCACATTTTGGCGATCATAAAGTTGCAAAAAGTATAAGACAATGACAACGAACACAAAAAGCGGGCCTCATTCAGGCCCGCTTTGCAGTTAATGAATAGCAATGTCCGATCGAGTCCAGGGTTAGCCTGCTCTCTCCGAATCTGATTATTGTTGGGGTTTGAAAATGTCCTCGTCGACCTTTTGGCCGAACGTCACGGTACCGATCTCTGTTTCCTCCACGATCTTGTCATTGGCGGTCAAAACCGACCGGAACGGGACCAACGTGCCTTGTGCATAATTGTGGTTGTAAAATTTGCGTTTGTATTTGACGCCGCCGTCCTCATAGGTCAACTGCATGATCCTAAGCGATTTAACGCTGATGTAGAAACGCGTCTTCCTGTCCTTTTTGTCGGTGACATCAACAACGTATAGATCGACGCCCATGATCTTTTCGCGACTGCCGAGTTCGATCTTTGATTCGTCCTCTTTGTAGCGCAGCAATGCCTCAATGCCTCTGAAAATAGCATTATCAAACTTCTTTGCCGCATCATCGTTAGGTACGAACTGCGTGTTGTTAAATATCCCAAAGAGGTTGTCTTCGTTCCTGATAAGAGAAAACCGCGCGTTCGGAAATTCCTGATCGAGCCTGACCTTGTCTTTCGCAAGCGACGCTCCGCGAAGGATATATTTGGTGTAAGCCACGTTGTCGACCTTGCCGTCAATATTGGTGAACACCGATCTTCCGCGCTCAGTGGTAGTTTTTCGGATCTGATCCAGCAGCACACGACCGCCTCCGAAACCGTAAATAAAGATAGCGGAATCCGCGATCTGTTCAGCGGTAAAAGATTTGGTCCCGTCTTTCGTGTTGAGAGCCAGAGCCGGCGTCGGCGACGGCTTCGCAGTTGTCTTATTGTCTGCGTCCGTCTGCCCAAAGAACGGAACAGCAAGAAACAGAATGACAACGGCCGTCGATAAAATTATATTAGAACGCAGAAACACTTAATGATTCTCCCGATTTTTGTGTACATTGAGCAAATGCGGATTGTAGCATAAACGGCCAATTTCGGCATACAGAGTTCTCTAAACTCTTTGAATTGATGATATTCCGCGTTAGAAAGATGCACCTTGTCAGTGATTAGTTAATAGTGAAAGGTGAAAAGGTACCGACATCCAAACGATTTGATCTATCACTTTAAGCTCGCCACTTTTTGATATCTATGTTTCACATTGCTCTCGTCGAACCCGAAATTCCGCCAAACACCGGCAACATCGCCCGGCTCTGTGCAGCGACGAATACCGCGCTCCATATTGTCGGCGTCACCGGATTTCGGATGGACGACCGAACGCTGAAACGCTCCGGGCTCGATTATTGGGAACACGTCGATCTGCACCGGCATGTCGATCTAGTTGAACTTTACGCCGCATTGCCTGAGTCCCGTTTTCTCTATATTACGACCAAAAGCAAGCAACCATATTTCGATTGGAAATTTGCCGACGGTGACTGCCTGGTCTTCGGCCGCGAAACGCGCGGCTTGCCCCAAGATCTGTTAAACAACAACGCCGACCGCTGTCTCACCATCCCGATGCCGAACCCGAACGTTCGCAGCCTTAACCTTGCGACCAGCGTCGGCATCATTCTCTACGAAGCATTACGGCAGAACGCCTAGACCAACGTTAAACTTTACATAAATATCACGATTTCGGACAGCGTTTTCGGAGTAGTTCACGTCTAATTGATGTGGATCATTGAAATTGCTCTTCCCAAGGAGTGTTGAAAGTTATGAAGTACGCGAGAAACATATTAGTTGTGGCGGTGGCGATCGCCGCATTTTCGGTTGTGGGCGCAAATGCCCAAGGTCATTCAAACAGCAAAGCTTCGACGAGAACGATCGAACAGCAGGTCTTCAAGAAATTGTTGGGATTGCCCAATTACGGCGTGTTTGACGTTATCAAATATCAGGTCAGTGGCGGGACCGTGACGTTGACGGGCAAGATCAATTCGCTCGGCACAAAACGAGATGCCGAAGCTGCGGTCAAACGCATACCGGGCGTTACCGCCGTGATCAACAATATAGAAAATCTGCCTCCGTCATCGTTTGACGACGCGATCCGGCGACAGGCTCTGAGGACGTTTTCGCGATATAACCTGTCCGGCTATTTCTGGGAAGTAAACCCTGACGTTCGCATTATCGTCGAAAACGGCCGTCTCACGCTTGAGGGTAACGTGATGAACTCGGGCGACTACAACCTCTTCAACGTAACTGCAAACGGCATCAACAACGTGTTTAAGGTGACGAACAACCTGGTGGTAGGAAAGCCGAGAGATAGTTAATTAGTTGTCCGAATCTTTGCGTGAAGAGCCGTCCGATGGGCGGCTCTTTTGTTTTCAGACTTGGAAATTGCCTTTGCCCGCCAAATCAGTCATTATACTCGTTTGCCTTAAGGCACGGGAAGACAACTATGATCGCTACAGAGAAAATACGCAATATCGCAATTATCGCTCACGTTGACCATGGCAAGACTACGCTTGTCGATGCGATGTTGGCTCAATCAGGTACGCACCGCGACAACGAGACCGTCGTCGACCGTGTGATGGATTCGATGGACCTCGAACGCGAACGCGGCATCACGATCATGGCGAAGAACACGTCGGTTCGTTATGGCGATTACAAAATTAACATTCTTGACACACCGGGCCACGCCGATTTCGGCGGCGAGGTCGAGCGGGTTTTGAAGATGGTCGACGGCATCGTACTACTGGTTGACGCCGCCGAGGGTTGTCTGCCGCAGACCCGTTTCGTTCTCAGAAAAGCGCTCGAACTCAAACTTCCCTGCATCGCACTTGTGAACAAGATCGACCGTCAGGATTCGCGTCCCGAAGAGGTCCTCGACGAGATCTACGATCTGTTTATCGACCTCGGTGCCAACGATCAGCAGATCGAGTTCCCTGTTCTATATTCGATCTCGCGTGATGGCGTTGCGAAGAAACAGCTTACAGACGAATCTAAGAATCTCATTCCGCTATTCGATCAGATCATCGAGTCGATCCCTGCTCCGCATGCTTTGCGTGATGACTCGCTGCAGTTACTTGTCGCAAATATCGATTACAATCCTTTCG
>CAZVDM010000252.1:0-4109 GCA_964625555.1 uncultured Chloracidobacterium sp.
ATTTGAGATTTGAAATTGGTTCTGTCGCCAACGCCATCTCCACGTCAAACGCCTCAACGCCCAACTCGCGCAAATACAATACCTGCTCGCGAACATCCTCGAATAACTCTGTGACCTCTGTGTTCTCTGTGGCTGACATCTTATGCCTTTCGCAGTTTTATAACCTCATCCAATATCCGGTCCGCCATCTCGCGTTTGGACATCAGCGGCAATTCGATCTCGCCTGAGTGAGTAATGATCGTCGCGATATTTGTGTCGGTATTAAATCCGGCACCTTTCGCGGTGATGTCATTGGCGACGACCATATCGAGGCCCTTCTTTTCCATTTTCGAACGCGCATAGCCGATCACGTCATTCGTTTCGGCGGCAAATCCAACGACGAGCATTCCCTCATGTCGATTTTTTGAGACCTCGGCGAGAATATCCTGCGTTTTCTTGAGTTCCAGGATCATAAAATCGCGGCCGTCTTTTTTGATCTTCGCGCCCGCCGCATTGGCCGGAGCATAATCCGCAACCGCCGCTGCCCCAACAAAAACCGTAGCTTTAGCCAGTTCTTTCTTCACCGCCTGATACATCTCCTCGGCCGAAACCGTCTTTATCACCGTCACGCCCGTTGGCGGATCGACCGTCGTCGCCCCAGCTACCACAGTCACCTTCGCCCCACGCCCCGCCGCCGCCTCAGCCACGGCAAATCCCATTTTTCCCGACGAATGATTGGAAATAAACCGAACCGGATCGATCGCCTCACGCGTTCCGCCAACGGTGATCAAAATGCGTTCGCCCGCCAAGTCAGAACCGCCTGCGTAAGCGGGCGGCGTGGACGCTCTTTCCAAATCACCGTCATTAACGTGTGCCGCTTCGCGATCAACACCTTCATTCTCTGGTGAACGTGTACCGATGCTCGACTTCGTGCCGCCCGCTGACGCAGGCGGTTCTGACAAGAGCCGCAACGCCTGCTCAATGATATTATCAACGTCCGCTAATTTACCGGTTCCGATTGTCTTACAAGCAAGCTCCCCGGCAATCGGCTCGACAAAATGCACGCCGTCCTTTCGCAGCTGCTCGACATTTCGCTGCGTAGCTGGCTGGTTCCACATTGTCGTGTTCATCGCCGGGGCGATCATTACAGGGGCATTTGAGGCGAGATATGTCGAAGATAGAAAATCGTCGGCAACGCCGTTGGCAAATTTGCCGATGATATTCGCCGTCGCCGGCACGATCAGCAGCAGGTCGATCTCTTGCGAAAAGTTGATATGCGCAATCGGATCGGGATTCGCCGGATCGTAATCGTCAACGATCACATACGCGTCGGTCAACGCCCTAAACGTCAGCGGCTGCACAAACTCCGTCGCATGCCGCGTCATCGCCACCGACACCTCGCACCCCGCCTTTTGCAAAGCGCGCAAAACCTCCACCGCCTTATAAGCCGCGATCCCACCCGTCACACCCAAACCTACGCGATATTTCATATCAATATGAGTTTCCCACGAAAAGCACGAAATTCACTAAAAGATTTCAACTATAAAACGATCCTCTAGTACTCTAACCTCGGATGATGACCAAAGTTAACTAGTAGTCCGAGTCGAAACTTCGTTGCATGCAAATAATTTAGAACTTGGGAACGACAAATATCCGTCAGTTTTGGCAGAGCTTTGAGTTCAACGATGGTGGTACCGAAACAAACGAAATCCGGTCGAAATGACTGAACAAGTTTTGTGCCTTTGTATTCCAACTCGAAACCAGGTTGATCGGTGAAAGGTATCCCCTGTAATCCAAACTCAATTCCGAGACATTCTTGATATAGCGGCTCCCTGAATACGCAACCTTTATTTTTGTACACCTCGAAGCAAGCTCCAACGATTTTGTACGATTCTTCTCGATAAATGATCTCTGCCATTTTAGTGGTTTTCGTGCTTTTCGTGGGAAAATTATAGCTAAATGAAACCACAAATCCTATCAACCGAAACCCTATTCAAAGGCCGCATCTTCGACATTCGCGTGGACACTATCCGCGAGGGCGAGCTTGAGTATAAGCGAGAGATCGTGGTGCATCAGGGCAGTGCGGTGATCGTGCCGGTGTTTGATGATGGTACGGTTGCTCTTGTGCGGCAATATCGTCCCGCGACGGGCGGTTCCCAACTCGAACTCCCCGCCGGCGGCATCGAGCCGGGCGAAACATTTGAGCAAGCGGCGGCGAGAGAACTCGAAGAAGAGATCGGTTTTCGGGCGGGCAAGATCGAAAAACTCACCGAATTCTACGTCTCTCCCGGCTTCCTGACCGAAAAAATGTACGTTTTCCTCGCCACCGAGCTAACGGCGTCCGTCCAGAGCCTCGACGACGACGAGATCGTCGAGATCGTCCGCATCCCGCTCGCCGACGCCATACAAATGGTCCACGACGGACGCATCGAGGATGCCAAGACCATCGCCGGCATACTTCTTACTGTTGCCCGCTCTTCTTAGCGTATTCCGCGGTTTCGAAACTGCTAGCGACAATGCTGCGATGACCAGGCCGAGGAATTCGGAGAATTTGATAATGTCGAGGTCGGTGAAGAAAAGTGATCGGCAGGCCGAGATCTCGATTGTCGCTGGGGCTGTTTTTAGTGAGGCCAGGGCGGTTTTTGGTGTCGCCGGGGCCTCCGGGAGTGTCACCAGAATGCATTTTTGCCTGTTTTTAGCTGTCATTCGCAGTTAAGCCTTGTGTTTGCAATGGTTTATCCGGTCGCACTAGCACCAAATGCGGCAGCGAGGCGATCCGCTCCTGTTATTAACGCGGAACAACGGTTTTATTTCACCGTCGCCGTGTTCGCCGCGATCTTGTTATCTATTCACTATTCCCTGTTCACTATTTACTGACGAGGGCTTGACCTCGCCGACGCATTTCGATATTCTATGCGTTCGCATTTTTGCGGAGATTTCTATCAGTGTGTGTGTGAATATGAGTACTACTTATTTTCCTAGCGGAAAAGGTTTAGCAGAAAATCGTAAATGGCTCGTCGTTGATGCCAAGGGCAAGACGGTCGGACGTCTGGCGACCGAGGTCGCTCGCATCCTGTCGGGCAAGAACAATCCGGCTTGGACACCGTTCATGGACATGGGCGACCACTGTGTTGTGATCAACGCCCGTCACGCCGTATTCACAGGTGCCAAGGACGATCAGAAGATCTATTACCGCCACACGCTTTATCCGGGCGGTCTGCGTGAAACCTCGGTCAAGGAAATGTTCGAGAAAAAGCCTGAAAAGGTCATCGAGCTGGCTGTCCGCGGCATGCTGCCGAAAACAAAGCTCGGCAAAGCAATGGCAAAGAAACTAAAGGTTTACGCCGACGCAGAACATCGTCACATCGCCCAGAAACCGGAGGCGAGAGAACTCTAGTGAACAGTGGTCAGTGGTCAGTGGTCAGGTTTTTCTGAGCCACCGGCCACTGACCACCGGCCACTGACCACTAACAAGATTATGGCAGACATACAGTATTACGGCACCGGCCGCAGAAAGACCTCGACCGCACGCGTTTACCTTCGTCCGGGCAGTGGCAATATCGTCATTAATCGTCGCGAATTCGACGCTTACTTCCCTAACGAAGCACTGCGAATGATCATTCGCCAGCCGCTCCGTCTGACAGAAACGACCGAGCAGTTCGACATTTTAGTAAACGTCGACGGCGGCGGACAGGCCGGACAGGCCGGTGCAGTTCGCCACGGCATCACGCGTGCGTTGATGGAATTCAACGCGGACCTGCGTCCCGCTTTGAAAAAAGCAGGCCTCGTCACACGCGATCCGCGTCAGAAAGAACGTAAGAAATACGGTCAGAAAGGCGCCCGTGCGAGATTCCAGTTCTCGAAGAGATAATTAGAGTTCAGAGTGCAAGCTTCAGCTTGTTTCACCGCCGAGTTGATACAAGCTGAAGCTTGCACTCTGAACATAAATCCATCGGCAAGACACTTTGGTTAACAACCGTCTTGCCGAGTACATAAACCAAGGAGATATAAAGTTTTGGCTACAGTAACGATGAAAGAACTCCTCGAAGCAGGAGTTCATTTTGGTCACCAAGTCCGCCGTTGGAACCCGAAGATGAAAGAATACATCTTTGGCGAACGCAACGGCATTT
>CAZVDM010000253.1:0-4100 GCA_964625555.1 uncultured Chloracidobacterium sp.
TAAAGGATAAAGGCGAAAGGATAAAGTGGGGAAAGGCGGGATCGAAAATTAAACAGGGAACGTGAGGGATTTGGGACACTGGATCGACCTTTTCGAGAGACAAGGCTGGTTTCACGCAAAGCCGCCAAGTTCGCAAAGGAGCCGCAAAGGAAGAAAAAGCCGGGACGTGCCGAAAATCGGTTTGGGATGCGAAAATTCGTGTAAAACGGTGTGTTTCGACTGTGTCGTTTTGACAAAATGACCAATTATAGGACGCTGGGCGTTTCATTTTGACAAAAGCGGGGAATTTTCACCGCCGTGTCGTCCTTCAACTCTTCAACTGCGTTCGCCTCTGGCACCGCTGATACCGCGAACGCCATTCTGTCGACTAAGTGAGTTGAGTGAAACGCCCTTACTGTCGTGCGGGCTTGCGCCAGGAACGGTCAACACGCGGCGCAAAAAATCTTCTTGACAAAACGTTGCACGTATGCGACACTGTATCATATGAAAATAGACGGAATGAATTGGGTAGAGTTTCCGGTCGGGCCGCAGGGGGCCGTTAGCGGGTTGCATGTGACGATCAATAAGAAAGGCGAGATATTGATCGGCGCGAAGACGTTTGAGAAATTCGAGCGGCCGGAACATGTGCTGTTGTCATTTGAACCGCGACATGATCTGATCGCTCTCAAACCGGTGACCGCTAAAGCAACAAATGCTTTTCCGCTCGTCAAAAAATCCAACGGCGGGCATCGCGTGATACGCGCCAATCTATTTTGTCGTCACCATGGTATAAACTTTAACGTGACCATCGCATTCAACACGCCCGAGATCAACGAAAAAGGCGTCCTGATCCTCAACCTGCGCGAGATCCGCAGCGTCAGCAAGCCGCGAAGGTGAAGGGAAGTGGAGGAGTGGAGGAGTAGGGAGTCGGGAGTGGAGCATTTCGCTGAGACTCGGTGAATGCGGAAAGTAGTTTTTGTTCTATTTGGCGATTCAATGGCGGCATCGCGTGGTGGGGGCCAATTCATTGGGACAGTTTCTTTATTAGGTCAGCGGCTTTCTTTTCGTCGGTGACGGCGAGGGAAATCCTTTTCAAAGCCCGGTAGCATTTTGCTCTGTTGGTATAGAAGCCAGACGATTCCGGGTCTAGTTTTATCGCTTTGGTAAGATCAGCGATCGCACCCAGATAATCCTTTTTTTCGAATCGTACGTCAGCCCGGTTGCTGTAAGCGAATTGGTCAGGATCGATCAATATCTGTTTTGAATAGTCGGCCAAAGCTCCGTTCAAATCACCCTTTTGTCGCTTTACGTGGCCTCGGCAGCCGTATCCGCTATTGTCATCCGGCAGCGCAATGATGAGTGCATTGCATGTCGCGATCGCACGGTCATAATCCTTTAGGCCAATTAGTACGCTAGTTTTTAAGATGTAAGTGATCGAATTCTTAGGATAAAGTTCGATGGCCTTATCATAATCAGCGATCGCACCAGTGGAGTCGTCTAGGAACGATTTGACCGATGCACGCCCTTCCCATGCCTTCGCTATCTTCGGGTCAAGAGCTATTGCCGAGGTGAAAGCGTCCGAAGCGGCCTTATAGTCCCGTCCACGTATTTTTGCCATTCCCAAAGCGACCCAATCAGCCGCCGTCGTTTGAGCGAATAATGGATAGGCCGTAGTGAGCAGGACAAAAATGGCAGAAAAGAGTACGTTCCGCATAGTGTCTCCGATTCTGAATGCGCGAAATATAGCACCAAGCCACGGAGTTTGCAAAACTTCGTTTTCGCCATTTCCAGCGAATAAACCTTTGTTTGCGGAGGAATTGGGAATATAATAAAAAGATAATTTGTCCCAAGTGTTTGGCTTCTTGTATTTTTTAGGAGATCGGTCATGACTTCCCATTCCAGTATTAGAAATTTCAATGTTTTGTCGTTTGGGTTTCTATTGAGCGTTTTGTTTTTGGCCGGTGTTTCAGCATTTGCTGCGGCGACGGTAGATCCGGCGTTCGCTCCGGTTCCGTCAAAGGCGATGTCGGCGCCGAATTCGATCAGCCAATTGGTGCAGCCGGACGGCAAGGTCGTTATTTGGGGTGCCGATCTGGTAGTTGACGGGATCGCGAAGGGGCAGATCGCTCGGCTCAACGCGGACGGCACATTGGATAATTCATTCAGTTATTGCGGATGTCTGCTTTCCAGCGTCACGAACGTCGGACTTCAGTCTGATGGAAAACTGCTTGTTGGCGGATCTACGGGACAGTCGCGAATGGTACGACTCAACGCCGACGGCAGTCAGGACACCTCTTTTGGAGCTAGTTACACTGTCGGAATTCAATCGACTTTCGGGTTTATGGTGATCCAGCCCGACAATAAGATACTGGTTACGTCGTCCGGTTCCTTTGGCAGTGGGTTTCATGCGGGATATTTGATAAGGATCAATCCGGACGGAACTATCGACTCGACATTTTCGCCGATCACATATGACAACGGCCGAACGATCTACGGATATGTTCGAGCCCTCGTGGTGGATCCGTCAACCAAGTTCTATATGTCGGTCACGACGTATTCGGGCGGGAATTCCTCATCGGTGCTTAGGAGATATAATGCCGACGGTACGACCGATAGCTCGTGGGAACTGCCTAATTTTACTGCGAGTACCGGTTTTCCGAGTACCGTTGACATAGCCGGACTCGATCTGCAACCCGACGGAGCTTTGGTCGTCGGAGGCCGATTTGATGCGGTCAACGGCGTAAATAAAAACAATTTTGTGCGGCTGCTGCCGGCCGGCAATGTCGATTTGAACTTTTCGCCTCCGACGGCGATGGCCTCGGGCGGCGGTCGTGTGAAGGTCCTGCCGGACGGCAAGATATTGGCGGGGTTTAACACGACCGGCATAGGCAGGCTCGCCCGTCTGAATAGTGACGGTTCGCTCGACAGCACATTTATTCTCTCGTCATCGGTGGATACCGTTTATAACGGCTGGGTCGTCGATTCGCTGGGCCGCGTGATATTTTTGGGAATCTCCAACACTCAGGTCACTCGCTTTTTTAGGCTTATCCCGAATGGCGAGGTCGATATCTCGTTTAACGCGAATGTAACAGTATTTGCGCAGATACTAACGGTCGCCGCACAGGCGAACGGCAAGTCGATAGTCGCCGGAAACTTTACGCAGGTAAACGGATTGAACAGAAAGGGGATCGCCCTCATCAACGCCGATGGTACGCCAGATGAAACGTTCGATCCGGTCGCAGGGTTTAACGGCAGCGTTACGCGGGTTGTGGCACAGACGGATGGTAAGATCCTGGTCATCGGTGAATTTTCTTCGTTCAACGGAACTGCTCGAAGCTATCTGGCGAGATTGAATTCTGACGGAAGTTTGGACACCACGTTTACGACGACCGTGACGACGGTGACCACACCGCCGGTTACAGATATCAGTATTCAGGCCGATCAGAAAATATTGATCGTTGGTTATTTTACGGCGGTCAACGGTACACCACGAACAGGTATAGCCCGGCTTAATTCGGACGGCAGCGTGGACGCCGGTTTCACTCCGCTTATCTCAAATTCAAGCATTTTTTCGGCTGTGCAGCAGGCGGACGGAAAGGTAATGGTCGGCGGTTCGTTTAGCGGCGTTGACGGATTTAATCGCTCAAATTTTGTTCGGCTAAATGCGAACGGCAGCCTCGATCAGACATTCAATGCGGTCAGCATGCCGTCCGTAAATGAAATAGCGATCCAGCCTGACGGCAAGTATTTGTGTATTACCTTTGCGGGAAGCCCGTCCGGTATTATCCGGCGCAATATTGACGGCACTAATGATGCGACGTTTGTTGCTCCGACTTTTTCATATTTCGGCAGCTCCTCCGATATGTATCTGTTTTCGATGATAGTGCAGTCGGACGGCAGGATCATCGTCGGAGGCAGATTTAGCACGGTCAATGGCATCAACCGCTCTAATTTGGTCAGACTTAAACCAAACGGATCGGTCGACCCGATATTTTTCGCGAACGGTACGAATGCAGCGATCCGTGATATGGCGTCGCAGCCGGACGGCAATTTGATAGTAGGCGGAGATTTTTCGCGGATCGCGAATTCGACCAGGGTCGGCTTGGCGAGAATATTACCGG
>CAZVDM010000254.1:0-4089 GCA_964625555.1 uncultured Chloracidobacterium sp.
TGAACGTCGCCGGATTTGAACGCGGCGTGCGGCCGATCGGTTTTTGATCGATCTCGATGATCTTGTCGACGAGTTCGAGGCCCTCGACCGAGTCGTGTGCGAGCGGTTCGCCGCCGACGGTCGATCTGTAAACGTGCTTGTAGAGTGCGGGATAGAGGATCTCTTCGACGAGCGTCGATTTGCCCGAGCCCGAAACGCCTGTGACGACAGTCAATAGCCCAAGCGGAAACTCGGCGTCGATGTTTTTGAGATTATAGCCTCGTGCACCTAGGACGTTGATGCGCTTACCATTGGGCAGGCGGCGAACGTCGGGAACGTCGATCTTCAGTTCCCCGCTCATGTAACGGCCGGTCATTGAAGCCTTATTTGCTTTGATCTCAGCCGGCGTACCGATCGCGACGACCTCGCCGCCGTGCGTACCGGCGAGCGGGCCGAGGTCGATGACGTAATCTGCGTGCTCGATCGTCTCTTCGTCATGCTCGACGACCAGTACCGTATTGCCCAGATCGCGAAGTGTCTGCAGAGTCTCAAGCAAACGCCGATTATCACGAGGATGAAGCCCGATCGACGGCTCGTCCAAAACATACAAAACACCGCGCAGCTGCGAACCGATCTGCGTCGCAAGCCTTATCCGCTGGCCTTCGCCACCCGAGAGCGTTGCGGATGCTCGCCCGAGCGTCAGATAGCCGAGCCCGACGGCGTCGAGAAACTTGAGCCGGTCACGCACCTCTTTGAGCACAAGACCGGCGATCTTTTCGTCCCTTGCCGAAAGCTTGATCAGATCGAATCGCTTCGCCGATTCCGAGATCGGCAGCTCAGTGTAGTCGCCGATCCCGAGGCCATTCACCTTTACCGCGAGGCTCTCAGGCTGAAGCCGTTTGCCATCGCACGATGGGCACGGCATCGGTGCGATGAGTTCTTCGAGAGCGGTTTTGATCTTCTCGGATGGCGGATTCTCTATCCGTTCGCGCATCGCACGCATCGCACCGCGCCATTCGCGTTCGAATTTGTAATCACCGTGGCGAAAAGTGAGACGCCGTTTCGTACCGTGAAAGAACGCGTCGCGTATCTCCTTTGGCAGATCGGCGAAATCAGTGTCGAGAAATTGCTGTACAATGTCGGTCGTTCCGCCGTCACGGTCACGCAATTTGCGTCCGCGTTTCGCCGCGACAGCTTTCGATCCAGCCTTTTCCTCAACGGCTTTGGGCGGTTCGAGTTTGTCGCCAAATGTAAACTTCTCGATGATCGCAAGCAGTGCCGATTGCAGAAAGGTCGCACCGGCTTTATCGACTCCATTCAGAAAATTCACCTTGCCTGCCGGCACATTTTCGTCCGGCACTATTTTGGCGGCGTCGATCTCCATTACGGTGCCGATCCCCTGACAACGTTTGCAGGCACCAAACGAGGAGTTAAATGAGAAAGACCGAGGTTCGAGCGTAGCGATATTGATGCCGCAATCGACGCACGCCATCTTCTCACTGTAAAGCTTTTCGTCGCCGTCGATTATGGAAACAAGAACGGCTCCGCCCGTAAGCTTCAGAGCGGTTTTCACCGATTCGCTCAATCGTTCGCGAACGCCTTCTTTCATTAGCAGACGATCGACGACGACCTCGATAGTGTGGTTCTTGCGTTTATCTAAGGTTATCTCTTCGTCCAGTTGTCTGAGTTCGCCGTCGATACGTGCGCGGTTGAAGTCCTTTGAGAGTTTTTCGAGTTCCTTTTTGAACTCACCTTTTCGCCCTCTGACGATCGGGGCAAGTATCATCACACGTTCGCCCTCCGGAAGATCGAGGACGCCTCCGACGATCTGGTCGAGTGATTGCCGCGTGATCGGGGCGTCGCACTGATGACAATGCGGCTGTCCGATGGACGAGAACAGCAGCCGCATAAAATCGTAGATCTCCGTCACAGTTCCGACCGTCGAACGCGGCGAACGCGAAACTGTTTTCTGCTCGATCGAGATAGCCGGCGAAAGGCCTTCGACCGAATCTACGTCGGGTTTCTCTAATTGATCAAGGAACTGGCGTGCATACGCAGACAACGATTCGACATACCGACGTTGTCCTTCGGCATATATCGTGTCGAACGCGAGCGACGATTTGCCGCTACCCGAAAGGCCTGTGATCACGACAAATTTGTCGCGTGGGATATCGACATCGATGTTCTTGAGGTTGTGCTGGCGTGCCCCGCGGACACTGATCTGCTTGATACTCATCTAGGTGGCAAATTCGGCGCGTAGTCGAAACGAGTATTATAGCAGTCGCTAGGCAAACTTGAGAACTGCCCAGAGCGAGACTGACGCGATGATGATCCAGAGGATCGTTCCGAGCAAGAATGGGCGGACTCCGACCTTTTTGAGCATCGCGATCGAGATGCTGAGGCCGATAAGGAAAAGCGTAATGGCGAATCCCGCTTTTGCGAGGTTTACTATCGCGTCAAATACGCTCGGCTGAATGATGCTCGGAGCGAATGTCCGAACTGCGGCGGCGGCAACAAACAAAAATATAAACCACGGCACAGTGATCTTTGCCTTTGCGTCTTTTTCGCGGAACATGAACGCAAGTGCGAGTGCCAGCGGTGCGATCCAGAGGGCCCTTGCGAGTTTTACCGTAGCGGCGATCGCGAGTGCAGCGGCTCCGTACGCGGACGAAGCACCCACGACCGAACTCGTGTCCTGTATAGCCACAGCGCACCACAGCCCGAACTGTTCCTGCGACATCCCGATCGAGTGCCCGATGAACGGAAACGCAAACAAAGCGACGGCATTTAGGACAAAGATCGTCCCCAAGGAAACCGACATCTCGTCATTCTCTGCCTTGATCGCCGGCCCGACGGCGGCTATGGCCGAACCGCCGCAAATTGCCGTACCAACTGTGATCAATGTCGTGATGCGCTTTGTTGTGCCCAACAGCTTGCCAACTAAATAACCCAACGCCAACGCTCCGAACACCACCGCTAGAATGAAAAGTATTCCGCTACGGCCCGCTTTAACGATCGCTCCGAGATTCATCCCGAACCCAAGCAACACGACCGATGCCTGCAGCAAATAAGTTGTCGGCTTCCCTTCGAGCTTCGGAAAGGGATTTCCGATCGACAACGCCATCGCAAGCCCAAGCAGCAACGCCACTCCGGGCGAGCCCCAAGGCGAAAGGATAAAAACTATAAGCAGTACAAAAAGCGCTTTTTGCCACATAAAGTCAGAACCACCTGCGGTAGCGGGTGGTTAAAGGAAACAACTAATTTACTAACCTATAAAATACGAAACGCATCTTTGAATTTAATGGTAATCCGAATATGCGCGAATTTGCATAGTTCAACCACCGGCTACCTTCCCGAGGAGTCGGGATTCTGACTATTTGGCCTTTCCCTGATTCGCTACCGCCTCTTGAGCCGCTTTGATCGCTTCGGCATCTCCGAGATAGTAGCTTTTTATAGGTTTGAGATCAGCATCGAGTTCGTAAACCAACGGAACTCCCGTCGGAATGTTGAGATTTACGATCTCGTCGTCGGCAATTCCATCAAGATATTTGACCAACGCCCGCAAACTGTTGCCGTGCGCGGCGATTATCAGGCGTTTGCCACTTTTCACTTTCGGCGCGATCTCATTTTCCCAATACGGCACAACACGCTCGACCGTGTCCTTAAGGCATTCCGTCGCGGGAAAGGGCCGCACACTCGCGTATCGCGGATCATTGCCCAAATATCGTTCGTCGGATTCGTCCAACGTCGGCGGCGGAATGTCATAGCTGCGACGCCATATCTTGACTTGCTCGTCACCATATTTCGCGGCAGTCTCGGCCTTATCGAGCCCCTGCAGACCGCCGTAGTGACGCTCGTTTAGCAGCCACGATTTCGTCTGCGGCAGCCACATAAGGTCCATCTCGTCGAGGATCGTCCAAAGCGTCCTTATCGCTCGTTTGAGCACCGAAGTATACGCCTCATCAAACGTAAATCCCTCAGCCCGCAGCAATTCTCCCGCCGCCTTGGCTTCCGCCCTTCCCTTCTCGCTCAGGTCAACGTCGTACCAACCCGTGAACCGATTTTCCTTGTTCCATTGACTCTCGCCGTGGCGGATCAAGACAATTTTGT
>CAZVDM010000255.1:0-4080 GCA_964625555.1 uncultured Chloracidobacterium sp.
CGCCGCCGTACAGCGTCCTTACGCGAAAAACGAACATCGAGTCGTCAAGTCGACGGCCTGATGCCGGGTCGACCGTGTTCTTGAGCGTTGCCACGACGCGTGCCCGAAACGCTTCAACCGTTTCGCCTTGCGACCTTTTTACGCTGCCGACATTGCGTTCCTTGTATCCACCGACCTCATTTTTCGAGCGGAACCAGTTGAGCAGGGCGACCGGATCGCTGGCCTTCTCGGACTTTCCTGCGAAGTTGGCCGACGTGAGCGGCGGCCAGTCTTCTCCAAGCTGCTCGCCGATCACGGCGTTTAAAACGTCAGTCGGAAATCCGTCGCGCGACATGTCCTTTGCCATCTCATTCTTTATAAGCGCGCTGCAGACCCATCCGCGGGCATCGGGCGGTATGCCCGGGTGGTTCTTGCTGATCTCGACGCCCGCAATAAGCGGATATTCGTCCTTTATCAACCCGGCTTCGAAGATCTTGCGAGAACTTACAAGAGCACTGAGCTCGTTCGCAATGGGCACAAGATCGCGATTAGCAAGACACGAGAGATTGATCGCATTCCAGCGATTCTGATACGGAACAACGGATGCCAATGCACGTCCGCAGTCCGGGGTCATGGCTTCGCCGGCCGCTGCCTTCTGTTTGCACGCCTGAAATACATTGGCGTTTGGGACCTGCTTGAAAGGGACGCTCAGATCTACATCCTTGCCCCCAATGTCCACCGAGACCACCGCGTTTTGATTTGAGCGAGGCTGCGACTGGACGAACGTATTGAGTCTCTTTAGCCCATCAAAAGACGCGGGCGTGAGCGCAAGCTTAAGCAGGTTTATGGCCCCCAGCGTCCTATGGTAGTTTGTAAACTTAGCTCTAAGGCCGTCGTTCGCCGGCGCGTTGAAAGTGGCGTTGAGCTCCACCGCTTTCTCCGCCCACTCCGGCGTCCATCCGGTTCTGGTCCAGTCGTCGGCCGGCCTCAGCAAGATCTGCGTAATAGCTTGTTGATCTGCCTGCTTGTTCGCGAGTTCTGTCGCGTGAACCTTCGCATAGCCCTCGGCGGTTTCCGCCACCAGGGTGCGCGACGACTCCCACTTCACGTCCCAGGTGAAATCCTTGATAATGGGGACACCATCGTAAGGTATTCCGTCGATGTATTTGAATGCCGTACCTTGGGAATTCGCCACCGTGAGTTCGTATCGCGCCGCCCGTGTCCAGGGTATCGAAAAAGAGCACATTCCGGCGGCATTGGT
Organism: uncultured Chloracidobacterium sp.; assembly: GCA_964625555.1. Taxonomy (GTDB): domain Bacteria; phylum Acidobacteriota; class Blastocatellia; order Pyrinomonadales; family Pyrinomonadaceae; genus OLB17. Next base: position 1,241 of record CAZVDM010000255.1, read on the forward strand.
TGTTGCCGTCTGCGTTATTCCTGCTTCGACGGACTTACCATTGATCGAACGAAAGACGTTATCGCCTGTCGCTCCCGACGTCAATCTGATCGAGACGCGGGCTCCGGCAATGGGTTTTTGGAGTCCGTCAACGATCGTGACGTCCCATTTGAGCAGCGGAATATTCTCCGTCATAAGCTGATCGTCCTTTCCGCCCTGCGTGACGATCGCCAGATAGCCGATCGGAGTCTGCGGGAGAGGCTGAGGGGCACGTAACTGAGCCGGAGGCGCAGCCGGTCGATTCCATTCGTTCCAGACTAGCGTCCTCGACGCCGGGTCCGTTATAACAGCCTGAACGTCTGCAAATAGCAGCCGCATGATCTCCACTCTTGTTTTACCGGTTAGGGCATTCAAGTCTGTCCATTTGATATCCGCGTTGGGAATGCGGCGCCCTGAGATCAGGCCGGCAAAACGGCGCTTGAGATCATCGGCAACGTCAAAGGCCGCTGCCTCATCGAGGGCTTGCGAATTTTGAGCGGCGACAGGTGTGGCGGCGGTCTTTGGCACCGTGGCCGACTGTCCCGGCGGATTCCATGCTCTCCATATTTTTGTCCGGGTTGCAGGATCACTGACGACCGCTTGGACGTCGGCAAAAAGCAGCGGCAGGATCTGCGCTCTTGTCTTGCCATCGAGACCCTCGCGGGCGTTCCACTTTTCGACGATCGAGTTTATCTGTTCTTCGTCCTCGACAAGATCGCCGAGGCCGTCCGCCAATTGGTTGAGAAGCGCCGTTACCGCGTTCTCATCCAGCACCTTATTAGTGTTGTTTTGTGCAGCGACGGCGAGGTTGAATATCACGCTCACCACCAATGAAACTACGATCAGATTTGACCGGCGGACGCCGACTTTGAAGTTAACGTTCATTTTGTTTCCTCTCGTCATCGTTTCCAGAATGTTCCAGACTGCTTCGACCATCTCTAGGTTCATCGCGGAACCCTGACAAGGCGAAATCCGTCAATTGGGCTGCCCTGCACCGCAGCAGACGCCAGGCAGCGACGCTGGGAAGATTCTCCGCCCAAGAATCCGCCGCGGGTAACACTACACTGGCCTTTGGTAGATAGAGGGTCGGTTACCATCCCGGCTGGGTACGCACCCAACATATCCTGTACGTGTTCGGAAACGTTTCCGTGAATATCGTACAGTCCCCACGGGTTCGGCTTCTTTGTCGCTACCTTGCCGACGCCGCCGCCGCGCCAGGCCAGCGAGTCAATGTCACCGGAGTATTTTCCGACCGTGCCGGCCCGGGCAGCGTATTCCCATTCGGCCTCGGTCGGCAAACGATATGTAAACCCGTCATTCTTCTCATTCAAGCGGCGTATGAATCCGTTGATGTTTTCCCAGTTAAGACAGATGACCGGGAAAAGATCTCCGCGGTATTTTGCGGGAATAGTTCCATCGGCGCTGTCAGGATATTCACATTTGTTTGGCTCGACTCCCATTACCGCGATCCACTGCGCCTGTGTCACCTCGGTCGTCTGCATCCAAAAAGCTTTGCTGATGCGGACGGTATGGACCGGTCTTTCCCATGCGACACCGTTGAGTGACCCCATTTCGAACTCGCCCGGAGGGATGTACGCGAACGACGCCTCCACGCCGGGTTTGAAGACCATCCGGCTCAGGGTCCCCGCGGGCGGCCCCGACGTTGAGACCGCGGGCTTTGGCCTCGGCGACGCGGGCCCGGCTTCGCGAACGATACGAAAGCCGCGGCCATTGCTGGTGTATTCCGCTCCCGTGCTTCTCTTGAAAGCGGGGTACAGAAAATTGCCAAAACCCGCGTATTCGCCTCCGCGAATTTCACATGTGTAATTACATTCTTGAACCCACTCTTCGGCGTTTCCGAGCATGTCGAAAAGTCCCCATGCGTTTGCTTTCTTGGTCGCCACTTCGTGGGTTCCGCTGCCGTCCGCGTTATCGAGATACCAGGCAATAGAATTGAGGTCTTCGGGCTTATCGTTGATGGAGTCCGCGCGGGCGGCATATTCCCATTCGGCCCCGGTCGGCAAACGGTAATGATATCCGTCGTTTTTCAGATTTAGCTGACGGACGAACTCCGCAGCGTCGTCCCAGGTAATACAGACCACCGGTTTCCGGTCACCGTAAAACCTCTGCTCCAAAGGTTTCGTCATACTTTCCGAAACAAAGCAATTAAAATCAGTGGGTCCCATAACGGCCTTCCACTGTGCCTGCGTCACTTCGGTCTGCTGCATCCAGAAACCTTTGCCGATCTTTACTGTCTCGCCACTCTGGATACCGTTGGCGCCCATTTTGAACAAACCGGCCGGGATGTATGCGAATGATATCTCCGGTCCGCCCGGGAACTTTGAAACGCTCACCGTGCCCGCCTTGAACGTGGTAACCGCAGTGTTCGGCTGCGTTGTGGGCATGGCAGCCGGTTTTGGTCCTGGTGTGGCGGCAGGCTTTGGCGCCGTCGCAACCGATGGCGGATTCCACGCTCTCCATATCTTTGTCCGTGTCGCGGGATCCTTTACGACCGCCTGGACGTCCGCAAAGAGCAGCCGTATTATCTGGGACCTCGTCTTGCCCTCGAGGTCTTCGCGGGCTTCCCACTTTTCTGCTATCGCCGCCACTTGGTCTTCATCCCCGACCAAGTCAGGAAGTCCTTCCGCGAGTTCCTCGAGCAAAACGCCGACTGTTTCGCCATCGAGCGGTTCGTTAGGATTGTCCTGGGCCATCACGCCAAAACTAAACATTAAACACATCAGTGCCAACGCTATAAGTGTTTTCGCAAGATGATTTTCTATTATGGTCTTCATTTTCTGAACCTCACTGACAGTCGTTAT
>CAZVDM010000256.1:0-4059 GCA_964625555.1 uncultured Chloracidobacterium sp.
GATGTGGGAAGTGCACCCTGTTCTTTGTGAGAACGTCATTGTCCGCAACCTGCATATCGCGACGCACGGTCCGAATAATGATGGCTGCGATCCCGAATCGTGTAAGGACGTACTAATCGACAATTGCTTTTTCGATACGGGTGACGATTGTATCGCCATCAAATCGGGCCGCAACAATGATGGCCGCCGGATAAATGTTCCGACCGAAAATATCATCATCCGAAACTGCACGATGCGGGATGGCCACGGCGGCATCACCGTCGGCAGCGAGATCTCGGGCGGCGTGCGTAACCTGTTTGCCCACGACAACAAATTAGACAGCCCCGATCTTTGGACAGCGATAAGAGTAAAAAACAACGCGTCGCGCGGCGGAAAGCTTGAGAATTTTTATTACAAGAACAACACCGTCGGCCAAGTTTCGCGGGCGGTAGTCGAGATCGATTTTAATTATGAAGAAGGCGCAAAAGGCGGTTACATTCCGCTCATGCGCAACCTGCAGATCGACGGACTGACATGCGGTTCCGGCAATCGAGCGGTCGATCTACAGGGGCTCGATAACGCCCCGATCTATGACATTTCGCTCATGAATTGCACATTCGGTGAGATGAAGAATCCGAGCGTGATCAAGAACGTAAAGGGGATCAAGCTCGATCAAGTGACGATCGGGGGAAAAACAGTGAGTTCGTTGAGTTAGTTAGTTTTCATTGCTCTTTGAATGTTATTTCTTGGTCTGGACATAGGAACTGGAGGGACGCGGGCCGTTGTGATCGACGAGCAAGCGAATATTTGTGCGACTGCGACCGCGGAACACGTGCCTTTCGCGTCGCCGCAGTTCGGTTGGGCCGAGCAGGACGCGGACGATTGGTGGCGTGCTGCCGTCGAGGCGATCCGCGAGGTTTTACTTATTGTTCCGGCAAAGGATATCGAGGCAATTGGGATGTCGGGGCAAATGCACGGTGCGGTCGTCCTCGATAAACAGGATGTCCTGATCAGGCCGTCAATTATCTGGTGCGACCAGCGAACGGAAGAGCAGTGTGAGGAGATCACTGACAAGGTCGGGAAACAGCGGCTGATCGAGATCGCCGGTAACCCGGCAGTTACCGGATTTACACTTCCCAAGCTGCTATGGCTTCGTGAACACGAGCCGGACCATTGGTCGAGGGTTCGCTCGATCCTATTGCCGAAAGACTACATACGGCTGCGGCTCTCGGGCGAAAAGGCGAGCGACGTTGCTGATTCGTCGGGCACCCTTTTATTTGACGTAGCAAAGCGAAATTGGTCGGATGAACTGATCTCGGCGTTCGGGATCGACCGCACCTTGTTATCGGAGATATTTGAATCCACCGAAGTCACGGGAACCGTTACTGCCGCCGCAGCTCAGGCGACAGGGCTAATAGTCGGTACTCCGATCGTCGCCGGAGCGGGCGACAACGCCGCGGGAGCCGTCGGCCTCGGCGTGGTAAAGCCGGGGATGATGTCAGCGACCATCGGCACCTCGGGCGTGATATTTGCAGCTACCGACAGTCCGCGGTTTGATCCCTTGGGGCGGATCCACACGCTCTGCCACGCGGTCCCGGGCGTTTGGCACAACACGGGTGTGACGCAGGCGGCCGGGCTTTCGCTTAAATGGTTTCGCGATACGTACGGTGCGGAAAGGCCGTATGACGAGATCGTTGCACTTATTGAAGATGTGCCTGCCGGCTCGGACGGTGCGATATGGCTGCCTTACCTGATGGGCGAGAGAACGCCGCACCTTGACCCGAATGCCCGGGCCGCTCTTGTCGGCTTGACGGCGTCGCATACCGAGGGGCACATAGTTAGGGCGATCCTCGAGGGCGTCGCCTTTTCGCTTAAGGACGCGATCGAGATATTCAAAGAACTGGGCACAGAGCCGCATTCGATCCGATTGGGCGGCGGCGGAGCGAGGTCGCGAACTTGGCGTGAGATACAGGCATCGGTCTACGGACAGACGGTTGAGACCACGTCGGCGGACGAAGGAGCCGCTTTCGGAGCCGCAATACTCGCGGGAGTTGGAGCAGGCTGCTGGGCGTCGGTCGGCGAGGCATGCGATGCTGCGATCGAGGTCACAGAGCGGATCGAGCCGAACCGGGAAAGTGTCAAGGCATTAGAGCGGAATTACGAAGCGTATCGCCGGCTTTATGGGGCACTTCGCCCGATCACAGAAATGCTGACCGCGAAATAAAGAGATCAATATATGGAAGACTCGAAATACAAACCAACGCCGGACGACAAGTTCACGTTTGGGCTTTGGACGATCGGCAATCGCGGGGCCGATCCGTTTGGTGCCGCCGTTCGTGACAAGCTGCCGCCCGTAAAGATCGTCGAGATGCTAGCCGAGACCGGAGCATACGGCGTAAATTTTCACGACAATGATCTGGTGCCGATCGATGCGACCAGCGGCGAACGGGACGCGATCGTTGCGGAATTCAAGTCCGCCTGCGAAAACAACGGAATAAAAGTCCCGATGGCGACGGTCAACCTCTTCTACGAACCGGTCTTTCGGGACGGAGCTTTTACGGCGAACGACTCGCGCGTCCGCGAATATGCGTTGCAAAAGACAATGCAGGCAATGGACCTCGGCGCCGAATTTGGAGCGGAAACCTTTGTGCTCTGGGGCGGACGCGAAGGCGTCGAGACAGATGCCTGCCGTGCTGTTCCCGACGCGATAAAGCGGTTCAGAGAGTGCCTCAATTTTCTTTGCGAATACAGCATTGATCAGAATTACGGTTATAAATTTGCACTTGAGGCAAAACCTAACGAGCCGCGTGCTGACATCTATTTTCCGACGACAGCGTCCTATCTCGCATTCATTGAAACGCTTGAACATCGAGATATGGTAGGTGTTAATCCTGAAGTTGCTCACGAGCAAATGTCGGGTCTGAACATGATGCATGCTGTGGCCCAGGCGTGGGAGGTCGGTAAGCTTTTTCACATCGACCTGAACGATCAGTATCCCGGACGCTACGATCAGGACCTCAGATTTGGTTCGGTCAGCGCAAAACAATCTTTCTGGCTCGTGAAATTCTTAGAGGACGTCGGATACGCGGGAATGCGTCATTTTGATGCCCACGCATATCGGACCGAAGATGCGGCAGGCGTCAAGGAGTTTGCGCGCGGCTGCATGCGGACGTATCTGATCTTCAAAGAGAAAGCACGCCTTTGGAATGCTCATCCGGAGATCCAGGCGATCATGGGCGATATTGCCGCGAGCAATGCGTCATCTGTTGGTGAGTTTACAGCCGAGAAAGCGGCGGCGATGTTGGCAAAGCCGATCGACCGTCACGAGATCGCGTCCGTTGGGCTTAATTATGAGCGGCTCGATCAGCTGACGATGGATATTTTGTTCGGAGTTGACGGCTAGCGCAATGATAAAAACCACTCTGATCACATTAGTTGTTGTTGCTTCGCTTCTACTGGCGGCGTGCGGTAAGACTGCGGTGACGCCAAATGCGAATACGGCTGCTGCAAAACCTGAAGGTGCAAAAAAGATCAAGATCGGCCTTTCGATGGACACGCTCAAGGAAGAACGTTGGGTCAAGGACCGCGATCTTTTTGTAAAACGGGCCGAGGAACTCGGTGCCGAGGTCATTGTTCAATCGGCTGACGGAAAGGACGAAACGCAGCTCAAGCAAGTCGAGAATATGCTGACGCAAGACATCGATGTACTTGTGATCATTCCGCATAACGCCGAAGTGGCGGCGACAATGGTCGAGGCGGCAAAAAAGCGAAACGTACCCGTACTGTCGTACGATCGTTTGATCAAGAACAGCGAAGTTGATCTGTACATCTCATTCGATAACGAAAAGGTCGGCGAACTTCAGGCGAAATATCTGACAGAACGTGCGCCGAAGGGAAACTATATTCTCATCGGCGGAGCACCGACCGACAATAACGCAAAGATGTTTCGTGACGGCCAAATGCGTGTTCTGCAGCCGTTCATCGACCGCCAAGAGATCAGCGTCGTTGCCGATCAATGGGCACGAGATTGGCTGGCGGACGAGGCACTCAAACATACTGAAAACGCACTGACACAAAACA
>CAZVDM010000257.1:0-3984 GCA_964625555.1 uncultured Chloracidobacterium sp.
CTGCTTGGTTTGTTTGCTACTTTCCGGTTATTCACCTTTATTTATTATATATTTTATATATATAAAAAAAACTAAAAAATAGACCGTCTGTATGGCGGGCTTGCCCCCGCTCTTCTGCTCCAAACTCAAAATAACTTCAATCCATCATACAACTAACCCCCAACAGCCCTATTTTCTTCCGAGCCGCAACGCATCGGCCATCACGTAAAATATCCAGTTCTGCTCCATACTTCCGCGAAAGAGCTGGGCGTTTGGACCGATGGCGAAAATAGCTACGTCCTCGCCGCCGTGAGTTTCTGAGTTGAACGGGATCAGTGTTTGCTGCTTGTAGTCAGGTTTGAGCACTTCTTCCTCGGTCAGCACGGGCCGATCGCCCTTTACCGCACCTGGGCCGTTAGCGTAGCCGAGCGTCGTGTAAGGTTTCTTGTCCTTGTCGAGCTTGTAATTTGGTTCGATACTACCGTCGCCGCCTATTTCGCGAGCGAGTCCGAGAATGTTATTACCTCTCGCGGGATATCCCTGAATAAAAAGCGTGTGGCTGTGATCTGCGGTGACCACGATAAGAGTTTCGCCGAGGTTGACCTTACTTACGGCGGTCCTGACGGCATTTGACAGAGCCACGGTATCAGTCAGAGCGCGGTACGCGTTGCCGTCGTGATGTGCGTGATCGATGCGGCCGGCCTCGACCATGAGGACATAGCCCTTTTTATTGTTGGCAAGGATGTCTATCGATTTGGCGGTCATCTCTGCGAGGCTTGGCTCGCCCGCCGGATCCTTGGCGCGGTCTGCTTCGAACTGCATCATCGACGGCTCGAACAAACCGAGCAGATGCTTCGTCTTGCGGGCATCCACCGCATCGAACTGCTGCTTGTTCCAAACGTACTCCGACCCGCTGCGAAGTTTCAGCCATTCCGCGGTAAGGTCGCGGCCGTCCAGCCTGCGACCTTTTCGGTCCGCGTATTCGGGGTCCTGCGTCTCTTTAGGTTGAAAGTAGCTCCGTCCGCCGCCGATCGCAACCTCGAGGCCGTCGCCGTACTTGAAACTGAGCAATTGGCTGGCAATGTCGGGGAATTTCGCTTCGTACGCGGCTTTATTCAGCCTGAAAATATCTGCGTCCGATTCCCAATCGCGGTCCGCCGAATGAGCGTAGCATGCCGCGGGCGTCGCGTGAGTTAGACGCGCGGTCGATACGATCCCGGTCGAAAGGCCCGCGTCTTCCGCGTAAGCCAATAAAGATTTCGTCTCGTTGCCCGCGACCGTTTTCCAGTCCGCGTGAACTACATTTTGATCGACGCTGATCACGCCTTCGTCCGTTTTGACCCCGGTGATGATCGCGGACATTGTCGGAGCACTGTCGCTGGTTTGCTGGTTGGCGGAATATGTTTTCGAAAGGGCCGAATAGGGGAACATCTCGAAGCTCAGGCGGTTTTCCTCGCCCGATTCGCCTCGCTGCTGTGCCTCAAAGATGCGCGCCGCCGTCAGCGTAGATATTCCCATGCCGTCGCCGACAAATATGATGACGTTTTTAGCTTTTTTGCGCGTCTTGACGCGTTTCGCCGCGTCCACCACCGCCCAACCGCCGCTCCGCCAAGTCTCCGCCGACTCCGCACGCTTCACCGGAAACGGCTCCTGAGGCACCTGAGTCCACGCCGAAGCGGCGAACGAAAGAATGCAAACAAGGGCTAAAACGCGTTGAATCAAATTCATAATTCTTAAATGATATCAAACCTATCCCGAGGCTGCGGCATGGGCGCGATCATTTCGCTGCCAATAAAGAAAGCCGCGAGCATCATGTTCGCGGCTTTCTAAAGTGATCAAAATGAGTATTCGTCTAATACGCACAGTGGTAATTCGCGTTTTCAAAGATGTTCGTCCATTTGTTTCCTTTCCGCTGATAAGCAGTAAACCCGGCGCCTTCAAAAGAAGGCTGCGTCGTGAAGACCTCGTTAACGCCGTCGCCGTCAAAATCGAAGCTTTCAAGCAATACCTCGTGGTAAATGCCCTCATCGACGTCCTTGATCTCTTGGCTCATTACGTCCTTTTGTTCGATGCGGCTGTATGAAACGTGTCCGAACGAGTATTTTCCGTTAGCACCTTTATCCGCGATGAAAAACAGAAGGTCGCGTGTTAATTTATCGACCTCGATCCAATAACTGCCTACCAGCTCCGCTTTGCCGTCGTTGTTGACATCGATGGCTGTAAGGTTCTGCGACTTGAGCACGGTCGCCGTCAGTTTATGCTTAGCGTATTCCTTTTTGACAAGAGCCTCGATCTCACTTCGTTCGGCCGCTGTAGGCCTGCGGCGAACGCTTGCAGCCTTGTTCTTGATCGCCGCATTTGTCGCGAGGCCCATCACAAACCCCTTAAGTATGACTTTCGGGGATAAGACGCTGATCTCAGCCGTATTCTTGCTGCATTCGCCCGCTGCATTCGACTTTTTGACCGTTACTGTGCCCGCACCGGTCCCGCCGAAGACAAATCTATACGACGCGCTGTTCTTGTAATACACTTTGCTGAACGCATTGATAATTCCCTGGTCACTGTCGCCTCCGACCGGATTCTCGAGACGCTTGCCGTTGATATACGCTATGGGCTCGAGAGTCTGGCCGTCGTTCAGCACGGCGAAAATGATCGGTTTCGGTGGCTTTGCCGGCGCGTTCTTCTTCTGGCCAAAGGCCATCGAGCCTGACGCAACCAATAGAAGCCCCAACGAGACCAATAGCGCAAATCGATTAGCTTTCATAAATTCGTTAGAATACGCCCGCCGCTAGATCTTCTGTGCGACCGACTTTCCTTGCATGAATTGTAACAGATATTCGCGTCCGCCCGCCTTTGAGTCAGTTCCGCTCATGTTAAATCCGCCGAACGGATGCACGCCGACAAGCGCGCCTGTGCATTTGCGGTTGAGGTAGAGGTTGCCGACATGGAAATCACGCCTCGCCTGTTCAAGGCGCTCCTGCGACGCCGAGAACACCGCACCGGTCAGCCCGAATTCCGTGTCATTGGCGATCTCGATCGCGTGGTCGTAATCACGTGCCTTTATAACAGCGAGCACCGGAGCGAAGATCTCTTCCTGCTCGATCGTCGCGCCGGGCTGAACGTTGCTGATGACGGTCGGTTCAATGTAGAATCCGCTCGAATCATCGCCGTTGCCGCCCGCCAGCAGTTCACCACCTTCCTCAATGCCCTTGGCGATGTACTTCATCGTCGTGTCGAACGAACGTTTGTTGATAACAGCGGCCACGTTTGTACTAGCGTCGTCAGGCTGTCCCTGGACGAGCTTGTTTGTCAGCTCAACGACCTTAGCCATCAACTCGTCATGGACCTTTTCATCAACGATCAGCCGCGAACACGCGCTGCACTTCTGCCCCTGAAAACCAAACGCCGCCGAAACAGCTCCGCTTGCCGCCGCATCGAGGTCAGCATCGTCCGCAACCACGATCGCGTCTTTTCCGCCCATTTCAGCAACGACGCGTTTGATCCAGATCTGTCCCGGACGCGCCTTTGCGGCTTCCTCATTGATGTGCAAACCGACGCCTTTTGAGCCGGTGAACGAAATGAACCGCGTCTTCGGATGCGTGACCATCGCTTCGCCGGTCTTCGCAGAACCACTGATATAATTCACTACTCCGGCAGGAAGCCCAACCTCCTCGACGATCTCCATGAACTTTGCAGCTATGGTCGGCGAATCGCTCGATGGCTTAAGGACGACGGTATTTCCCGTGACGACCGCGGCCATCGTCATACCTGCCATGATCGCAAGTGGAAAATTCCACGGCGGGATGATCGCTCCGACGCCAAGCGGAATATATCCAAACCTGTTATCTTCGCCCGGATTCGGCACGATCGGCTGATCTGTTCCCCAGCGAAGCATCTCACGACCGTAGAAGTCGCAAAAATCTATTGCCTCAGCCGTATCACCGTCGGCCTCTGCCCACGTTTTGGAAACCTCGAACACCATCCACGCCGACAGTTCGTGCTTTC
>CAZVDM010000258.1:0-1582 GCA_964625555.1 uncultured Chloracidobacterium sp.
GCATGATGGGAGCCATGACGGCTAGCGACCTTGGCCATCAACGGGGTCAAATGGCTCATTTCGTCCCTCGTATAGACGTGATGTTTATCCAAAATATGATCGATGAGATCGCTCAAGCCCATTTGTGCGAACGATCCGTTATCGCCGGTTGTTGATAGATCCAAAACGCCATCGATCTTTTGCAAAACGATGTCCGGACTCGCCCCAACGTTTTGGCAGGCCACGTCAAACGGCGTATCGCCGTGACAACAATAATCGATCTTAAATTCCTCAAAGATACGGGTTGTCACCGGCATCTCAAGAGCTATGTCGCGAACTGTCTTACCTTGAACACTAATCATTTATTTATCCTCCAAATTCATATCTCGACATGATTATTGTCGATGAGTGCGAGGAGGAATATGATCTCGGTCGTGTTCCGAAAATACTGTAGAGTTTAGCAGGCGTCGTCGCCTTTGGGATGAGGGTAGCGGTCAGACTGGTCTTCGTCATTGTGGGCATTCAGACAAACAAAGTCCTTTTCGATGAGGATCTTAAGCTTAGTTTGGTCGTCCGCAACAAAGACCCCGGCAAGGCTAACTTCGTCGGAGTTCGCCCATTTATCGGCATCTAAGGCAGGCACCTGAACCACTATCGTTCCATCAATAAATGAAGCGGAAAAATCACTTTGGAGAGTCTTTTCGAGCGAGTAACCAAAGTCGTTCTTTCCTACACCAAAACGGACAGTGTCCCCGATGGTTCCCGTGCGATCAAAAGTCTCGACTTCAGAGCGTCCAAGACGAAAACGAAGGGTATTCTCTCTTATTCGAATTTTCATGATCCAATGCTCACCAGGATGGAAATTAACATAAAGTTCGGTTGACCAAATATGATCCAGATCACGTTTCAAATACAAAATCCTAATGAACTAGAGCTCGAAGATTCTCAGTCGTTTCGACGAATATTCTTCCGCCGATTATTTTTAAATGGCCATTTTTCGCGAGCTTCCGGATGCCCCGAATCGTGGTTTCGAGCGAGAGCCCCGCCATCTCAGCTATATCCTGCCGTCGATGTGTGATTTTCTTTATTTCACCTGCTTTCATTTCACCTGCCAGACGTAAGATGACAGTCGCGATGCGGTGCTCGGCCGATGGCGTCGCCATGATCTGAACAGTCTCGGCACGGTCACGCAGAATGCCGCACATCCGATTTAGGAGGAGTGAAGAGAATTCAGATGATGAGCGCATCAATGCCAAAAAATCACCTCGAGGTACCAACAACAGCGAGCTGTTCTCGGTTGCCACGGCTGTTGCCGGAAACCTCTTGCCATCCATCGCCGGTGGAATCGCAAAAATCTCGCCTGCCCGAAATATCCCGATTATTATCTCCTTTCCCGCTTCAGGATAACGAACCATTTTAACGGCTCCCGTCAAGATGATCGGTAAAAATGTTGCCTGATCTCCCTCGAAAAAAACGTGTTCTCCGTTACCAAACGTCCTTTTCGCTCCAACCTCAAAAAGGCTGCCGGTTAATTCGGCACTGAAGTGACCCGATATTTGACTTATAGAAACAGACATATTCTGACGGCTTGGAACTCGGGGCG
>CAZVDM010000258.1:1682-3868 GCA_964625555.1 uncultured Chloracidobacterium sp.
CCCGATATTTGACTTATAGAAACAGACATATTCTGACGGCTTGGAACTCGGGGCGTTCCCGAAATTTAATATTCGCATTTTGTGATGCAAATCATAAATTGCTTTGTCAAGAACTGATAACTATTAGAGTAACGGAGCAATGTCAGGAAACTCAATAAAACACTTAACCAGTCACGTCATATTGATGGCTTTCGTCGCAGCACTTGCCACTGTTGGGGTTGCTCAAACACCATCTCCACCCACACTTCTGGAACTTCAGAAACAGGTAGTTGAACTTGAGACAAAACTCAAAGCGATCATCGACGAGCTTGCCAAATTGAAACAGTCCAGCCCGGCAGCCATTCCCGCCGATAAGGAGGAATCCTCAAACGTTGCAACAACTGCGGTAAAGTCGCCCTCGGCCACCAAAGACACCGAGCCTCAAAAGAAGAAAGACCTTGGCGTTGATATCGGCAGCGCACGCCTTACTCCGTACGGAACGATATTTTTTAACGCATTTGGAAACAGCGGTGGTACGAATAATGCCGATGTCCCCATTTTTGCCACACCAACCGGCAGCGGGAATACGAGTGCAAGCGTCAGGCAAACGCGGCTTGGCATCAAACTAGAGGGAGCCAAGGTCGGAAATGCCCGTCTAGGGGCAGTCATCGAGGGCGATTTCTTCGGCGGGTTCCCATCGGTCGGGATCGGTGAGAATTTTGGGGTATTTAGAGTTCGCCTGGCATATGCTCGTCTTGATTGGGAGCGGACATCGGTGACGATCGGCCAGGACTGGATGGTCTTTGCGCCGGTCAATCCTACATCGATTGCAACTGCCGGCAATCCACAAATGGCGGCCGCCGGAAATAACTGGGCGCGGATTCCTCAAGTAAGGCTAGAGCGTAAGATCGGTGATCACCTAACCTGGCAAGGGGCGTTGCTCGAGCCACAAACCGGGGATTTCGCGACGAACGCCGCCTTCTCTGTTCAACCTACAAGCGGGGCTACCTCAAGGCTTCCATTCATTCAGAGTCGGATCGCATTCGCTAACAAGAACTGGTTTGGTGCAAAAAAGGCGGGCAGTATTGGCCTTTCCGGCCACTACGGTCGATCACGGGTTTTTACCGGGGCAACGAATGCCCGTAATGACATCGAGTCAGTTGGGATTGCGCTGGATTGGAACATCCCGCTTAGCGAACGTATCACCGCTTCCGGCGAAGCCTTTGCCGGACGCAATCTTGGAGGTTTCCAGGCAGGTATCTTTCAAAGTTACAACAATGATTTCGCTTATCGTGTTGGCTCGTCACTCGTTCGATCAGGTGTCCGATCGATCGGCACACGCGGCGGTTGGATGCAGGTCGGTTTTACGCCACCGGCCCTTCACGATCGATTGACGCTGTACGGTTCTCTCGGCATTGATGACCCGGATAACCGAGACCTTTTAAGTTTTTCCAGTCGTGATTGGCGGACAAGGAACCTTGTAATCGCCACAAATGTAGCCTACAGGTTCACTCCTCAGTTCACTCTCGGAGCGGAATTTAGACGTTTGAGGACCAACTACTTTCTTAGCGGCCTCCAGATATCAAATCATGTGAACTTGGGCGCGTCCTATTCATTTTAGGCGTTTCGGCTCGGCAGTTATCTAAGCGCGAGCTTTCACGCTGCTAGTCGACAAAAATACGCGCTATGAAATTTCCGCGAGTAGCGAATCAACTATATAATCCAATTCTAAAGTTAACGAATTGATGTGAGGGCGGGCAAAATGACCGTCTGTTTAGCTGGCACTCATTTTGCATCCACTGAGTAATTGCCTTATAGGAAACCCGAATGGCCATAGATAAAACACAGCTAGCGAATTCGATTGACTATCGTAACCCGACCTTAATTGGGCTCGGAGCGTCGGCGGCTTTGACTGCTCTCGTTATCATCGGTTCGCGTAATCTTGAACATTTCGACTCGGCCCTTTTTGGATATCTGATCGCGAGTATCGTTGCCTTTGGAGCTATTTTTTTCCGATATGCACTTTGGCTTCAGCGACCCGCGACACGTGCGTATTTTTCTCGAGGGCTAAAGTTGTTTTTCCAGCGAAAGAAATTTGCCCGCAATACGCTGGATGCGACAAAAACGGTCGGGATCAATATGCTCGCGCAGAAGTTCATCTTCAAACGTGCGAGATCAAGATGGCTGATGCATTTCTTGATCATGTG
>CAZVDM010000259.1:0-3789 GCA_964625555.1 uncultured Chloracidobacterium sp.
GTATTACATCATCGCGACCGCCGAGGCCTCGTCCAATCTGGCGCGGTTTGACGGCGTTCGATACGGCTTTCGGGCCGAGGAAGCTCACGAATTGCGGCAGATGTACTTCAAAACGCGCGAGCAAGGGTTCGGGGCGGAGGTCAAACGGCGGATCATGCTCGGGACATACGTGCTGTCGAGCGGTTATTACGACGCTTACTACTCAAAAGCTCAAAAGGTGCGCAACCTCGTCAAGCAGGATTACATCAAAGCTTTCGCGAAATGCGATGCTATCCTGACGCCGACCTCGCCTGATGTTGCATTCAAGATCGGTGAACGAAGCGACGATCCGATCGCGATGTATCTGAGCGATATTTACACGGTCTCGGCCAATCTTGCGGGCGTTCCGGCGATCAGTGTGCCGTGCGGCCTTTCGTCCGAAGGCCTTCCGATCGGCGTTCAGCTCGTCGGCAACTTCTGGTCCGAGCCCACGCTCTTCAACCTCACACACCAATACGAAACCGCCTTCCCTCTCGGTGCAAAACCGAAGGTTTATGCGGGCATCTAAAACGCGTTTTTGGGGGAATCCAAGTGTTTTCGACGAGCAAGGTTTTGAACGATTGGGAGTATCTTGAAGATAATTCTCGACCGACGATGCGGTATTCGCATTTTATGTCCCGATGAGAAAAGCTCGCCCATTGTCACCTAAACAGATACAGGCCGATCTTGACCCATTTGCTGCGCTAGAGGCGATTCGATACCTATAAGGCCTTGAATCCGACTTTCGATGTCGTCAACGGCGATGCGGCGAAGGCCGATACGGAAGCGAAACAGACCAAAAGCGCGCAGGACGCCGCCGCCGCCAGCCGTACGGACGAAATTGCCTTGCCGTGGGCGTTTCACAATTTCGTCCTCGGAGCCAAAACACAGGTCAGAGCCCAATTCGGCGACAGTTCAAACGAAATACAGTCCCTCGGTCTCAAGAAGAAGAGCGAATACTAGTCGCCGTCGAAGAAAAAGAAAACACTCTAGCCGCGGTGGTTTTAGTGAGGTCAAAATGGATACACGGAATTCCTCAAATGACTTTGTCCTGGTGTTCGTCAAGCGGATTGGGCTGATTCTCATCTTGTCAGCGACTTTCCATTCCGTCACGCGTAACTTTTTCCAGCCAACGTTCTTGCATTTTGCGGTTTTCTATTGTAGTTGTGTACTCCTTAGCTTGGTCATCTTTCCGCACAAATCAGGAGGCCTTCACTCGTACGTTCTCTACGGTTTGTTTGGTCTGGGTCTTGCCGTCGTACGAACGAGCGACCTGATCGGATATACAGGCAGCAGGAGTTTGGGTCTTGTCTCAATGTTTATTATTGGCGTCTTGATTGCTCTATTGACCCTAGGTTTAGATCTTTTCCTCAATAGAAGGTCAAGTGACGCTAAGGGAATTTAGTAAACCGCGAGTGCTATCTTGTGCTAGAATCCTGTTTTGGGGTAGAACTCTATGGCGACCGGACAGATAGGACTTAGCAACGTGCAACAGGAGCTATTGCGGCTTTATGCGAACAATGTCTCGGATGAGACCTTGATCGAAATAAAGGGCATTCTCGCTCGGTATTTTGCCGAAAAGGCTTCAAACGCAATGGACGACGTATGGCAGGACCAAGATCTAAATCCTCAAGACATGCTCACTTGGTCCAATGAACATAATCGCGCCGAAAATCGTCCTTGACACGAATATCCTGATTGCGATCATTGGCCGAAGATCTCCGTATCGATGGATATTCGACCGACTGATCGAAGGGAAGCTCGGACTTTGTGTATCCAATGAGATCCTTCTCGAATATCGAGAAGTTTTATAACGAAAGACTTCTACGGAAGTCGCGGAAAACGTTATTGATTTTTTGATCGTTCATCCTGCCACCATCCAAACTCAAACCTACTTTCGTTTCGGTCTAATCTCCGAGGATGACGACGACAATAAATTTGTCGATTGTGCGATCGCCTCCAATGCTCACGCAATTGTCTCGAATGACCGACATTTCCAATCCCTGAAAACAATTGGGTTTCCAAGAGTGTCGATTCTGACTCTGGTCGAATTCGTAGAACAGTTCAAGTAGATTATTGCGCCAATCTTAGATGCGAGATGTTTGGATTCTGGGGGATCATGCCCGGAGCGGGCGGCAGTATATTTTGCCATCGCGTCTTGTCTTCCAAGAGACGTTCGATGTCTGCGACCTTCAGGGGTTTTGAGAAAAGGTAGCCCTGGCCGTATTCGCAGCCCAGTACGCGGAGTTGGTGATATTGATGAATGCTCTCGATGCCTTCGGCGACGACCCTGAGTTTGAGTGCCTTGGCGAGGGCGATCACGGTTCGGACGATCTCGCCGTTCTCCGAATTATCCTCCATTGCACTCACGAACGAACGGTCAACTTTGAGCAGATCTATCGGGAAGCGGTGCAGATAACTGAGGGACGAATATCCGGTACCGAAGTCGTCAATGCTGATCTGTACGCCGGTCTCCTTGATCTGTTTGAGCATCAGGATGGCGGTTTCAGCGTTTTCCATGACGGCGCTTTCGGTGAGTTCCAACTTCAGCGACGATGGTGCGATCCCGGTCAGTTCGATGACGTCGCGGATCTGTTCAACCAGGTTCGGATGGGCAAAATGTTTGCCTGAGAGATTGACCGCCACGCTCAACGGAATCGTTCCGGGATGCTGGTTCTGCCAAATGACGATCTGTTTGCACGCCGAATGCAGTATCTGGATCGTCATCGGAATGATCAAGCCGGTACTCTCAGAGATCGAGATAAATTCGTTTGGCGGTACTAGCCCGCGCTGCGGATGATTCCAACGTACAAGAGCTTCGAACCCGACGAGCGACGCCGTTTCGATACCGATTATCGGCTGATAGTAGAGCTCAAATTCATTTCGCTCGATCGCGAATCTCAGATCGGTTTCCAACTGCAGACGCGTGACCGCACGAACATGCATCTTTTGGTCAAAGATGACGTGGTTCTCATTATGGTCCTTGGCGTAATACATCGCGATGTCGGCGTCGCGAAGTATGTCCTCGGCCTCGGAGTATTTTGAATTGCCGAATGCGATGCCGATCTTGACATTGGTAAATACCTGTCTGCCGTCGAGGGTATACGGCTCAGCTATACGCTTTTCGAGTCGCTCTGCAAAAGCGGTTGCTTCGTCCTTGACCAGCAGGTCGGTCAGGATGATGCCGAATTTGTCGCCGCTGAACCGACCGACCAGATCCTCATCGCGGACCATGTGATCGAGCCGCTTGGCGACATTCCTGATCAAACGGTCGCCGATCGAATGGCCGAGACTGTCGTTGATCGTTTTGAAACGATTGAGGTCGAGCAGCAGGACCGCAAAATTGATCTCGCTGTTCTCGCGGCTTTGGTGCAGGAGGTCTTTCAGCTTGTCGATGAAAAAGTTGCGGTTTGGCAAGCCGGTAAGCGCGTCGTGAAAGGCGGCGTGACGGAAATTCTCGTGGCTTTCCTGCAGGGCGGCACTGCTGCGTTCGAGTTCGTCGACGTAGTGCTCGAGCTCGCGAACGTGCTTTTCAGCCTGTTCGGCACGAGCGCGCTCTGATTGTTTCGCATATTCCGTGGTCTTCTGTACATCATTGACGAAATGACGAAATGTCAGGTACATGACGCCGAAGAATCCGACGACTGCCGCGAAAAGGTACATGTTGACCTGTTCGAGCGCCTTGAGTATCAGGCCTGCCATGATAGCACCGCCGAGATACATCACGAGAGCGTCACCGCAGTTCTTGGTCCAAACGCTCATAAATGGGCG
>CAZVDM010000260.1:0-3725 GCA_964625555.1 uncultured Chloracidobacterium sp.
ATTTGGAATATGAACGGTTCCACCTTGTCGATGCGATCAAGCCATTTATCGAGCAGGGACTGATCCGGGCCTATTCGATCAATTCTGTTAACAAGTACAGTTTGTTAAACCGAGAGTCGCATCCGGGCTGGAAGGTCGAAATGCTTTCGCGCTACGACAGCTACATCATTGACGAGGTCTTGCCGCTGATCCGCAACGAATGTGGTGATGATGCCAAACCGCTGACGACGGGCGCGAGCCTCGGGGCGTTACTAGCAGCAAATACGTATTTCAAGCACAGCGACAATATTCGCGGAACGATCGCGATGAGCGGCAGCTACGACATCTATAATTATCTGGACAAAGGCTATTTCGACGACAACGTCTATTTCAATAACCCTGATATGTATCTCAGGAATTTGAACGACGATTTTCACCTGCCGCGTCTGCAAAAGGCCGACTCGATCGTCATCGTTACGGGCCAGGGCAATTACGAAGCCCCCGACAGAAGCCGAGAATTCTCAGGTCTCTTGCACTCAAAGGGCATCCCGCACCGCCTCGACCTTTGGGGCCACGATGTCGCCCACGATTGGGTCTGGTGGCGCAAGATGCTGCCGTATTACTTGGGAGAATTTTTGAAATAATGTCAGAACCGCCTGCGTAAGCGGGCGGCCAGAAGGGCGAATAAGAAAAGCCGTGGGATCGATTTGATCTCACGGCTTTTTTCTTCTAGCGAACTGGCCGCCCGCTAACGCAGGCGGTTCTGACCTATCCGTCGCCTTTTTTACCTTTCCGTTTTTCGCCGGCCGGCTTATCTGATGGAGGGTCGGGCTTCGACGACGGAGGCTTGACGTCGGGCCGACGGACCGTTGGTGTAGTGTCCGCCGGTACATTCGGTTTTGTAACGTCGGTCTTGCCCGGGGTCGTTTCGCCGCCGACCTTGTCGGGCGGGATCAACGCCGGATCGGTGTCGACCTTTGGATTTGGCATTGCGACGCCCGATTGACGAGCTTTCAGATCAGCTTCGCTGAGTTTTTCGAGTTCCTCCCGTTTGGCCTGTTCTGCCAGCCTCTTAATATCGGACGGCATCGGCGGCGGTTCCGGGAAATTGTCGCGCGGTTTGCCTTTCATAAATGCGTTCATGAATGCGTTGAAATACGGCACGGCTCCATGACCGCCCGTCATACCCGCACCGAGCGACGATTTTCGCAGGGGATTGCCCATCCAAACGCCGGTCACGTAGGTCGGCGTGTAGCCCAGGAACCAGACGTCCGTCTCATTATTCACGGTCCCGGTCTTTCCCGCCAAAGGAAATCCTGCCGCACTCGCACCGGCGGCTGTTCCGCCGCCTGAAACGACGCCTCGCATCATCTTGACCATGGTCAAAGCAACATACTCGCTGGTCACCTTTGAGCTGCCGCCGTCGTACTCTTCGAGCAGAGTTCCGTCGCGGTTGTAGACCTTGCGGATCAAGTGCGGATTCATTCGAACGCCTTTGTTAGGAAACGTCGAATAGGCCGCCGTCATTTCGAGAAGCGAAGCTTCGCTGGCCCCGAGAGCCGACGGCAGACTGGGTGCCATCGGATTTGTAATACCAAATCGGCGGACCATTTGGCCGCCGGCCTGTATTCCGACCTGTTCGAGTAGATGAACAGCAGCAATGTTGTACGATTTCGCAAGCGCGATCTTCATTGGAACGTTTGGGTGGCTCGGCGCTCCGCCGTAGTTCGTCGGCTGCCAGCCCCCGCGTTTTATCGGAGCTCCGCTGACTATCGAATCCGGCGTCATACCGTCTTCGACGGCCGCTGTATAAATGAACGGCTTATATGCTGAACCCGTTTGCCGCAGGCCCTGCGTCGCGTTGTTGAACTTGCTTGTGTGAAAATCATAACCGCCGACCATCGCGACGATCTCACCGTTGTGAGAGTTGATACACACGAGCGATGCCTGCACCTCAGGCACCTGCTGCAGTTCCACCTCGAGCGTTTGGTGTTCTGTATCGACCTTTTTGACCAGGAACTCTGCCAGAAAACCGGGCTTTAGTTCTGCCACCGGCCGTTTTCCGCTTCTTCCCATGTTTGCTGCCCGTACGACGGCCTTAAACCGCCCAAAGCGGACTCCAACCTCGTCCGAAGCAGGATTAGCCTTCATTACCAGACCCTTGATGTATTCGCCTTCCTTATATTCGTCGCCGTACCAATCAGCATGCTTAAACGTCTCCAGCGTCTTCTGGATTTCCTTTTCGTCCGTCAACGGCTGCTCGTCTTCGTCGAGCAAGATATTCTTGTAATCTGAGCGCCAAGCCCGGCCGCGGTCATACGCCCGCAACCGCTCGCGGATGGAGGCCGTAGCGATCTTCTGGGCATTGACATTGATCGTCGTGTAAACTTTAAGCCCGCCCTGAGCTACTCGGGTCGTGTATTTTTCTTCGAGATATTTGCGGATATCCTCGACCGGATAGTCCCATGCGGTCGATTTCGGCTGTGACTGATAGTAGGCTGTATCAGCAAGTTTGATGTCCTTCTGTTTCGCCGCCGCGACCTCCGCGGCTGAATATTTGTCCGGGTAGTACTTGGTCATCTGATCGAGAACGATGTTGCGGCGTTCGAGCGCTTTCGCTCGATTTCGCGTAGGCGAGTATTCGGGCGATTTGGGGATCGCGGCGAGCAGGGCAGCTTCGTCGAGCGTCAGGTCCTTGAGCGATTTGCCGAAATATGTGCGTGAACCGGCTTCGAATCCATAAGAACCTGCCCCGAGAAAGACGTAATTCATATACATCTCGAGAATCTGGTCCTTGGTATACAGCCGCTCGATCTGCAGGGCCACCGCCCATTCATTGACCTTACGGGTATACGTTTTGTCCTTATACAGAAATAAATTCTTCGCCAGCTGCTGCGTGATGGTCGAGGCACCTTCAGTTTTATCAGAGGTGAAGTTTTTAACCACGGCTCCCACGATACGATACGGATCGATGCCGATATGATCGCGGAAACGGTAATCCTCGATCGCCAGCAGAGCATCGGTCACCTTGTCAGGCACATCCTGGATCTTGATCGGAATACGCTTTTCGATAGCAAACTCCGCCAGGACAGTCTCACCGTCATCGGCGTAGATCGTTGTCACCTGGGGCGGCCTATATGTAGCAAGTGCTGAGACCTCGACCGAATATCGCGAGTTGTTAAGATAATATGATGCTAAAACCCCGGTCATCGCACCGGCAGAAAGTGCCAATAACAGCGCCGTCAACATCAGCGTCACGGTCGAAAATCCACTACGTTTTGCAGGCTCTGAAACAACCTCGGTACTTCTCAATTTCTTTACATCTCTGGCCATCTTAAACACTCCTAATTCACAAAACGACGTAATTTTACGCTTACTACAAAGCCGATCGCAACAAATGTCGACAGTATCGCCGAGAGGCCCGCGCTCATCAGCGGAAGCGGAACACCGATAACAGGCAATACGCCGAGCGCCATGCCTACGTTCATAAAGATCTGAAATACCATGCCGCAGACGATCGACATTATAACAAGCATTCCCGCCCTATCTGAAGACTGGCGCGCGCCGGCTATCATGCGAGAAAGCAAAATAGCATATGCCAAAAGCAGTGAAACGCAACCGATAAAGCCCGTATTTTCGGCAGTTACGGCAAAAATAAAGTCTGTGTGCGGTTCGGGCAAGAATTTCAATACGCTTTGCGAGGTCTCCGTTTCGCCCTGAATCCCGGCAAGGCCGCCCTTTCCGAC
>CAZVDM010000261.1:0-3690 GCA_964625555.1 uncultured Chloracidobacterium sp.
AAACAACACCCTGGACAATGCCCGTGCCGTCGCGAAACTGCAAAAACACCAGCTTCCCGCTCGAACGCTTGTTATAAAGCCAGCCCTTGAGCGTGACCGATTCGCCGATATGACCTTTTAATTGGTTTACGTATGTTTGCTTCATATAAAGATAAAACTTGATTCTAAATTAAAGGCGACCGTGAGTAAACTTTCGTCCGCGACTCGTACTCCGCTTGATCAACTTGAAATCATTTTCCAATTTTACGGCCTCTTAGCGTTCTTGGCGGCTTTTAGCGAAAGGCCCGCCTTGTTTGCCGCCAAGACGCAAAGTTCGCTAGACACCCAAAAGTGATCCTAGTTCGATTAACACTAGCACAATATCCATTGTGCGTTGCATAGATAATACTATTGACTACCGTCGCAATTTCCGTTAGACTTGTTGTGATGAAAAACGCATTACACACAACACTTACGGCAAATGGTCGCGGGACACGCAGGACACGATGTACGCTGTGGACACGCGGGACACTCGGGACAGTTGAACATTCTGATATTCGGCCCAATAGTGCCTTTAACTTATTGCATGCAATGGTTTTATTGTCGCCGAAACACAGACGAGGCTGTAATAGATCGTAATACGTTGTAATACAATATTGACCAAACAGGTGAGCCCTATGAGAAGAATAATCAATATTTCAGTCCCGGAACCGATGCAGCAATTCATAAAACGGAGGATAGACACCGGGGAATTTGACTCGGTAAGCGACTATTTTCGCAAACTTGTCCGGACCGACCAAAAGCAGGAACGCAGTAAAGCTCGATCGGCCGGAATGCAGCGATATTATCGCGAAAACCCAAGGCCGCATCGATGGGAAATTCCAGAATCGGAGATCTAATTTTCGGGTGCAATGTTTGACTAATGGCCGTTATCGTTCAGACTTGTAGAAACGGATATGGCAGACGAAACAAAAAAGAAGAAAAAGGTTGATTATTCGGCGGCGTGGGCCGAGGCCCGGCGGATAATGTGGGGTGCGAGGTGGCGTCTGCTTGTCGGGAGCCTGCTGATGCTTGTTTCGCGGCTGTCGGGGATGGTGCTGCCGGCGTCGATGAAATATATAGGCGACGAGGTTTTCGTCGGGCACCGGTACGAGCTGCTCAAGTGGATAGCACTAGCGATCGGCGTCTCGACTCTTATCCAGGGCGTCACTTCGTTTGCCTTATCACAGATATTGGGCGTTGCGGCCCAGCTTGCGATCACGAATATGCGAATGCGTGTGCAGAGGCACATCGAGCGCCTTCCGATATCGTATTTTGATTCAACACAGAGCGGCCAATTGATCTCGCGGATCATGAACGACGCCGAGGGCATCCGCAATCTGGTCGGAACCGGTTTGGGGCAATTGCTCGGCAGTATTGTAACAGCGACGATCTCGATCGGGGTTTTGTTGTGGCTCAATTGGCAGTTGACGACCGCGACACTCGTTGTGCTGGTCGTTTTTGGCGGGGCGTTGATGTACGCGTTCAAGGTGCTGCGTCCGGTCTTTCGCGAGAGAGGCGAAATTACCGCACAGGTCACCGGACGCCTTACCGAATCGCTCGGCGGCATTCGCATCGTTAAGGCTTATACCGCGGAAAAACGCGAAGAGCTTTCGTTCGCCCGCGGAGCACATAAATTGTTTCGCAACATCGCAAAATCCGTCACCGGAGTTTCGGCGATATCATCGTTTTCTTCGGTCGTGATCGGTGCAATCGCGGTGGTGATGATAGTCATCGGCGGCAATGCCGTGCAGGGAAACACGATGACGTTGGGCGATTTTCTGATGTATATTTCGTTCACGTTCCTGCTCGCAATGCCCGTTATCGAACTCACATCCATTGGCACACAGATAACCGAAGCTCTCGCCGGACTCGATCGAATTCGCGAGATCATGGCGATGACGACCGAAGACGACGCCGACAAAGACAAGCAGCCTCTGCCTGAGATCGACGGCACGATCGATTTTGATGATGTCTACTTTGAATACGACGAAGGCGTGCCTGTGTTGAAGGGCGTTTCGTTTCATTCTGAGGCAGGGACAACTACTGCTTTGGTCGGCTCAAGCGGTTCGGGCAAATCGACGATACTTTCGCTGGTGCTGAATTTTATTCAGCCGTCGGGCAACAGTTCCGAGTTAACAGTTCCGAGTTCCGAGTTAAGATCAAACTCGGAACTTGGAACTCGGAACCCGGAACTGTCCTCGGGCCGTATCTTGATCGACGGACACGATCTTAGGGACGTCAAGCTTCGAGATTATCGACGGCATCTGGGTGTCGTGCTGCAGGATAACTTTCTGTTTGACGGCACGATCCTTGATAACATCCGTTTCTCTAATCCCGAAGCAAATTTGGAAACAATAAAAGAGGTCTGCAAGGTAGCGAATGCTGACGAATTCATCGAAAAGTTTCCGAACGGTTACGACACGATCGTCGGAGAACGCGGCGTCAAGCTTTCCGGCGGTCAGAGACAGCGGATCGCGATCGCACGGGCATTACTGGCAGATCCGCGCATTCTTATTTTGGACGAAGCGACCTCGAGCCTTGATAGCGAGTCTGAGGCTTTGATCCAGGAAGGTTTGAACCGTTTGCGGCAGGGCAGAACGACGTTCGTCATCGCTCACCGTCTTTCCACGATCCGCAGTGCAGATCAGATACTCGTTGTCGAAGCCGGCGAGATCCTTGAACGCGGAACGCATGCTGAGCTGGTTGCACTCGACGGTCGCTACAAACAGCTTTATGATAAGCAGTACCGATTTGAACAGAATCTATTTGTAAACCCGGGCGAAGATTTTACCGGAAAGCCCACGGAAACATTTGCACAGACTAAACTATAAAGGAGCTATCCCATCACATGGCTGAAACTCAAACATATGCGAACCACACACGCTGGTATCCGCTTTTTCATTTCGTAGTAGTGCCGCTACTCGCGCTCAATTTTCTATCTCATCTTGTACGCCTGTTCATGGCCCCGAGCTGGGCGATGGGATTTTGGACATTGCTTAGCGTTACATTGATACTCCTTGCGCTGGCGTCACGGCTAATGGCTTTGACGGCTCAGGATCGTGTCATTAGGCTCGAGGAGAGGCTGCGGTATCGCGAAGTGCTTTCTGCAGAACTGGCAGGGCGTTTTGATGAACTGAGAACAGCCCAGATCATTGCTCTCAGGTTTGCCTCAGATGGCGAACTCGGAGGCCTGGTCGAGCGGACATTGAATGGAGAGTTTGCAAAGCCGGGCGATATTAAGAAAGCGATCAAAGTTTGGCGAGGAGACTATTTGCGAGTCTGACAATGCCTTATGCGGACTTGTGTTCGGCGATCTCGCGTTCCAAGATCCTGAGCAGGTTCGGAAAGCGGTCAAGGTTGCTGCCCGAACGATAGACGATCTTGAACATCGGCTGAATGTATTGGATAAAATATGTTTTGCCGCGGACCGCTGACTGATATGAGAAGGTCCCTGCGGCCTTGAGGCATCGCTGAAGAGTCTGAAGCCGAAACTCATAGGCGAATTCGCCTTCATCGAACTTTGGCAGCCCGAGTGTTCGCCTGACATTTAAAAAATAATGGCGTTTATCAGCCAACCACTCGGGCGACGGCAGCTCGGTGATTCGATCGAGCAACAGCGAGACCAGGTCGTACGCCGGCGAACCGATCCGCGCATCCTGATGATCGATG
>CAZVDM010000262.1:0-3627 GCA_964625555.1 uncultured Chloracidobacterium sp.
CAAGCTGCGTCAGCGTCGAGGCCTCAGCGTGGCCAAAGATGCCAAAAATGCCGCACTCCTCGTGCAATTTGTCGAGAACGAGATCCATTTACCTTCTATTTTGCCACAAAAAGAACTCAGCCACGAATTTCACGAATAACCCGAATCCTTTTTTCCGATCATTAGTGATGTTCGTGCAATTCGTGGCAAAAACTTTCTATTCCGACGCTTTAACCGAAACTACCACGCACTTCGATGTCGGCGTGAAGCTGCGTTTTGCAACACTCTTCAGAGGTATAAGCGGATTTGCTTCGGGAAAATACGCAGCCGCACAATCGACGGGAATGTCATACTCTACGATCGTAAAACCTTCGACGTGCCGTTCGACGCCATTGAAATAACTCGTTATATCGACAATTTGACCAGCGACGAGGCCTCGATCCGCAATATCAGCCACGTTCATAAATATCACGCGGCGTCCGCCGTCAATGCCGCGATAACGGTCATCGAGGCCGTAGATGGTCGTATTGAATTGGTCATGTGAACGGATCGTCGTCAAAAACAAACGGCCCGGTTCGAGCCTTGTGTATTCGAGTTGGCTCGCTCGAAACAACGCCTTGCCCGACGCCGTCGGAAACTCGCCTCGATTCGGCGGATTTGGCATGTAAAAGCCGCCGTCTTCGCGAATGCGTTTGTTGTAATTCTCACAACCGGGCACAACTCGCGATATCGCATCGCGGATCAGATCGTAATCAGCGGCCATCGCGTCCCAATCGACCGTAGCCCGATCGCCGAGCGTCGCCTTGGCCAATTTGCAGACCATCCATGTTTCGCTCCGCACATGCTCAGAGATCGGCTTGAAAATACCTCTCGACATCTGAACGTTCAGCATCGTGCTCTCGGTCGAGACGAACTGCTCGCCGCCCGCTTGCGTATCGATCTCCGAACGTCCGAGACACGGCAGAATTAGCGATGTTTTTCCGCGGGTCAGTGCCGTGCGATTGAGTTTCGTAATGACCTGAACGGTCAGATCGGTACGGGACAAAGCCGCAGCCACTGCATCTGTATCGGGAGACGCGGCAGCGAAATTGCCGCCCATCGCAAAAAAGACCTTCGCCCGCCCGTCCAGCATTGCGGCGATCGATTCAACCGTATTCAGACCGTCCCTCTCCGGCGTTGTAAAACCAAATTCCTTCTCCAAATTCTCGCGAAATGCCGGTGTCATCCGTTCCCAGATTCCCATCGTCCGGTCGCCTTGTACGTTCGAGTGGCCGCGTACCGGACACAGTCCTGCTCCTGGCTTGCCGATCGAACCGAGCAGAAGGTGAAGATTGACGATGTCCTGAATGGTGGCAACGGCATCGGTGTGCTGCGTCACGCCCATTGCCCAGCAGGTGATGAAACTCCGGGACGCGAGTATCATTTCGGCGGCCTCGTTGATCGCGTCTCGCTTGAGTCCTGAAGCGGCGATGATATCTGTCCAATGGGCCATTTCCAGCGAGGCAATAAGTTCGTCATAGCCGAACGTCTTAGCTCCGATAAAAGCGTGATCGAAAACTGAGCCCGGCGATTCACGCTCGCGTTCGAGCATGCTCTTCATTATGCCATTGAGGACGGCCATATCGCCGCCGACGCGAACCGGAAGATGCAGATCGGCGAGCTTCGCAGGCTTAAGCCCGAGAACGCCTAATAGGTTGCCGTGTTGCGGATTTGGATCGACAAAGCTCGTCAAACCGACCTCTTTCAGCGGATTGATAGCGATCATCTTCGCTCCAGCGGCCTTGGCGGCAGCAAGCGATGAGAGCATTCGCGGCGAATTGGTTCCGGGGTTTTGTCCGATGACTATGACAAGATCGGTCTTCTCAAAATCTTCGAGTCTTATCGTTGCTTTACCCAAGCCAATCGACTCGTTCAACGCAACGCTGGTCGATTCGTGGCACATATTTGAGCAATCGGGCAGATTGTTCGTGCCAAATTGACGAACAAAAAGCTGATATAAAAATGCCGCCTCGTTCGACGTGCGGCCCGAGGTGTAGAAGACCGCTTCGTCTGGCGATGAAAGCGAATTGAGCTTGGCCGCGACCAACTGTATCGCGTCGTCCCACTCGATGGGCCTGTAATGCGTGTCACCTTCGCGAAGTATTAGTGGTTCGGTCAAACGGCCTTGGTTGTTGAGCCAGAAATCTTCACGTGCAGCGAGTTCGGCAACACTATGCTCCGCAAAAAACTCGGCACCGATCTTCTTCTTCGTACCTTCGTCAGCAAGAGCCTTTGCTCCGTTCTCGCAAAATTCGTTGATCGTCCGGTGCTCAGGATCGGGCCACGCACAAGACTGGCAATCAATGCCGCCCTTTTGATTTAGGTGCAGCAGCCCACGCGTTGCGTGTACCACGCCCATTTTGCCGCAAAGGTGCCTGAGGGCGTTGGTCACGGCATGAATGCCCGCCGATGTTTCCGGCGGCGGTGTGACGATTAGTTTTGAAGCGTCGTTTTTCATTTCCTCCAAATTAATAATTAGTAATTATTAAATTACTAATTGACCATCGTTATTGGAGCGTCGATCCGATGACGACCGCAATAGATATTAAAACGCTCATCCCGAACAAATCCGATCAAAGTCATCCCATACTCACGAGCCAACTCGACCGCGAGGCTTGAGGGCGCTCCAACCGCGGCGAGTATCGGAATTCCCGCCATCAATGCCTTTTGCACAAGTTCAAAGCTCGCACGGCCGCTCACCATCAGGATCTTGTTCGACATCGGTGTCTCGCCCGACATGAATTTTCGCCCGATCACCTTGTCAAGAGCGTTGTGACGCCCAACGTCTTCGGCGATCGTATCGACCGTGCCGTCGAGATCGAAGATGACCGACGCATGCAGACCGCCGGTCTTTTCAAACGTCGCCTGAGCGGCCAGAAGCTTCGCATTCAATCCGTGAATGACGTCGGGCGATACCTGAATATCGAGGTTCTCGAGTCTTCGGACACCGGTATGCAATGCCTCGATCGACGATTTTCCGCAGACGCCGCAGCTTGATGTCGTGTAGAAGTTGCGTTCAAGTTTTTTCAGATCGACATCGACGCCTTCCGCGAGTTCGACGACGACGGTATTTTGCAGTTTCTTGTCCTTGGCGGGAATGCCGCAATTTCGAATACGCGAGATCTGAACGGGGCGGCGGATGATGCCTTCGGTAAACAAAAATCCGGCAGCCAGATCGGCATCATCGCCGGGCGTTCTCATCGTTATCGAGATCGCACGGTGCTCGATCTCGCCGTTGACTAGGCGTCCGATGCGTATTTCGAGCGGCTCTTCGATCGCCAACTCATCGTCATTATCGACGTGCTCCGCTCCCAAAGCGACGCGCCGAACCGAAGTTCCCGAATGAGCTGGTGCTGGTTTCACAGTTAAATTTTAGCAGAGTGCGGATGATTAGCCACAGAGGTCACAGAGAGCACGGAGTTAAACGAATTCTTTATCTCAGTGTTCTCTGTGAACTCTGTGGCTATTTTTCTGCGGGTAAGATACGGCCGCGGCATTCGCCTAGGCCGATCCTGCGAAAACCTTCGCGTTCGCAGAAGCCTTTCATGATGATCTCGTCGCCGTCTTCGAGGAATCGGCGTTGTTCGCCGCTGGGCAGATCGATCGGCT
>CAZVDM010000263.1:0-3622 GCA_964625555.1 uncultured Chloracidobacterium sp.
GGCCGCGTCATGGTCAAAGACGAAGATGTCTGCCTCCACTGCGGCCTCTGTGCCGAACGCTGCCCCACCGCCGCCTGGGACATGCAGGCCTTCTGGTACAACGTCACCAAAGCCGGCGACCACAAATACGGCCCGACCGTCGTAGGCAATCTGGTGCAGATCCAAAGGAATGGAAATGGTGCGGTATAGCTCGACGTTGAGTGAAGTGTGGGTGCGATGGGCAACAGCAGTATGATCATGAATCGAATAGCAATACGAGTAATTATTGTGTCGAGCCTGATCCTCTTAGGTACTTACGTCGTTCTTCCGTGCACTTGTTCGCGTATCAGCCACCGTAAAGAGTTTAGGCAAACCGAGATTATTTTTTCGGGCAAGGTGATCGACATAACCGAAGATAAATCTTTTGTGCCGCCGAGAGTGAGCGACCCGAACCTTCCGCCGGAAAGCCTCGCTCGACTTCAGAAGATGGTTGATAAGCAAAAGCGATATTTGGTCACGTTCAGTGTTGATCGAAGCTTCAAGGGAGCGATTGGTAAAGAGATAGTTCTCGATACAATCGAAAGCGAAAACCCCTGTTCCGGGATTGAATTTGATAAAGGCGAGATCTATCTGGTTTATGCCTCACGCGACAACAATCGTGTGCAAGATAATGGCCTGTGTTCGCGAACAACGAAGCTGGACGCAACGTCCAAGGAGTATAAAGAACTTGGTTCCTTTTGGTTTCGGCTTACAGCACGGTTCTTTT
The DNA here is from genome assembly GCA_964625555.1 of uncultured Chloracidobacterium sp. Classification (GTDB taxonomy): domain Bacteria; phylum Acidobacteriota; class Blastocatellia; order Pyrinomonadales; family Pyrinomonadaceae; genus OLB17. The sequence goes on from CAZVDM010000263.1 coordinate 746, forward strand.
GATCTCGAGTTCGCTCGTTGTTAAGAAGTAGTCAAGGAAAAGAGTTGAAAATCGCTCACGAAGCACTAAAAGTCCCTCACGAAGGGCAAAGAGTTCGATGCGAAGCACTCTGACCCGCTCACGAAGCCCTATGAGTGCCTCACGAAGCGGTCGGAGTTGGTCACGAAGCGGTTAAAATGGCTCACAAAGCCGGTTATCAGGCTAATGAAGGCGTTCATTAGCCGGATGAAGATGTTCATTAGCCTGATGAAGGCGTCCATTAGCTCAATGAAGGCGTCCATTAGCTCAATGAAGGCGTCCATTAGCTCAATGACGGCGTTCATGAGCCTGATGAAGGCGTTCATTAGCCCAATGAAGACGTTCATTTTTCCAATGAACCTCTTCATTTTCGAAATTAAGGCGATTTTACGGTGACTTTTGATGTCGGAACATAGGATCTACTCAACACCATTTGCCAGCGTTTATCCGCATTACGTTAAGAAGGCGGAGGCGAAGGGGCGGACGAAAGAGGAACTTGACGAGATCATCCGGTGGCTGACGGGTTATACCAGGGCGGGCCTTGCGAAACAGATCGCGAAGCGGACGACGTTTCGCGAGTTTTACGAAAAGGCCCCGAAGTGGAACCCCAACGCCCACCTCATCACCGGCACCGTCTGCGGCATCCGCGTCGAAAATATCGAAGACCCGCTCATGCAAAAACTCCGATACGTCGACAAACTCGTCGACGAACTCGCGAAAGGGAAGAAGATGGAGAAGATTTTGCGGAAGGAGGCCCCGACGCCATAACGAATGAAGTATTTAGTTGTCTCGCTATTTCTATTACTGTTTTCAGGGTTGAACATATCTGCCCAGTGTCGTCCGTCAGGCCCCAACGATGGTGAAAGTCGCTTTATCGCAGCTTTCGGTTTGGGCGAAAAGGCTGGCGCTACGAGCGCTCTTCTTGATGAGGTCGCAAAAGGCAAGATTGACTCTATTTTCGGCGGCGGTAGCGAGAACAAAAGCGAGTATGGAGGACGCGTATTCCTTACTCGCCGATGGGGCGTGGAAATCTCGAAGTTTTTACCAAGCTTCTCTGGCTACGATTTCGATATCGCCATCAAGAATGTTGTCGAAGCTCGACTCAAGAAATGCGGCTTTACATTCAAGCCCGGTGTTAGTTATGTCGGGCTCTATGCGATCGACTACAAAGCAGGCTCAACAGTAGGCTCGGTCGATCTAAGGACGCATTACGATGAGAAACAGACTCTTCATTTGGAGTTCATCTTCCACGAAAGCTACTTAAAGAGGAAGGTGGCAAAGCGACCTCGAAACCGTCATTGATATGAAACAAAGCACAAAACGCATCATCCTTCGCATCGTGCTCCTTGTCTCGGTGATACCGGTGATATTCACAGCGGTCGTTCACATTTCTGCCCAGACCGGAAACGTTACGAAAAAGGCGAAGCAGTCGACCGACAGCAAGGTAAAGGTGGAACAGGTTTCGAGGCTCAACGAGGAATATAGCTTTATGATCCAACGCGGCAACGCCGTGGAGATCGAACGCGTTCTGGCAGACGATTATGTCCTAACGGATGAGAGCGGCAAGGTTTTTACCAAGACCGACGACTTGGCAACCTACAAGGACCGCAAATTCAAGATCGATTTCGTCAAGACCCTCGATCAAAAACTGCGTGTCGTTGGCGACTCGGTCGTCATCGCCAACACGAAGATCAACTTCAAAGGCAAGCGGAGCAGCGGGGCAACGTTCGATATAACCGAGCAGTGCACAACTATCTGGGCCTGGCGGGATGGCCGTTGGCAGATCGTCTCAGACCACATCTCTTTCGTTAAACCGTCATAGACAGTTATCGTTATGAAACCAAGCACAAAACGCATCTTCCTTCGCATCGTGCACCTTGTCTCGGTGATTGCTCGGGTCCGTTTATCAGCCCGGGGCGGAAACGGATGAGTGATAACATTCTTTGACCGACAATTTATGCCGAGCCAACACGCCCGTTTTATCGCCATATCATTCGAAATTTGATAAAATCTCACGAGACGAACGCATTGGCGATGGTGAGCGGAGAGATATATGTTTAGTGACAATTTTCGACGAGGGGAAAAGGGAGCGAAGGGCCGCAAGGGGTCGAAGGCGGCTTCGTTGGCGGCGGATATTGGGTGGAAGGCTTTTCAGGCCGTGAACAAGGCTTTGCCAGAGAGCGAGGCGATCACGCCGAAATGGGCCGCTGAGCCGCTGCTCAAATCGTATGAGCGGACTGCACCGCCGCTTGGGTTTCCGCGCGAGACCGATTCGCTTTGTCCGGCGTGCGTCAAATCGGTTCGCAACGGCGTGATCAGCGGCGATATTCCTCTTGAGATCCTCAAAGACTCGCATCCAGGCGAGATCAAGGCACAAATTCTCGAGGAAAACGGCCAGGTCATCATGCGTAAGACGTGCCCGACGCACGGCGAATTTGAAGACGTGATGGCGACCGATCCGGCGTTTTTGCAGCGTATCGAATCGCTCTTTTACGGCCGCGATTTTAAGGCGGCTGAGGACAAACACGTTCATCACCATGGAACCTCGGACATCAAATTCGGACGCGGAGCGGTGCTGACCGTCGATCTGACTAACCGCTGCAACATGATGTGCAATCCGTGCTTTATGGACGCGAATCAGGTCGGTTATGTACACGAACCGACGTTTGAGGACACGAAAGAGATCCTCGACAGGGCCGTTTCGTTCAAACCGCGACGCCAGATCATCATTCTCTTTTCGGGCGGCGAACCGACGATCGCACCGCATTTTTTAGAGTCGGTTGCTTAAGCCAAGAAGATCGGGTTTTACCGCATTATGGCCGCGACGAACGGCATTATATACGCCGAGGACAACGAATT
>CAZVDM010000264.1:0-3603 GCA_964625555.1 uncultured Chloracidobacterium sp.
TAGTCTCTTAGCTCAGTTGGTAGAGCATTACCTTGACAAGGTAGGGGTCAGCAGTTCGAGTCTGCTAGAGACTACCATTTTTATTTTTCGATAAGATGCTTACGAAGTATTTTGCTGTTTTAACAACTACTACGACCCGCCTCTAATGGCGGGACAAGTTTGGAGCACCTGCTTTAGCAGGCCGCCTAAAGGCGGGACTCTGAACAAAGCAAAGTCGCTCTTATCGGATCAAATCTATTTTAGTAGTAGTGAGTTGTTGATCGTTCGTTTTTGAGTGGCTTTGGAAGAAGGCTCAGAGTGCAAGCTTTAGCTTGTATCTTTGTCCTGACGCTATGAACAAGCTAAAGCTTGCACTCTGAACTTTAGATCAACAAATGTATGAGCGAACTGAACATAAAATTTGGGGACCAGCAACGATCGATCCCTTCGCCTGCGACCGTTTTGGACGCGATCAAGGCGTTCGACCGCGATGTGCTGAAAAAGTCACTTGCCGCAAAAGTTAACGGCGAGGAAGTCGATCTGAATGCCGAACTCGTCCAAACCGACGAAGTCCTCTCGATCGAGCCCATTACCGTCGATACCCGCGACGGCCTCGAAGTCCTGCGTCATTCGACCGCTCATCTTCTCGCTGCTGCTCTATTAGATCTCTATCCCGGAACCAAGCTAGGCGTCGGCCCGGCACTCATGGAAGATCCGCGATACGGTTTCTATTACGATGTCATCGCCCCGCAAACGCTGACCGAGGCCGATCTGCCCGTCATCGAGAAGAAAATGAAGCAGATGGCCAAGGGCGACCTCAAATATCGTCGCGAGACTGTCGAAAAGGCTGCGATCCTCGAAATGTTCAACGGTCGCGAGGAGCCGCTCAAATGCGAATTGATCGACGAGAAAGTCGATGGTTCGGCAACGGTCTATTACATCGACGGCTCGCCGTTCGTTGATTTCTGCCTCGGCCCGCACGTCCAGCACACCGGCAAGCTTAAAGCTTTCAAGCTTCTCGCTCTATCCGGCGCATATTGGAAAGGCGATGCCGAACGCGAACAGATGCAGCGTATCTACGGAACCGCATTCGCATCGCAGGAGGAACTCGACGGCTGGCTCAAACAGCGCCAAGAGGCCGAAAAACGCGATCACCGCAAACTCGGCCGCGAACTCGACCTATTCTCGATCTCTGACGAATACGGTGCAGGTCTGATCCTTTGGCATCCAAAAGGCGGCATCGTCCGCATGGAAATGGAGCGTCTGCTTCGCGAGGAGCTTGAGCAGCGTGGTTACAGCTTCGTTTTCACGCCGCACATCGCCAAACGCAATCTCTGGGTGACCAGCGGCCACGAAGGCAATTATTCGGATTCGATGTACGCACCGACGAGCATCGAGGACGAAGAATATCGCCTCAAGCCGATGAACTGCCCGTTCCATATCGGTATCTACAAGGCTTCGCCGAAATCATACCGCGATCTGCCGCAGCGTTATTCCGAAATGGGCACCGTCTATCGTGCCGAACTCTCAGGAACGCTCCACGGCCTGATGCGCGTACGCGGATTCTCGGTCGATGACGCACATCTATTTGTCCGTCCGGATCAGGTTCACGCCGAGGTTGCCGATTGTCTCGATTTCGCGATCAAGGTCTTTGATACCTACGGTTTCGACAAAGTCAAATTCGAACTTTCCGTTCGCGGCGGAGCCGAAAACAAAGGTTATCTTGGCTCTGACGAAGATTGGGCCGCAGCGGAAGAACAGCTTGCGAGTGCTCTGAAAGAGCGTGATATCCAGTACGAACGCATCGAAGGCGAGGCTGCGTTTTACGGCCCTAAGATCGACATCAAGATCGAAGACGCCATCGGCCGCATTTGGCAGCTCGGCACGATCCAGCTTGATTTTAATCTGCCCGAGCGATTTGAGCTTGAATACACCGGCGACGACAACCTCAAACACCGGCCGTTCATGATCCATCGGGCTCTGTTCGGTTCGATCGAACGTTTCTTTGGCGTGCTTATCGAACACTACGCCGGTGCCTTCCCGCTGTGGCTCGCTCCCGTGCAGGTCACGGTGCTGCCGATCACTGACCGTATCAATGATTATGCCGACAGCGTCGCCGCGAAATTACGCGCGGCGGGTTTTCGTGTAGAATCGAACACGAAATCTGATAAGATCGGCGCGAAAATTCGCGACGCTCAAATGCAAAAGATTCCGTACATGCTGATCCTCGGCGATCAGGAGCTCGAAAATGGCCAGGTTGCCGTTCGCGAGCGAAAACAGGGTGACATCGGCGCGATGTCGTTGGAAGAGTTCACAGAGATGATCGCAAAGCAGAAAGCTGAGCGTAGTCGCTGAGACAGTTAATTTTCAAAGGAGGCACTTATCGCAAGACGATTTGGTGGAAATAGATTTAAGCCGCGGTTTCGTGAACCGCTGCACCGGACCAATGAACGCATCCGCGTTCCGTCCGTGCGGGTCGTGACCGAGGATGGTGAGGCATTAGGCGTGATGGATGTGCGTGACGCCATTCAGGTCGCGAGAGACCGAGGGATCGACCTCGTCGAGATCGCACCAAACGCAAAACCGCCGGTTTGTAAGCTGATCGATTACGGCAAGTTTCTTTACGAACAAAAGAAACGTGCCCACGAGGCGAAAAAGAAACAAGTCACCGTGCAGGTCAAGGAGATCAAGTTTCGCCCCGGCACCGACGATCACGATTACAACTATCGCATGGAGCACGCCAAACAATGGCTAGAGGAAGGCGACAAAGTCAGAGCCGCGATCGCCTTTCGCGGCCGTGAAATGACCCACCGCGAACTCGGTGCAAAGATATTGAAGAAATTGACCGCGGACCTCGCGGAACTCGCCGATGTCGAGGTCTACCCGAAGATGGAAGGATATCAAATGTTCACCATCTTCAACCCCAAAAAGGCAAAAGTGCCTGAGGCTAAAAAGGCCGAAAATGCAGCGGCTGAGAAAAAGGCTAAGTCGATCGATTCTATCGAAGCGGACGACGTAGCTCCGGAACCGGCAAAGAAGGCCCCGAAGGTCGCGAAAGCCAAGCCTGAACCAAAGGCCGCACCAAAGGACGATGACGAAATATTTTAAGGAACTACATTAGGTAGTTCGCGTAAGTTATTAACAGGAGAGAGGTTATGCCAAAACTAAAAACACACAAGGGTGCCGCAAAACGCTTTCGCTCGACAGCGTCGGGCAAATTCAAACGCGGCCACAGCCACGCTCGTCACATCTTGACGAAAAAGACAGCGAAACGTAAACGCAATCTAGATATTGACGTTTTAGTATCCGAAGGCGATCAGAAGCGCGTCGAAAAGATGCTGCCGTACGGAAGAGATTAATTATGATTGGAGTACCTGCTTTGGCAGGCTGGCCGCCTAAAGGCGGGACTCCAAACAACTGAAAGGAGTGAATTATGCCAAGAGCAAAACGTGGTAATAAACGTTTAGAAAAACGTAAGAAAATTTTAGCCTTAGCCAAAGGCTATCGTGGAACGAAATCAAAACTGTATCGCTCGGCCAAAGAATCGGTCGAACGAGCTCTTAACTTTGCCTACACCGGCAGAAAGTTGAAAAAGCGTGATTTTCGCAAACTGTGGATCGTCCG
>CAZVDM010000265.1:0-3569 GCA_964625555.1 uncultured Chloracidobacterium sp.
TGATCTCGACAGCCGCAGCGAATAACGTCCAGTTTACGATGGCGTCGAAATTTCGCTATTGCGAAGACGTTATCAAGGCGAAGGGAATCCTCACTTCCGGAATGCTTGGCGATGTCGTGCAGTTCGAAAATGCGTTCACGGCAAAGGTCGACATGTCGCACCGTTGGAATTCGAATGCCGAGTTCTCGGGAGGAGGTGTGCTGATCGACAATGGAACCCACTCGGTCGACATCATCCGCTATTTTATGGGCGGAATCGATTCGGTCTTGGTTGTAGACGCGGGCGGAACCCAAGGTCTGACCGTCGATGAGAATGTCAAGATGTTTGCCAAAACCAAGGGAAACATCACAGCAAGCGTCGATCTGACTTGGGGGATCAATAAAGAATTGCCCTATTTTATCAGCATATACGGAACCAACGGCACGCTGCATATCGGCTGGCGTGAATCGAAATACAAGGTCAATTCAAATCCGGATTGGACGGTATTCGGCAGCGGATACGACAAGGTCGCAAGCTTCAAGGGCAAGATCGAGAACTTCAGCCATTCTCTGCAGGGCAAAGAAGAACTCTACATCAACCCGGAAGACGCGATCGCGTCTGTTCGGGTGATCGAAGCGGCATACAAGTCTTTGAATCAGAATCTTTGGCAACCAGTGGTTGAAAAAACTTTGGCAGCAAATTAACCACATAGGAACATAGGGCACATGGAAAAAGCCTATGTGTCCTAATGTTTCTATGTGGTGAAAGTCTCTTATGGCGAAAATTCATCCGACAGCAATTATCGAAGACGGCGTCACACTTGGCGAAGGCACATGCGTTTGGGACAACGTTCATATTCGCCATGGCGCGAGCCTCGGTGACGAATGTATAGTTGGCGAAAAGTCGTATATCGCTTACGACGTGAAGATCGGCAACCGCGTAAAGATAAATGCGATGGTCTATATCTGTGCCGCCGTGACCATCGAAGACGGCGTGATGATCTCGGCCTCGACGACATTTACCAACGACCGATTCCCGCGTGCGACATTTCCCGATCTCAAATCCTTGCGCCCCAGCGAACCCGACGAACACACGCTGCCAACAGTCGTCCGCGAAGGCGCAACGATCGGGGCCGGATGCATCATCGGCAACGACCTCGAAATAGGCCGCTGGGCAATGGTCGGCATGGGTTCGGTCGTAACAAAGTCGGTGCTGGATTTTCATCTTGTGCTTGGATCGCCCGCCCGTTCTGTCGGCGCAGTCTGCAAATGCGGACTCCTCTTTCATAAATTTGCGGACGGTGAGGATGGTTCGTTCGAATGCAAATGCGGGCTTGAATATTTGATAGATGATCGTATCGTTTCCGAAAAAATTCACCACAGAGACACAAAGGCCACTGAGGAAGAATTGCTGGCCGTGGGATAGATTCTTGGATCTCTCTGTGGCCTTTGTGTCTCTGTGGTGAATCCCTCTTATGACCCAAAATATTGCCATTGTCGGTTCCGGATTCCTCGGCTTAACGCTCGCACTGCGCCTTGCGGAGCTTGGCGAAACCGTGACTTTGTTTGAAGCTGGAAACGAGATCGGCGGGCTGGCTTCGGCATGGGAAATTGGAGATGTTACGTGGGACAAACATTATCACGTCACGCTTGCGTCAGACTCGAACACGCGAAAGATCGTGAAGGAACTCGGCCTTGGCAAGGATTTCAATTGGGTCGAAACAAAGACGGGCTTTTATACCGACGGTAAACTCCTATCGATGTCGAACACGGTAGAATTTCTTAAATTCCCGCCGCTCGGACTGATCAGCAAACTGAGACTCGGAGCGACAATATTCTTCGCTTCGCGCGTAAGTGACTGGAAATCCCTCGAAAAAGTATCGGTCGAAGATTGGCTCACAAAGCTTTCGGGCAAAAAGACATTCGAAAAGATGTGGAAACCCCTGCTCAAAGCCAAACTTGGCGAAGGGTATAAGGATGTTTCCGCAGCATTTATCTGGGCGACGATCCAGCGAATGTACGCCGCCCGCAACTCGGGCCTTAAAAGAGAATTGTTCGGCTACGTTCGCGGCGGCTACGCGCGTGTGCTTGATCGTTTTGGTGAGTTGCTGACCGAAAAAGGCGTAGAGATCAGGCTTAATTCAAAAGTTGACGAGGTCGAAAAACTTTCAAGCGGAAAACTGCAGATACATACGGCAGCAACACGCCGCCGCACGGACAAGAAAAGCCGTTCGTATCCGCAAAAGGCGAAATACGCTAGAGTGCTGCCAGCCGTTGCGATCGCGGGATTCTCCGGCGGATTTCTATCCGAACCGGCCCTACCTGCGTACCGGCGGATACAAGGTGAAGTCAATACGTTCGACAAGGTGATCCTGACATGCCCGTCAAACGCAGCAGCAAAATTGGTACCGCAATTATCGCCAGGAGAAAAAGCGGATCTCGCAAATATCCGTTATCAAGGCATTGTTTGTGCGTCCGTGTTGATGAAGCACTCACTTTCTAAATACTACGTCACCAATATCACCGACGAAGCGCCGTTCACCGGGGTTATTGAGATGTCTGCCCTGGTCGACAAGAAAGAATTTGGCCGAAACGCCCTTATATATTTGCCAAAATACGTCGCTCCCGACGACGAACTCTTTGATAGGTCGGACGAGGAGATCGAACGCTCATTCCTCGCGGGCCTTGAAAAAATGTACTCGCATTTCCGCCGCACAGACGTGCTCGCATTTAAAATCTCACGCGTCCGTCAAGTGTTTCCGTTGCCGGTCTTGAATTACTCCGAGTCGCTGCCGTCGACAAAAACGTCGATCGACGGCCTGTTCGTTGTCAATTCGTCACATATTGTCAACGGAACTTTGAACGTCAACGAAACGGTCGCTCTGGCGGAGAATTTTTGCAAGGAGATAGAGGCGGAAACACGACCGGTAGGGAGTGTGTCTTCACAGCGTTAAATGTCGACGGGGAACGAAGACACCCTTACTACCGTGCGGGTTTCCGCCTCAATATCTATGAAACCGATCGCAAGCTTATCGCTCGACCTCGACAACAAATGGTCGTACATGAAAACGCACGGTGATGCGGAGTGGGAATCGTTCCCATCGTATCTCGACGTGATCGTGCCGCGTGCTCTTGCGTTTTTGGCTGAGCGAAAGCTTGAAATTACTTTCTTTATTGTGGGACAGGATGCGGCGTTAGCGAAAAATCGAGAGGCTATCGCATCGATCGCGGCCGCCGGGCATGAGATCGGAAATCACTCGTTCAACCACGAACCGTGGCTGCATCTTTATTCAAAGGAAGAGCTTGTCGAAGAATTTGAAAAAACAGAAAAAGCGATCTTTGACGCGACCGGCAATCAAACCGTTGGTTTTCGCGGTCCCGGATACAGTCTAAGTCCGACGGTTCTTGAGGTCATGGCCGAGCGCGGTTATGAATATGATTGTTCGACGCTGCCGACATATATTGCTCCGCTGGCGCGTGCTTATTATTTTTTCAAATCGCCCGAGATGTCCGACGAAGAACGCGAAAAGCGAAAGAAGCTGTTCGGCAAATTCTCCGATGGCTTCCGCGGCCTTAAGCCGTATTCGTGGC
>CAZVDM010000266.1:0-3534 GCA_964625555.1 uncultured Chloracidobacterium sp.
TCATTCCGATGCACACTGATTCGTCGGTGAGCAATTACAACGATTACGTTGCTGCACGAGGCACACAAGGTCTCGCACATGGCCAAGGAGCTAATCCTGCCGCGCTACCGATAACTGTGCCGCGAATGAGCAATCTCCAGTACGGACTGCATCCGAGCCTCGGACCGGTTACGGGCGGCATCAATAACGGCATCCATGAACTTTGGGCTCTGGGCAAGCTTGCAGCCGTCGTAAACGTCGGCAACCTCGCACGACCGATGACGAAAGCTCAGTTCCTGAACAACTCGGTGCCAAAGCCGTACCAACTGTTCTCGCACTCGGATCAGGTCAACCAATCACAGACGAGCGTTGCCAACACCCAGGCGTTCACCGGTTGGGGCGGACGAGTTTCCGACCGAAGGTCCGTGACCGGACCGCTCATTCCGATGATCACGTCGATCGCGGGTGCCCAGTTATTCACAGCCGGGCAAACGACGCTGCCGCTCGCTATCGCGGATTCGAATACGACGCTTGCCAATGTGCTGCATCCTGCCGGGTTTGGATCTAATCCGCCGACGGGTACGAATCTGGCTCGCTTTAATGCGTTCAATCAGATTCGTCAGCAAGATCTTTTGACGTCGAACCACTTGGCGGCCGCGAGCCATGTGACCGATCAGGCGATCGCGGCAGACAGCGCATTTCAGGTTTCGCAGGATACCGTGGTCGCGTTCCCGAATACGAGCATCGGACGCCAGCTTCGCCAGGTTGCACGTTTGATCCGCAAACGGACGGATCTTTCGGTCACGCGTCAGATCTTTTACGTTCAGGTCGGCGGATTTGACACCCATTCTAATCAGTTGCCGGGGCAGACCAACCTGTTTACACAGGTCGGTCAAGCTCTTCGTTCGTTCTGGGACGAACTAGCCGCTATGACAATTGTCGGCGGCGACAATATGCAGGAGGCCACCACAGTCTTTACATTGTCCGATTTCAACCGGACGTTCAATCCGGCCGGCAGCGGCGGCACCGTTGGATCCGATCACGCATGGGGCAACCATATGCTGGTAATGGGCGGTTCGGTCAACGGCGGTAATTTCTATGGCAGCAAGCGGCCTGACGCCACTGGTGATTATTTCCCGACACTGACCTTTGCCGGGCTGGATGACATCGATCAAGGCTCAGGCGCCCGCGGGCGTTGGCTGCCGACAACATCAGTCGACCAATATGCCGCAAAACTTGCACAATGGTTTGGTCTGCCGCAGGACTCGACCACGCTCAATGCCGTGTTCCCGAATTTGCAGTTCTTCTCAGGTGCGAATTCGGCACTCGATTTTATGCAGCTGCCGTGATCCGGTTATAGATCAATTTTGCAAATATGGCGGGCCTTTCGCAGGCTCGCCATTTTTTTGTCCCGTTCAAAAGCCGGCATCTTTTGCACGCGTGGCGGTTTGAGCATATGATTTAAGAGGCTGTGAACCTACCGAACTACATAACTCTTGGCCGAATCGTCGTCGTTCCATTATTAGTGGTCGTTCTGCTGACGCCTGCCGGTGAGACGTGGTTTGGGTTCAGCGGATATGCGCTCGCGATAGTCATCTTTCTGGTCGCGGCACTGACGGATATCGTTGACGGCCAGCTCGCCCGCAGGAGAAACCAGGTCTCGACCCTCGGCAAATTTCTCGATCCGATCGCCGACAAACTTCTTATTTCCGCGGCACTTATAGTGCTCGTGGAAAAACACCTTGCACCGTCGTGGGCGGTGTGCGTGATCATCGGACGCGAATTTATTATCACAGGCCTGCGTAGCGTCGCCGCAAGCGAAGGCGTCGTCATCCAGGCTCAAAGCCTCGGCAAACTAAAAATGTGGGCCCAATGCGTCGCGATCGTGGCCCTGCTTATCGCCGCCGCGAATGGCAGCGTGCCGGTATCGAATTTCGGGCTCGACTATCCGGCGTTCTTTTGGCGTGTCGCCGAAGTGCAGACAGCATTTGCGAATCTTTCAAGCTTTTCGTTGACGTCAAACGACTGGAAAGTATTCGGCTATCTCGTTGGCCGCGGAGCTCTCTGGGTCGCAGTTATTACTGCGATCTGGTCAATGTACGGCTATTTTTCCTACTTCATCCGCGAACGCAAACGCAGCGCACCGATCGACGATAAGACCCTCGCCAGCGACCTCGAAAACTAAAAAAGGCGGACGAGAAATTAACCTCATCCGCCGATCCAAATTTTCCCTTTTTTCCTGACTTTACTGAACCTCGACCCAATCACCGGTGTGGATCTCCTGGGCCGTACGGGTAATGACGACGGTAGCAGTGTGTTCTTTGACATTTAGAACGACGGCCTCGCCAACGACTTTCCTAAGCCCTACGGGACGGCCCAATTTGGCTTCCCACGTCGTGACGAGCATTCCATCGGCCTTGTCGCCGGTCTTGCGGGCGGCCTGATTTGAAAACTTGCCGCCGCGGTATGTTTCGCTCTGAAAACCTTCGTCGCGGGCACTCATCGACTCCATTTGCGGCGTCTGCATCGGATTGCCCTCGCCCAGCGGCCTGAAAACGGTCAAGCGATCTCCTATCTGAACGTTATTATCGGCACCAAGATCGACGTATGCGATAAAATCCCGCGAGAGCATTTCGGCGCCGTCACGCGACATCACGATACGGCCCATTGCCTTGCCCGACGGATCGCCAAACAGGTCAAGCGGCTTGCGCATATCGACCAATGGGCTCGTACGCTTTTCCGTCAGTTGGACCAGATCGCCGAGCAGGAAACTGTCGCACGACGCCTTGACGCGGGCAACCGAAACCTCATTCTTTACGCGAACGACCTCAAGTGCTCCGACCTCCTGCACGTAAAAGCCAATGTCCTCTTTTTTCGTCCAGCGGCTCTCGACCTGGCCGCGCGGCCGTACAACTGCGAAAACGTCACCAACATTCACGCCCTTGTTCGAGCCCATGTTGATATAGAGATAATCGTTCTGTTTGAAATTGTATGCATCGGCCTCGTTGTCTGAACCAACGATCCTGTTCGCGGTGCTGATGCCGTTCGACTGAATAAAGCCGGCACAATATAGATTGTTCCCTGCCGCAACGGTCTTTGGTGCTCTCTCGGCACCGTAGTTGACGGTCGGCATTATCTTCGCCTGGCCAAAACCGGCGACCGCAAGTGCGGAAAGGGTAAAGCAGGAAAGCAGTAAACGCATGGTAAGTTGTTGAAAATTCACGATTTTCTCCTCTATTTTCTTGAAATTCATTCGCCGCCTGAACGGAAGCGATACATAGGATGGCAATGCCTGTGGGAACGATACCCAATCGGCCTCTATTATTGTAGTATTGAACCTAGGCAAAGGTCAACAAGTTTTTGCAACGTTCAACGTTGCCGGTCGTAGGATCACAGCCCGGGCGATTTGCACACAATTCCCTATATTTGCTAGTATCTTCGTTTGCGGTCAACACCAGATCGACCGCCACGCCGGTGTAGCTCAGTTGGTAGAGCAGTTGATTTGTAATCATCAGGTCGTAAGTTCGAGTCTTATCACCGGCTCCATTTAAGCTC
>CAZVDM010000267.1:0-3467 GCA_964625555.1 uncultured Chloracidobacterium sp.
AAGCGATTTTTTTCTTTTTATCCGGAATTCTGTGCTAGAATTCCGCTGTTATCTGAAAGGTCGGGATCTTGAAATGGCTGACGAGGGAAGGATCACGCGGTTGTTGAACAGTTACACCGACGGTGACCGCGAGGTCCTCGACGAGATGCTGCCGTTGGTCTATGATGAGTTGCGCCGGATCGCAGCAAATTATCTTGCCCGCGAAAACTCGGGACATACTCTGCAGCCGACCGCTTTGGTGCACGAGGCATACATGCGGCTCATAAGCCAGCGAAGTGCAAACTGGCGTAACCGGGCTCAATTTTACGGCCTTGCGGCGAATATGATGAGGCGCATCTTGGTCAACCATGCTGTTGCAAAACGGGCTGAAAAGCGGGGCGGAGCGGGAGAAAAGGTTTCGATCGATGAGGTGGTTCTGTTCTTTGAGGAACGCGATCTAGATATCATCGCTCTTGACGAAGCGATGTCTCGGCTCGCCGAGATCGATGAGGACAAATGCAGCATTGTCGAGCTAAAGTTCTTTGGCGGGCTGACGACCGATGAGATCGCAGAGGTGACCGGCAGATCGACCCGCTCGATCGAACGTGATTGGCTATTTGCCAGGAGTTGGTTATACACCGAATTGGTAAACGTCTAGAAGGTAATGCCATGCAGAAAAATGGCGAAAAAACTGAAGTTGACTGGACACGGCTGAATGAGATATTTACGGCCGCGGCTGAACTAACGGCCACTCAACAGTCGGCATTCCTCACTGATGCATGCGGAACCGATCGGGCTTTGCTTTCCAGGGCAAATGAGCTGCTCGATGCCGCCGGAAAGATCGAAGATCGAGCTTTTCTTTCTGATGACGCCTTCGTCGTGGGTGCACGTGCGATAGCTTCCGAAATGGGTTTTGCCGATCTCAAAGGCAAGTGCATCGGCCATTATAGACTGGTGTCGGAGATCGCCCGCGGCGGAATGGGCGTGGTCTATCTCGCAGATCGCGACGATTTTCAGCATCGCGTGGCCCTCAAACTGATCAGAAGCGGTGTAGATTCCTCTGAGATCAATCGCCGCTTCCGGATCGAGCGCGACGTTCTCGCGTCGCTCAATCATCCGAACATCGCACGTCTGCTCGACGGCGGCACGACCGATGATGGAATGCCGTTCCTTGCGATGGAATACGTCGAAGGCAAACGTATAGACAGATACTGTTCTGAACACAATTTAGGGATCGATGAGATCCTGTCGCTGTTCCGTAAGGTCTGTTCTGCGATCGAATATGCTCACCGCAATCTAACAGTCCATCGAGATATCAAGCCGTCAAATATACTCGTCACAGACGAAGGCGAGCCGAAATTGCTGGATTTTGGAATCGCGAAGATACTTGAGAGCGACCGCACGCCCAACGACGACACCGCAACCGGGGCTCGATTGTTGACGCCCGAATACGCCAGCCCCGAACAGATCATCGGCGAAAAGATCTCTACCGCCAGCGATGTTTACAGTCTCGGAGTGCTGCTATACGAACTTCTCACCGGCCGCCGTCCGTTCAACCTCAAGGACCGAAATGCGCTCGAGATGATCGAGGCGGTTTGCAATACCGATCCACCGGCTCCGAGCAGTTGCCGGGATGTTGAGTTTGGCGTCGGTACTTTAACGGATCGGGGATCGCCCGAAACATCAGGCACCGGCCGGGTGTTTACGTCTTCTGAACTGCGCGGCGACATCGACAACATAGTATTGACGGCGTTGCGTAAGGATCCGAACGCCCGATATTCGTCGGTCGAGCAATTTTCAGAAGATATACGGCGGTATCTCGATGGACTGCCGGTCATTGCCCGTGCCGCTACCTTACGATATCGTGCAGGAAAGTTCGTCCGCCGGCATCGAGCCCCGGTGGCGTTCGCCGCCGTCGCGGTCATCGGTCTCATAGTTGGTACCGGAACGGCGACGTGGCAGGCCGTTGTAGCCCGAAACGAGAGTGCTCGCGCCGAGCAGCGATTCAACGAGGTGCGCGATCTGGCCAATACGCTGATCAGCGGGTGGGACACCGATCTGCAGGACGAACCTATCACCCCCGCGATCCGCGGACGCCTAGCGGACCTTTCGTCTGAATATCTAGAGGCGCTCTCGAAAGAGAGTGACGACCCCGAACTATTAAAAGAAACTGTCAAAGCTCAGATAGCGCTTGGCCAAAACTACGCGTATTTCCTGATCGACCGCGAAAAGGCAAGACAGAGCATTTTGAAGGCAGAGCAGATTGCTAGACGTCTGGCGGCAAGTGATCCGAATGACCCTGCGGTCAATTCACTACTTGCGCTTAGTCTGGCTAAATACAATGAGTTCTTTGGAATCGAGGATCCTGTCCGATCGGAAAGCAACCTGATCGAACAGATCGCAATTCGTGAGGCATCGCCCGGCATCGCTGTCAGCGATCCGGCCGAGCTGCGTGATCTTGCGTTGACGCATGAGAGCTTTGGCGGCGGCCTTAGGCGTATGGGCCGAGTTGACGAGGCAAAACAGCATTTTCTCATTTCTGACGAGATCCACGCCCGACGCATATCGCTGTTCGAAGGAGGGGAACCGACAGCCGATCGGCTGGCGCGGCTTGCGTCTGCACTTTCGTACCGTGCCGGCAATCTGACATTCAATTTGAAACAGGGAACGGACGGCCTCGAGTATGCCGAGCGTTCGGCCCGTGCAGCAAATGACGCCCTCGCGCTTGATCCTGCGCATCGCGATGCGATATTTGCCGCGATCACGTGCAGCCACGAACTCGGGCTTGTGGCCAAAGAGGCAAAGGAATTTGACCGGGCCATTGAGGCTTTTCAAGACAGCATAAGTAAGGTCCGAACCTATCATCCAAATACGGTCGACGGGTATATGAAGCGCAAGGAATATGACAGCCTGCTCGAAATTGCGGATAGTCAATTTTCTTCCGGACGAAAAGCCGAGGCTCTTGCATCCCTTGACGAATGTTTCAGGGTACGTCGTGATTACACCGCACTCGATATCAACCGGATATCGGTCAAGCAATTTACGTCACATGCATATCTCTTTGAAACAGGCGGCAGGCTTTTGTGGCGCATGGGCGAGATCGCCGAAGCGGAAAGGGCGTTTGCCGAAGCCGAAAGATTTCTCGAAAAGGCGGTCGCCGATAAACGAAGTTCGCACGCCGCCGCTGCTCAACTTGCAAATATGCTGCTCATTCGCGGCGACCTGAATTCTGGTATCAGCACCTGTTACCGTGCGTCTTTCGAATCATGGAATACCGACGGAGGATGTATTGCTGCGTCGGCAGGTTCCAACCGCCGAAGTTTGATCAGATCTACCGAATATTATAAGCGCTCAAATGAGATGATCAGCCCGTTTGCGGTAAGCGCACAGGCCACGTATATCGACACTCAATTACAGCGGGCCGCTAGCGGGCGACTTGCCCTGGTGCAAAACCGGTTGTGAGTCATGCACTCCGAATGCAGAGGCCC
>CAZVDM010000268.1:0-3447 GCA_964625555.1 uncultured Chloracidobacterium sp.
TAATTTATCAGTATCAGTTCACAACGCTTCCCGCTGTAAATAACGATACGATTCTAGGCCAGGCATCGGTGAATGTTGATGGCGTGATCAGCAATTTGAATGACCCTGATTACAATCTGCCCCAGACCTACACCGTTCGTCGCATCGAGCGTCAGCAGGGACGCCGCGGACAACTCCTCGGTGCGGGACTCCGCACGCCGCCGGCTAACGTCGGCCCGCGTGTTACGCCTAATTACGAAACAAATCTTGGCCAGCCGGCGGTTTACAATCTGCCAAACGGCGGTAAGACTTTTGCCGGACAGCGTGACGAATATTTCTACATCGATCTCGGTGTATTCGACGCGTTGAATCTCCGGTCGGTCGGCATGGCAGGCGGCATCGACACGACGAAAAGTTACAACGTCTCGACGATCGCCATCGAAGTTCCGATCCAGGAATTAACTCGAACACGGCAAATTCCAGCAGGCCCGACCGCTTCGGACGCCGTTATCGGCGTATGGGCAACTGCGAGTCGCCGGACGACTAAGGTCTTGTCGGCAGGTGCTCAGAGTACATCGGGTGACTACGTTCAGGTTTCGCGCCTCGGCAACCCGTTGGTCAACGAGGTCGTCATTCCGCTCAGCCTGAAGGACGCTTTCAACTCGCTCTCGCCGCAGTTCGACGGCACGATCCCAAGAGTAGTTCAGGCGGTGACCGACCCCGAACTCGCACGTCTCTTGCAGGCTGTATACGGCATTACGATCCCGGCTCCGCCGCGGAATGATCTGGTCTCGATTTTTGCAACCGGTATTCCCGTTAATGCAGTTACCGGGCCGAACTACACGACATTTCTTTCCGATGGTATAGCTCATGAATATCTTCGGTTGAATGTCGCGATCCCGATCACACCGATCGCCAGTATGAATCGTCTGGGCTTGCTCGGTGGCGATGTTGCGGGTTTCCCCAACGGCCGACGCGTATTTGACGACGTGACAGATATCGCTCTGCGTGCCGTGGCGGGCGGAACTCCGTTCACACCTGCGACCAAGATCTCGCCGAACAATACCCTCGGCGACGGAGTAAGTTTTAATCCGGAAGGGTCGCTACTTACTCGCTTTCCGTATCTTTTGCCGCCGAATCAAGGCAATCAGCCGCGGACATCAAATCAACAGCTATTTGAGGTGCGCGAATCGGATCCTGGCAGCATCCCGACAGTTGACGCTAATGGTTTCAGAAACTGATTGATCCACGCATCGCGTCCGGAAAGGAAAGTGCTTTTCGGACGTGATCACATTACAAGCCCGAGGTGGCATCCATGAACTTAAACTCAATAAAACTCGCATTTGTTCTCTCGATCGCGGTTTGCTCCGCGTGTTCATCATCGGTCAGTTCGTATTCTTCGGCAACGGCAACGCAGTCGGCCGCGATAACTGAGGCTGACCCCGAGGTTCGTACGGCCCTTGATTACATCGCAAAGGCGCCTGATTCGACTCTCGGTTACCAGCAGCTTGCGGTCGTCTATATCAAACGCGGACGGGAGACCGGCGATCCGTCCTATCACGGCAAAGCAGAGACTGCCGTGAAAAAGGCGCTTGATATAGCCCCTGATGACGTTACCGCGAAAAAGCTGCACGCGACCCTGCTGCTCGCATTTCACCGCTTTGCTCAGGCTCGAGATCTGGCAAATCAGATGCAAAATAACGATCCGACAGACGCATTTACATTCGGCGTTCTGACCGACGCCAATGCTGAGCTCGGTAATTACGCCGCTGCCGCCGCTGCTGTGCAAGAGATGGTCGATCTGCGGCCGAATAGCTCGTCGTATGCCCGTGTGGCACACATCCGGTCGCTTAACGGCGATCACAAAGGTGCTGTAGAAATGTACAAGTTGGCGGCCCGCACCGCCGACCCGCAGGACCGCGAAGCCCAAAGCTGGTGTCTAGTCCAGCTCGCGAACGAATATTGGAAGTATGGCAAATTTATCGAGGCCGAAAAGGTCTACAACGAGTCGCTCGCCATATTTCCAAACTATCACCTCGCGGAGATCGGCAAAGGCCGGGTTCTCGCCGCCCAAGACAAGATGGAAGACGCGGTCAAATACCTGACTTCGGTAAACGAACGAAGTCCGAATCCGGATATTTCTACTCTCCTCGGCGACGTCTTTTTCAAGTTAGGAAATTCCGCCGAAGCTCAGAAATTTCACGAACTAGGCGAAAAACTCGAAGCCGAGGCCGGCGGCGAAGGCGAAGCCAAACACATGGCTATGCTCTGGGCGAACCGCGATCACAACGTTGAGGAAGTTCTGGCTACGATGAATCAGGAATACGAACGGCAGCAGGACGTTTATACCGAAGATGCTCTTGCCTGGGCTCTCTACAAAAACGGAAGATACGCAGATGCAAAGGAAATAATGCGAAGAGCACTGCGTATCGACACGAACGAAGCTCTCTTTTTTTATCACGCCGGAATTATCGAAAAAGCACTCGGGAATAACAAGGCCGCTGTTCAGATGCTCGAAAAGGCGTTGAAACAGAATTCTGCATTCGATCTGGTACAGGCTGACGCCGCGAGGAAGGCGATCGCCGAGCTAAGGTCCAAACGATCCTGATGACGGCATCATCCGACAATTAGATTCACGGCCAATTACTCGGTATTTCTCTGCGAAGATCTCGGTGGGCTCTGCGTTTCGATAGAACTTAACGTGGAGGCTACCGGGATCTTTGCGTGGAACGTATCAATTTGACCGTGCTCCAAAATATTTATTGCCCGAAAGATTCGTCTTTGTTATAGTTAGGTTACATAATACGTTTAGCAGTAATTGACGCATTTTTGTGCGTAGGAGGAATGATATGAGACACGAATACGAACGAGAAGAAACAAGTGCGGCGACAAAATTGACCTATTTGCTGGTCGGCGGCGGCATCGGTGCGATCCTCGCATTGCTTTTCGCCCCGAAATCCGGCGAAGAGCTCCGCGGCGACATCGCTGACGCGACCCGCAAGGGAATCGAAAAGAGCAAGGAAACGGCCGCTCACCTGCAGGAAAAAGCCGGCGAATACTACGAAGTTTCGCGTGAAAAGGCTGCTGAGTTTTACGAGACCGCCCAGGAAAAGGCGGGTGATCTGGCTGACAAGGCCAAGGCAGCTGCGGCACGCACGGCAAATCCGTTCTCGGCCGCTATCGAGGCCGGTAAGGACGCCTACACCGAAGAAAAACGTAAGAACGAGACCAAATCGATCACCGAGGGCCGCGCAAGCTACCCGATCAAGACCGACGAAGGCAAGTAAACTATGAATGCGAGCGACCCGCAATTTTGGATGATGATCTCGTCGATCATTACGGCAATTTGTTTTATCGTGATGGCGATCGCCCTGATCGCGGTCGCTATTACGGTAAAGCGTGTCGTCGCGACGGTTCAGCGCGTCGAGGAACGCATCGAACCGCTCATTACCAAGGTCGATGCCATTG
>CAZVDM010000269.1:0-3432 GCA_964625555.1 uncultured Chloracidobacterium sp.
CGACCTCTGCATTGCGAACGCAGCGCTCTGCCAACTGAGCTACATCCCCCTAAACAGTTACGAGTTCGGAGTTTAGAGTTACGAGTTTTCACATCGCAACAAGTTTGATTTTATGTAAAATCGTGACTCTTTTTCAACTCGGAACGCGGAACTTGGAACTCGAAACTTATTGAACGCCGGCGGGCAGCAGCGAGCCTTTGGGGTCGCTGGCATATGCGTACCCGTCCTCGATCTTGCCGATGATGCCGTGAAAGGTTATCTCATCGCCGCCGAGCACGACAACAACGTCGCCCGGGCTGCACGATTTTTCGTCCACCTTAAATTTAATGATCGTAGCGTTCCCGTTCTCGGCGGAAACAGATTCGTAATCGAATGTGTCAGCATTAAAGCTGAGCGTCTGACAAAATGCAACTTCCATAAGAAAATTAGACCATAAAAGAGTGATTGCCGCAAAAAGGCACAGAAAGCGCAAAACAGAATACGAAAGGCTCCTTTTTGCGACTCTTGTGCCTTTTCGCGGCTAAACCTGCCTTACAAGTTCGACCGAGATGGCGTCGTGATCGGATAGCGGAATGTTCTCGTCGTCGATGAGGTCGCCGATGGTTTTTGGCTGCGTCCCGGGAACGATTGTTAGACCTCTTGCGGCGAACCAGTCTAAGCGTGTATGGACGATGCCGCCGACGCGTCCGGCCGCCCAGAATATGAATGGGAAACACCATTCGGGCACCCAATCGCGGAGGTTCGTGTTCTTTTCGATGCTTCCCACGTCGTAATGCAGCGTTCCGTGGCCGATGTTGTTTAGATCGCGAAATGTGTAGCCGCGAGATTCGATCTCTGTGAAAAGCCGCCTTTCGAAATAACGCTCGGGATGCGGCAGGTGATTGAGCGCGACGTTTTTCGGTCCCATCGCGACCCGCCGAAAATAGCCCAAAATGGCGCGTGCTCCGCTTTGTGAATTGAAACCCGTTGTATTCCAATCTCCGCCGATCAGTGTCGGCATTTTTGGCAGAGCATCAAGATGATCGAGAATGATCTTCATCTGCCCGACACGATGCGCCCGCGAACAATGCGCGTCTAGGTGAATCGTCACCGCTCGAAACGTTCCCGACGGATGCTCGATATCCGCAAACAAAGCACGCAGATAACCGAGCCGCTTTTCCTTGCCCCACATCTTGTCCTTGCCGTTCGGCAGCGGCAACGCGTGAACATTCGACATCGGCCAAGGGCTAAACATCGCGAGCCCATGAATCGAACGCGTATTCTCGCCGTCCATTTCAGATTCAACACCGCTTCCCTTCTGCAAAGCGACATAGACCGGTGCGAACGCGTAATTTAATTTCAACTCGTCCGCGATCTCCTGCGCAACAAACCTGTTCCCACTCCGCGCCATTCCGTAATCGAGCTCGGTAAGCAGATAGACGTCCTTATTATTAAGCTCTTCGTGAGTTTTGAGCGCGTCGATTATGCCTTCGAAACGGTTCCCGCGCTCGATGTTCCATGCCAGTGCGTTCAGAGTGCAGGATTCAGCCTGTTTTCGCGGAGGCGACGGGCTAAAGCCCGCACTCTGAACCACGACCGCGTTCAATATCTTCTCGACCTCGGGCCTGATTTGTTTATAAAGCTCCGACGCTTCCATTTCGGGCGTCGATTCAAATTTCAACAACTCAGGAAAATGTCGATTTAGATCGTGGTCAAGTATCGCGGGCGGACCTGTATAGCTGGCATCGGATGACGTCATAGAAAACTCAAGGATACGCGAGCAATAGTCGAAATTGAAGTGGGCTCAATCATCGTATCGCTCTTTGACAGGAGCAACGGCGAGGAAATCGGTTGTGATTCGTCCGGTATAAACACTAAGCAGTTCATCGATACGCTTCTGTTTTGGCGAACGGAAAATGAGGCCTACATGCTTTGGTTTGTTGACCTTATAGACGATCTCCTCGTCGTTGTACGCGGACGTATCAGGCTCGTCAACGTTTGCGAGGGCGAGCGTGATGCCGGCGAAATCTTTTCGGAGTTTGGGCAGTTTGTACGGTTTTTCGTCGGTCGCGGTCTCGAGTTTGGCCCATTCGCGCCAGAGGTTAAAATTACATGCGTGTTCCAGAACATTGGCGATGTAGGCACCACCGACTCGGCAAGCGACCTCTAGCAGATAAAATTCGCCGGTAGCATCGCTCTGTAAGAACTCGGCATGTGTGACGCCGCGGTCGTATTTAAAAGCCATCAGCAGCGCACGATTGAGCGTTTCCAACTGCTTCCTCGTTTTCGACGTATACGGCACGATCGACGAAGTAAAAACACCGCCATAGTGTGACACCTTGAACGGTGTGGTGCCGTATTGACTGACGCCGCAAGCGACGACTTTGCCGTCGGCTACTACAGAATCGATATGAAATACGCGGCCCTCGACGAAGCGTTCGATGAGAAATTGCGACGGATGATCACGCCAATTATTGCGATTGTCCAGGTCGTTGAGGACATTCCAAACCTCCTCCGCGGTTTCGCATTTCCGGATCCCAAAAGCCGAAACTTCGTGTCGCGGCTTTACGATCCACGGTGCCGGAACCTCGGCAAGAAACTGGTCTATGCGTTCCGCATTAAAGGCCCCGACAAACTCCGGACAAGGGATGCCCGCATTAAATGCAATGTTACGCATTGTCAGTTTGTCACGAAAACGCAAGGCATGAGAACGGCTGAGGCCCGGCAAATTGAGATGTTCGCGCGTCATCGCAGCGGTCAGCACATCAAATTCGTCGAGACCGACAACACGGTCTAATACACGCGAACCGGCAATGTTGGTCACCGTTCGGATATAGTCCATCACTCCTGCGTCATCCTCGACAGTCTTCACTTCGTCGATAGACGTCCAAACCCAAGGCGAATCAAGAAGCTTTTTCTTTGTCACCAATATGACGTGCCAGCCGGCGTTTTGTGCCTCCTCCAGAAACTCGTTCCCCTTAAATTCGCTTGCAATGACGACGATCGTGTTCTTCATAAATTGAACGGACGGAACCGCGGGTTTCTCGGATGCGTATTTTATTTTGAAGTAAAAGAATGGCACAATTTACCCTTAAAGACAATAAAATACTTGTCTCGCGGAGCTTTCGAGGAATTATCTATGGGCGGAATTGACCCGATCATATTGGTCAGCAATCTTATCGTTTATTTAGTGGTTTTGCTTCTCGCTATCTCGGCACACGAGGCAGGACATGCGTGGATGTCGTACAAGTTCGGCGACGATACCGCTTACATGCTCGGCCGTGTAACTCTCAACCCGGTCAAGCATACCGACCCGATCGGAACGCTGCTGATCCCGACTCTCAGTTTTGTTTTCGGAGCGATGGGCGGTGCACTCGGCAGTATTCCGCTGATCGGTTGGGGCAAGCCGACTCCGGTCAACCCGCGAAAATGGACAAATTACGTCTGGGGCAA
>CAZVDM010000270.1:0-3428 GCA_964625555.1 uncultured Chloracidobacterium sp.
AAGCAAACGAAGCTTGTCGAGATGTTCAAGACTAGCCAAGACCGAGTCAACGTCGACGTTAAAATCAACGAGACAGGCGATCTCATCGACGCCAATTTCTTTCAGCTGGTCTATAAGATCCAGACAAGTTTGAGGCGTGCCAAATAGGCCGCTTGTTTCGAAGTATCGGTCAAACGCGTGTTCCGCCAATGCATCTAGGTCCAACTCAGTAACAGTTTCACCGGCAAGCGTTTCATTTAGATCCTTTGCTTTTTGTCTCGACTGGCTTTGAAAAGCGGGATAGGCCCATGGTGCATTTTTGATAAGGTCAACCGATGTTTTCAGGTATTGCGTAAATGGCCCGCGAACCTTATCACGAACAAAGTCGGTATCGTCGCTAATGAATGTATGCAGCATTAGAGTAACCTTACCGGGGCCTGAACCGTATTCACTCATTTCAAATGCTTCGCGGTAAATCCGGATCTTCGCAGCCAGGTCATCAATACTTTGACCCAGAAGGTTGGTAAGCAGGTTTGCGCCAGCCTCACCAGCGGCACGAAATGTATCAGGACTGCCCGCCGCTGTTAACCAGATAGGTATCTCATTTTGCACCGGCCTTGGGAATATCTTGAGCTGTATCTCGCTATCGTCACCGGATCTTCGTGTGATCGTGTTGCCCCGCCAAAGAGAGCGAACGGTTTCAATTCCGCGTCGCATTATTTCCTTGCGATCTTCATACGAATCGGGAGCAAGTGCAAAATCGGAAGCGTGCCAACCCGAGGCGAATGCAACTCCGACCCGACCTTTCGAAATATTATCGACGACCGCCCATTCCTCGGCGATGCGTAACGGATCGTGCAACGGTAGAACAACGCTTCCAGCCCGCACGCTCACGTTTCGTGTTACCGCCGCGATGGCGGCGCTCGTTACCGACGGGTTTGGATACAGTCCGCCAAACGAATGAAAGTGTCGTTCGGGTGTCCAAACCGCTGCAAACTGATGATCATCGGCGAAACGAGCCCCTTCCAAGAGCAATCGGTAACTATCTTCGTTGTTTTTGCCGTGGTCGCTGGCGAAATAAAACAGACTGAAATCGATCGGTCTATTGACCTTAGGCTCACCAGTCACAAACTTGCTAGCTCCACCGCCTCCTTGGATCACAACTTTGTAACCGCGAGTGAGCGTCCAAAGTAGCTCCATTACTGAAATGTCGAATGAAATGCTGGTAACCGCGAGCCATACCCCTGGTTCGGTCCCGATCAACTGGTCGATCGCGGTGAAAAAGTTGACGACATTTCGATGCTCAACCATCACGCCCTTTGGAACGCCCGTTGAGCCTGATGTATATATCACATATGCAAGGTTGCTGGGGCCGACAGCGGTTGTGATACTTAAACGTTTTTCATTGTCAACATTTTCCCCGCGGTCGTCGATATCGACAACATGTACGCCTGATATGTCAATTCGCCGATCATATGCTTGATCGACTAGAAGGACGCTTATATTTGCATCCCCGATCATGAATTCAAGTCTTTGTCTTGGGTACTCCGGATCAAGCGGTACATAAGCGCCTCCCGCTTTTAGTACCGCAAGCATCCCAATCACCATTTCCGGAGATCTCTGGAGCGATATTCCAACCAATCGATCAGGACCCACACCAAGCTCCACCAATCGTTGGGCTAATTGATCGGCCCGCCGATCGACTTCCGCATAAGTCAGTTCCCGGTCTTCGAAGGCAAGAGCGACGGCGTCGGGAGTCCGCGCCGCCTGGGCTTCAAAAAGCTGATGAATACATTCATTACCGGAGTAGTCGACGCTCGTGTCATTCCAATCACTCAATATCTGCTCTCGTTCCCCATCAGTCAATAGTGATAATTCCGAGATCTGTTGCTGAGGATCATTCGCGATCGAAGAAAGCAGTTTCTCTAAATGACCGGCCATCCGAACAACACTCTGCGCGTCAAATCTTGATTCGTTGTAGACCAGTCTGAGCAGCAGTTCTGATTCGCCGTACGCGAATAATGTCATCGCGTAATTTGTTTGTTCGATCGCCCGAAAATCACGGTGTTTCCATTTTCCACCGTACGACTTCATTTCGGCATTCAGTTCAGCATTGTCGAAGACTATGATGCTCTCAAAGAGTGGTGTGCCCGATCCCATCCCAGACCATTCCTTGATATTGACCAGCGGAGTGTTTTCATACTCACGAAGATCTACGTGCTGTCGGCGAACCGATCTAAGTAACTCCACAACCGAACTCGTGGGGTCAACATTCACACGCATAGGTACAGTGTTAATAAATAGCCCAAGCATCGAACTCAGATCTTTGAGGCTGGAATGCCGACATGCCCGTGTCACACCGAAAACTACGTCAGCCTCGTTGCTGTATAAGCTCAACAATGCCGCCCAGGCTCCCTGGACAATAGTGTTCAGCGTTAGATCATTTTCGGCAGCGATTTTGCGAAGAGAGGATGTAATTGTCGCCGACAACCTCCTTTCAAACTGTCCGCGTTCTCGAACCGTATTTGGGTCGTTTACAGCACTACGGTCCACTACAAACGGTGTCGGACCAGAAAGGTCGGCAAGTAGCCTACGCCAGTAGGATTCTGCCTTGCCCAGATCTTGGGCCCCTTCCCATTCGATATAATCTTTATAGGGACGCGGCAATTCAAGCTCAAGATCATTTCCATTTAAGAGGGCATCATAGAATTCGAAAACCTCACGGATCGCAAGACGATATGACCTGCCGTCCAGCAATGAATGATGAAATGTCCACAAGAAAACGGAGCTGTTGACAGACGTCTGAAAAACCGCGATTCGAAACAGAGGGGCTGAGGCAAGATCGAATCCTCTGCTTCGGTCCTCTCGCAAATAGTTATCGAGCTTGCTTATTTGTTCCTTCGCCGTAAGATCGCACCAATCAAATTTATTAAGCGGCAAATCCAGATATCGATGTATTACCTGTCTAGGTTCTCCCAATCCTTCCCACTCGAACGCGGTCCTTAGGATCGCATGGCGGTCAACAACACGTTGCCAAGCCCGGATGAACAAGTCGAGATCCAGTTCCTCGTATAGAGTAACGACGATCTGTTCGATGTCCACGCCGGATGCCTGTTCCATGAGGTTATGAAACAGCATTCCATGCTGCAGCGGTGACAATGGATAGCTATCTTCCACGTTTCCGTTACGCTGCACGGTATCTCTTCCGGAATGTTTATCCGACTTGTTCATTTACTATTCTCTCGGAATACGTTGGATGTTGCAGTTTTGTATGTGCTCTTAGAGACTTACAGCCGTCTGCGATCGAGAGATCAATCCTGGACCCGCCGCATTATCGGTACTGAGCCGGCGTTTCAATTTTAAGAATGGCTTCTCTAGAAAATAGTACGAAGCAGTCGCAACTAAAAACGTCAACGTAACGCCAATGAACTGATAAACGAATGGCGGCA
>CAZVDM010000271.1:0-3408 GCA_964625555.1 uncultured Chloracidobacterium sp.
CGCGGACGAACTGTTTATCGAATGAGACCTGAGCATGTCCGGGTTCGTATTTGTCTGCTTCCCAGAATCGCGAGGAGTCGGGCGTCAGGACCTCGTCAATAAGCAGAATGTTGCCGCTCGAGTCCGTGCCGAATTCGAATTTGGTGTCGGCGATGATGATCCCCTTTGTCAACGCGAAAGCGGCAGCGGTTTTGTAAAGAGCAAGCGAGGTCGACTTAAGGAATGCCGCGGTTTCCGGGCCGACGATATCCTTGAATTCAAGGCCGGTAATATTCTCATCGTGGCCGGCTGCGGCCTTTGTTGCAGGCGTGAATAGCGGCTCGAGCAGACGGTCACATTGTTTCAGTCCCGGCGGAAGGCTGTATCCGCAGACCTTGCCGGTCGCCAGATAATCCTTCCAGCCCGATCCCTCGAGATAGCCGCGGACCACGCATTCGACCGGAAATACCTCGGTCTTGCGTACCAGCGATGAGCGGCCGGCAAGATCTGAATGGTCTCTTATCGGTTCGGGCATTTGCGTTATGTCGGTAGTCAAAAGATGATTAGGTACGATCGACGACAGCTTGCCAAACCAAAACTCTGAGATCTGAGTGAGTATTTTGCCCTTATTTGGTATTGCTGTCGGCAGAATGCAGTCGAATGCCGAGATCCGATCGGACGCGACCAGCAGCAACCGCTTTTCATCAACCTCATAAACATCGCGGACCTTGCCTCGGTGCAAAAGCCTCAAACCGTCGATCCTTGATTCCGAAACCGTCAAAACAGCTTTCATAGTTGCTCCAAATCGTTTGGCCTGCAGACAAGTTTATTACTTTTCACAGTCAATGATAAAGTGCGGAGCTATTTGATCATTTTTCTGGAATCGATCTTCGGTTAAACGTGTACAAACATCGTTGTAATTATGATGACAAATCATAAAATATTGTGCATAATAAGAAGTGGCCTGCAGGCATCGTTTGCGAGCCGGCCCCGTTTGCGGCAACCCCTCTTAACTAACTTTCATATTTCCCCCATCTTAAAAGGTAGTACCATGTGTAATTTTCATTCCTCGGGAACGCGCTTTTCCAATTTGATCATGGCGGCAATCGCCATTTCCATATCTGTCTTCGCCGAAACCGCAAAAGCCGACGACGGTGCGGCCGGAGCAGGGCTCGGCATGACGACGCTGCTCGTTGCATTGCTTGCCGTGGCCGCCGGTACCGCATTTTTGTTTTGGCGCAAGAGTAAGAATTCGGGCGGCAAATCTCAATACGACTATACAAACCGGGTCCAAAATTATTCGAGCGCGGGCAATTATGATGAAGGCGTTGACGCGGCAATGGAACTTGCATGGTTCAAAAAGGCAAGTGGATCGACGAAGAAAGCCAAGAAAAAAGTGCCTGCTGTTCAGCTTCCCGCATCGGTTCCTTCCAGGACTGCGGCTCCTCCTAGATCAAGCTCGAACGAACTGCGACTAAACACGTTGGAATTTCAGGAGAAAATGAAGAAAATGCAGTTTGGCCAATTGCCGATAAACTCATTCCTTCAACTAACTGAACCACGAGAGATCGAACCGCTTCCGTTTTCGGACGACCCGTCATTACTGAATGCGATCGAACAAACGAACGAAGTGTTCGAAGAAGACGAGGCAGTACGAGATCTGGCATTGAGGATCCTGGCCCGCTTCACAACCCAAAATTCGGTCGAGGCTCTTTCGCAGATAGCTCTGTATGACCTTTCATCGAATCTTCGTTCAAAAGCAGTGACAACGCTGACCGAATTTGATCATGAATCGGTTTTTGAGACGATCTTGTTGGCGTGTGCGGACCCGACCCGCGAAGTCCGAGCGGCCGCCGCCCGCGGATTGTTCCGTTTGAACTTTGACAGGGCCGATGCCTGGAAACGGATCATCACCAGCAAAGACGATTTTCGCATGAGCCACGCTGCACGTGCCGCAACTGAATCAGGCATTGTCGCTAAATCTTTCGACCGTCTGCTGCATGATGAAATGAAGATCGCATACGAGGCATTTGCCCTGGTCGGACTTTTGATCAAAGCGGGCGAGACCCAGCAGATATTCGAGGCCATTCGCGAAAACAAAGATGAGCGTATCAAGCTGGCACTGCTCCACGTGCTTTCGGTCGTTAAGGATGACCGTGCCCTGATCGAACTCAACAATCTCCGGATCGAGACAACATTGCCCTCCAATGTCGCCGCAAAAGTCAAGGAAACAGTCGAAAACTATAATGCGGTCATGGCCTGATCGCCGCAACAGTCACGCGAAGTAAAACAAGGGGAAACGGCCGTTTTGGCCGCTGCAAAGATGGCTGATACAAGTTGCGACGAATATCGATCGGACGACAGTCCGGCCGTCGGAATGAGAGCTCCGGATTTTGAGCTTATCTCTGAGACCGGCAGTCGATGGCGGCTTTCGGACCACGACGGAAATGTCCGGGTACTTCTGTTCTATCCGCAGAACGAAACGCTGGTCTGCACTAAACAACTATGTTCTGTCCGCGACAATTGGCAGGATTATTTGGAGACAAAGGCAGAGATAGTTGGCATATCACCATCGACGTCGCAGGAGAATTTTGAGTTCTCTGAGCGGCGCCAGTTGCCGATCCCGCTCCTGGCAGACCCGGGACGCGTGGTCACGTCGCTCTACGGCAAACACTGGCTGTTTCCGATCCATATAACAAGGGCCATCGTTGTCATAGACGCCGGCGGGACGATCCGAAGCAGGCGGATCATGTTGCGAGCGTTTCGCCCGAGCGACGCCGACATCATAACATCGATCTACGAGGCCCGCGGCGACGTGCTTCAAGCCAAATATCAGACACTTACGTCGCGATTTCGCCGTCTCAAATCAAACTAACTCTCAAAGCGGCGACAACTTTTTCTCGCTTACGAACTACTGCGGCCGCGCCGCCAGCTTTACAATGACGATCTCGATCTACTGATCGCAGAGGTCAAAGTGATGGGTTAGGTCTTCCCCCAAATGCGTTTTTTGGGAATGACCGATCGTGTTTTTTTATGTGCGCGGTTAATTTTGGTTCGAATTGTGGTACGTACCACAATTTTATCAACAAAATGCACGAAAATGCCGTGAAATGGCGGGTTGTGACAGTCTAAAAGGGTACTTGTGACAATCCAAAACGGCCTTGTGACAGTCCAAAAAGGGGCTTGTGACAATCAAAAAACGTGTTGTGACAGTCTCAAAAAACACTGTCAAAAACTCCCAACTTCGCCCCTTTGCGTCCCGATCGCAGAAAATCCCATCGCCACCCATCGCTCCCATCTAAAAAAGCCATTTCCAAACACCCCAACACCACCCGCCGAAGTCCCATCATCCCAGACCGCCCATCGCCCTCCATCCGCACCCAGCCAACTAACACGAAGGAATTTCTCCCGTTCGAGATCGCCGCATCA
>CAZVDM010000272.1:0-3327 GCA_964625555.1 uncultured Chloracidobacterium sp.
AGGCCAAAGCCGAAAGCGAAGCCCGAATAAACGCTCGGATCGACGCCAACGCCTCGTAGGACGTTCGGATGGACCATGCCTGAACCGCCGAGTTCGATCCAGCCCGAGCCTTTGCACGGGCGGCAGCGGTCGCCTTCGTACTGACCGCTGCCGTGGCACTTAAAGCATGAGTAATCAAACTCGGCACTTGGCTCGGTGAAAGGGAAATAGCTCGGCCGCATTCGCGTGATGGTGTCTTCGCCAAACATCCGTTTGACCCATTCGTTGATCGTGCCCTTGAGATGGGCCATCGTGATGCCTTTATCGACGCAGAGGCCCTCTATCTGGTGAAACATCGGCACGTGCGTCATATCGGGCGTGTCGCGGCGGAAAACCTTGCCCGGAGCGATGATGCGGATCGGCACGCCGCGGCGTTCCATCGCGCGGATCTGTACAGTCGAGGTCTGAGAACGCAGGGCGAAACCATCGGTCGTGTAAAACGTGTCCTGAGATTCACGTGCGGGATGGCCCTCGGGAATGTTGAGAGCGTCAAAATTGTAATGATCGGTCTCGATCTCGCGGTCGTCCTCGATCGCGTAGCCCATCGAGACAAAGATATCTTCGATCTTCTGCCGAAGGATCGTGATCAGATGAAGATGGCCTTCGCGCGTGCGGCGGCCGGGGATCGTAACGTCGAGGCGTTCGAGCTCGATCTTTGCGTTTGAGATGAATTCTTTTAACTGGGATTCTGCTGAATCGATCGACGCTTCGATCTCTTTTTGGACAGACTGCACCAACTGGCCGAACTCGGCACGCTCTTCGGGGGCGACACGGCCGACGAGCTTCATCGTTTCGGCGATGGCGGACTTTTTGCCGGTGTGGCGGACCTTCAGCTCGGCGACCTCACGCAGTTTCGATTCGACCTCGCCGAGCGACTGACCGTTAAGGCTCAGGCCGGCGTATGGTGCGAATTCATTTAAGAAAGCGGTGCGGACCGCTTCGACTCTATCTCGTTCTTCGGACATAAATTAAGAGAATATCAGTTTGCGTCAGTGACCGGACATTTAATTTTAGCAATGATGCGGAATCTCGTAAAATACGAGGTTAAAAACGCGTTTTCTACAGTGCTGATGCATTTCGGAGATACTCAATTCATTGTTTTCAGATCGGAAACCACAGGTAGAATGATGATCTGTATTACGATGTATTACAAAATATTACGATCTATTACAGTATTTTTACCAATGTGGCGGCGATAACCCATTACAGTTCAATATCTTAGGCAACCACACGGTCCGATCTTTCATTCGGCCAACTGTCCCGACTGTCCCGAATGTCCGGGCCGTACATCTTGTCCGGGTCGTCCGGGGCGTTTGTGGCGTAGTTGACGATATTAAGGCTCCGCTCATATCACCAATTTTACATGAAGTTGCGTTCACGGTCAAGCATATTGTGCATGCAACACTTCTTGAGCTTGTTTTCATACGTTTGGTGCAACTTTTGACGGTGCGTCTCGCGGTGATATCATTGGATCAGCAGAGGTTATCTAGCCATAAGGAGCTAACGAATAATGAAAGCCATCGTAAAGAGCAAGGCCGAAGTTGGTCTGTGGCTCGAAGACGTACCGGAACCGGAGTTCGGTATCAATGACGTGCTGATCCGGATGAAAAAGACCGGCATTTGCGGTACGGATCTACATATTTACAACTGGGACGCATGGGCGCAGAGTACGATCAAGGTGCCGACGATTCTTGGCCACGAACTGGTCGGTGAGATCGTTGAGGTAGGTTCGAATGTCAACGATTTTTACGTCGGCGATATTGTCAGCGTCGAGGGCCACCTTGTCTGCGGACGCTGCCGTAATTGTCTGGCCGGGCGACGGTATAAGTGTGCCAATACGTTGGGTTACGGCGTGAATACGGATGGCGGTTTTGCGGAATATATGGCGGTGCCGTTTACGAATATCTGGAAGCACAGTCCCGATGTAAATCTCGATGTCGCTGCGATATTCGATCCGTTTGGCAATGCGGTTCATACGGCGTTGGCATTTGAGGTGTTCGGAGAAGACGTACTTATCACCGGTGCCGGGCCGATAGGAATTATGGCTGCGGCGGTTGCGAAACATGCGGGTGCGAGACACGTTGTTATTACAGACATTAATCCGAGCCGTTTGGAACTCGCGAAGAAGTTTGACGTAACGTTGGCGGTAGATGTTCGCGAAAGATCGATCGCCGACGTCCAGAAAGAACTGGGGATGAAAGAAGGCTTTGATGTCGGTATGGAAATGTCAGGGAACCCGTCGGCGTTTCGAGATATGCTCACGAATATGACGCACGGCGGTAATGTGGCGTTCCTCGGCATTCCGTCTGACGAATTTTCGATCAACTGGAAAACGGTCATATTCAACATGCTGACGATCAAGGGCATTTATGGCCGTGAGATGTACGAAACGTGGTATCAGATGAGCGTGTTGCTCGAATCAGGCCTCGACATCGAGCCTGTGATCACACATCGGTATTCGTACACGGATTTTGAGAAAGGGTTTGAAGCCATGCGTGAGGGAAATGGCGGAAAGGTTGTGCTCTATTGGAGCGTGATTTAACAGGCAGTTCGGCATGCACCGACATGGTAGTATATTGGTATGGAGACAACGAACATACAAGAACGCAAATTGGAGTTGATTCAGTGGGTATCGGTCATCGACGACGTCTCGCTTCTCGACAGGCTCACCGATTTGAAAGATCAATCGACTACCGATTGGTGGGATGAGATCTCGGATAATGAAAAGCAATCGATCTCGACAGGACTCGCGGATGCAGATGCAGGAAACGTAAGGCCGCATTCAGAAGCTCGGGCAATTTATGAAAAGTGGTCTTAAGCTTGTATGGACCGACAATGCGCTTGAAGGGCTCGGTCAAACTTTCCAATATCTCGAGTTGAATTTTTCGGAAAGGGAATTCAAGAGCCATGCGCGAAACATCGACTCTACCCTTGCTTATATCTTAAAATTCCCTGAACTTTATCCTGAATCTATACGACAAAAAGGTGTTCGTCGGGCGGTCGTTACGAAGTTCAACACGATATACTACCGCCTTAACAGCGATAAGAATCAAATGGAAATATTGTCATTCTTTTCCAATCGCCAGAACCCGGAAGGTTTCAAATATTAGACAAATATGTACGGAAACATAAAGGAACATTTAGCGAACACCTTAGATGAGATTCGTGACGCCGGTCTCTTCAAGTCGGAACGCGTCATCGAAACGCCCCAGGAAGCTCATATCGAGGTTTCAGGCGGCAAGAGCGTGCTGAATATGTGCGCGAATAACTATCTCGGTCTATCGGACG
>CAZVDM010000273.1:0-3317 GCA_964625555.1 uncultured Chloracidobacterium sp.
AACTGCTTATCATCCTGCCCGGGCCTCCACGTGAAAATCAGCCGATGTTTACCGACCACGTTCTGCCGAGACTGAAAGCGGTCGCCGGCGAAACGAACGTCCGGCGCCGTTTGATCCGTATTTCGGGCCTCGGTGAATCGGCTGTCGACGAGATCGCGGCTCCGATATATACCGTTTACCCGTCGGTCCAGACCTCGATCCTATTCAATAAGAGCGAGGTCGAACTGCACATCGCCGCCCGTGCGGATTCGGCGGAAGAAGCTCAGACGACCGCCGATGAGGTCGCGGAAAAGCTGATCGGCGCGCTGGGCAAATGGGTCTTTTCGACAAACGGCGAGACGATGGAAGAGATCGTCGGTGCATTGCTCACCGAACGCGGAGAGACCGTTTCTATAGCCGAAAGCTGCACCGGCGGACTGATCGGCCAACGCGTTACGTCGGTTCCGGGTTCGTCTGTCTATTTTATGGAAGGTGCGGTGACCTATTCGAATCAGGCCAAGATGCGTACCCTCAACGTTCCCGCCGAGATATTAGAAAAGTACGGGGCCGTCAGCGCCGAGTGTGCCGAGGCAATGGCCGCCGGAATGCGTGCCTATGCCGGAACCGACCATGCGATCTCGATAACCGGCATCGCCGGTCCCGACGGCGGCAGCGACGAAAAGCCGGTCGGTACCGTCTACATCGGCTATGCCGGCCGGGAATTAACAAAGTCCGTCCATCTCGTCCTGCCGGGCGACCGCTACCTCATCCGCTGGCGTTCGAGCCAGGCAGCTCTCGATTATCTCCGTCGACAGTTAATAAAGAAATAAAAGGAAAGCTGTTTAGGTTATCGCTCCGCCGTCGACGATGACGACTTCGCCGCTCATGAAGCTGTTGCGGTCGCTGGTCATAAACGCGGCATATTCAGCGAGTTCTTCGGGCCGGCCGAGGCGGCCTTTTGCGACCCAGAAATCGTGCATTTGAAGCAGACGTTCGGGCAGTGTCTGACCGAGATCCGTATCAAAAATACCGGCGGCGATGGCGTTGACGGAGATGCCGAAATTCGAGGCTTCGCGCGCAAGGCATTTGGTAAAACCGATCATCGCGGCCTTTGAGGTCGCGTAATGAACGGATGTCGGCAACGAGCGGATCGCTCCGACTGACGTTATATTGAGGATCGATCCGGCACGTTCGCGGATCATTTGTTTGTAGAAAGGCTTCGTAACTGCAAAAAGGCTGTTGACATTGGTATCGACGACCCAATCCCAGCTTTTGTCGGTCGTCGTGGCAAAATTGTCAGGTTTGTTGACGGCAGCGTTGTTGACCAAGATGTTGATCGCCCCCCACGCCTCTTTGATCTCGCGAGCGACGTGTTTCATTCCGTAACGATCGGTGACCGAAACCTTAAAGCTCAACGCCCGTCGGCCATGAGCCTCGATCTTGGCACGAACGGAATCTGCGAGATCGTCGCTCGAATGGTAGTTAAACGCGACATCCGCACCTTCGCGGGCGAAGACCTCGCAAATTGCGGCTCCGATGCCACGCGTCCCTCCCGACACAAACGCTCGTTTTCCTTCAAGTAAAAGACTCAAGCAATGATCTCCCGTAAATAACTATCGCAAACCTAAGTAGTTAAGGTTAATAAAATCAGTCAATATCGACAAGCGTTGAAAATAAAAATTGTGATGATGGTCACGCGCTAAGCGGCTGCTCGAGCGGTCGTAAAAGGATGCGGCAGCAGGGCGTTGATCTCGCGGATGATCTGATCTGTCGAATTGGGCATCGTCATGCCGGCGGTTGCCGCTTTCATACGGGAATAGTCGCCATTGTTCAATAGGAGATTTTGGATCGTCGGAACGATGTCGCTCGAGCGGTGCAGCAATATTCCCGCACCGCGTTTCTGCAGGAGTTGTACGGTTCCAGCTTCCTGCGGCATCGGTGTTGTGGTCGCGTCGGCGATAATGGGCAAGCGGCAGGCCAGAGCCTCGAAAGTCGTTAGCCCGCCTAGTTTAGATACCATGACATTTGCCGACTGCATCAGCTTTTCGATTTCGTTAGAATAGCCGATGACCTTGACAGGGAATTTGGCTGAGCGGGCGATCTCTTCGGCCTCGAGCCGGAGCTCCTCATTCTTGCCGGCGAGGAATATCGCCTGGACGTCGAGCTCGCCGCGGACGAGTTCCTTGAATATCTGTGGGATATTGCCGCCGCCGACCCAACCGGCGTTTACAAAAACGGTGAACTTATCGGGATCGAGCCCATAAACGCGACGAGCTTCCTGAGCGTCTTTTTCGTCCACTTCGCGGAATTTCGGGTTTACCGGCATCCCCGAGATCTTGATCTTTTCGGGCGAGACGCCGTAGTCGATAAGCTGATCTCGGGCATCTTCGTTTGCGACGAGATAGAGCGAAACATCGTCACAAGCCCAGCCTTTCCAAAATCCATAGCACGGATCGGTCACGACCGTCACGAGCGGAACCTGTTCGGTCAGATTAAGTTCCCGAAGGATGCGACCGAAAATATGCTGTGTCAGCGGATGTACGCTGACAACGACGTGCGGGCACCATGTCTCAAAAAGCCCCCGGACGTAGCCGAGACAGCGTTTATGAAAGAATTCTCGTGTCTCGGGCCTGATCTTGTTCATTGCCCAATAGAGATATTTCATCCAGTGCTGTTTGTTCTTGAGCACCCAATTGTAAACGTTTACGAGTTTTTCGGTGATGTGATGCGATTCTTCGACGGCCTTGATCACGCGAACCACCGGCGATGAGCCTTTCCAAAACTTATTCAGCCCATCCGAGATCGCCGCCGCCGCGGAGCGATGCCCGCCGCCGGTGTCGGATGAGATGATGAGAATTTTTGGTGTGGTTTGCGACATTTATCGGTTCGGTACGTTTAGTTGTTTGCAGATCTTTACCGCTGTGTATTCAGCGATCTCATTATGTCGCGGTATTGCGGTTCGTTTTTTGGTCTTGGAATTTTCCCAAATGGAATGACTGCCGCCTTCGCGTAACAACCGACAGCCATTTTCTTGTAAATGACGGATCAGATCACGCCGCTTCATAGATTAGCTCAGGAACGACCTTAACTTTTGACGAGGCATTCAAAATTAGGTGGATCGGTTCTTCCAGATCCGCTTCCGGATCCGAAAGGGTCGGATCCGGAGACGGCAACGATTCCCCTAACATCAAATTTGTTTCAGCCATATCTACCAACGCATCGGCAAGTTGCAACCTCGCCTCGTCCAAATCGTGACCGCATGTTATCGTTCCAGGAAAGTCTAAAACTTCACCGTGAACGCCGTCGGACATAAACTTGTACATTGCTTTATAGGTAAA
>CAZVDM010000274.1:0-3307 GCA_964625555.1 uncultured Chloracidobacterium sp.
ATGCATTCGGCACGGGCAGGTCACCGGCCTGGCCGAATTGCTGGATGAGCGTTCCGCCGCCCGACTTGTTGACGTACCAGGTAGACGACGAAGGCCTGAACACGGCTGCGTCCGACTTGCCGTCTCCGTCATAATCGCCGGGCGTCGCAACATCGCCGTTGGTTCCAAACGGGAATGCGTAGAACGAGAGATTCTCGCTTC
This sequence comes from uncultured Chloracidobacterium sp., assembly GCA_964625555.1. GTDB lineage: Bacteria > Acidobacteriota > Blastocatellia > Pyrinomonadales > Pyrinomonadaceae > OLB17. Next base: position 202 of record CAZVDM010000274.1, read on the forward strand.
TCAAGACAGTCCAGAATCCGGTTGTCGGCCTGAAATACGCAATGTCTGCCTTACCGTCGCCGGTGAAATCTCCGGGCGTCGTCCGATCGCCGGCCTGACCAAACTGGAGTGCCAGTATGCCCGCCGTGCTGCGTTGGATCCACCATTGTCCGAGGCCGGGCCTAAAAATTCCTATGTCGGCCCTACCATCGCCATCGTAATCTGCCGGAACGGGCTGGTCTCCGGCGGCGCCAAAGGTCGTGATCGTAGTGCCGCCCGACGATTTTGAAATGTACCACGTAAAGGTGGACGGCCGGAAAACGGCGGCATCCGCTTTGCCGTCGCCGTCATAGTCGGCCGGTGCGGGAATATCACCATTCGTGCCGAACGGAAATGCGTAGAATGAGAAATCCTCACTTCGCAGAACCAGCCACTGTCCCGTGCTCGGGCGGAATACGGCAATGTCCGTCTTATTGTCCCCGGTGAAGTCCGCCGGCGTCATTCGGTCCGTTGAAAGGCCGAACTGTGCTGCACCGTTACCTCCGTTGCCGCTCTTGAGATACCACCACTCCGCATTTGCACCGTTCGGGCGGAAGACCGAAAGGTCCGTCTTGTTGTCACCGTCGAAATCGAATGGAGATCGCGATGTCACCGGAGCCGACTGATTTACAGTGTATGTTTGCCCGGCGACGGACATGGTTCCTTGTCTCGGCGGTCCGGTGTTAGCCGCCACATTGAAGCTGACCGTGCCGGTTCCTGTGCCACTGGTTGTGATCACTCCGATCCAGGGTACATTCCCTATGGCACTCCATCCACACGAACTAGACGAGGCGAGCACTGTAATGGTGTTGAACAACGTCAAGCCTGCGGGGAAGTTGCCGCTGGTCGGATTGATGCTGTAGGAACAGCCGTTATTCTGGCTGACCAAGAAGTTTACGGTCGAATTGCCGCCGCTGCCGTTCTGGTACGTGACAACAACATTGCCGTCCCGAGGCGGGCCCTGGTTTGCGGCGACCGTGAAATTGATTGTGCCGGCCAGGATGCTGCCGGTCGTGATCCACGACTGATCACCGGCTGCTGTCGGGGCCGGGCATCCGACGGAATTGATATATGTAAAATTCGAAGCGATTCCGCCCAATGGAGCCAGGATCGAGCCCGGGCTCAAAACCATGTCGGCGCAGATATTGCGTGCTTGCGAAAATTCCGAGGTGTTGCCGGTCGAGTCGGTCGCCGTCGCGGTCACCCATTGAGCCGTAGAGGCGATGCCGATGGTGAAGACCTGATTGAACGTTACGTTCCCGCTGGCATTCGTCGTCACCTGCATGGAGCCGAGAAAGTTTCTGCCCTCGCCGTATCCTGTAGCATCAACTGATGTGTTGCCGAAAAACTCAAGCGTATAAGTTTGGCTCGGCCTGCTGTTGAGCGTGCCCCCGATCGTAACCGAGGTGTTACTTGCCCGTACAAATGTTATGACCGGATAATTTTGCAGGTCGTTCGATCCGGTATCGCCGTCGCCGACGTCGTTTGGATTAACACCAAACGGAGTAATATCGATGCCGAGGCCGTTGTTACTGAAAATGCGGTTCTGTCGAAATTGATTTCGGGCAACTCCGTCGGTGAATATCCCGGTTCGATCGTTGAAGGCGATCAAGTTGCCCTCGCCTGTAAGGGTGCCGCCGACGAGATTGTCGTATGTTCCGCCGCCGACCAGCACGCCGTCGAGTACATTGCCGACATCGGTATTTCCGCCGATGTTCGCTCCGATATAGTTGCCCTGGACCACGTTGTTCGACGTATTGGTGTCCGCGATCAGTACGCCCCAAAGGTTCGCACTTAGAACATTGCCTTGGCCGGGCCGACCGATGCGGTTTGGTAACGAACCGCTCGTGTCGACAAAATCGCCCGCTCCTTGCAGCATTGCCACGCCGCTTCCTGTATTTCCGAGCGGGACCGCTCCGCTGATCGTCGTGCCGATAAAATTGCCGATGATAACGTTGTTGACGGCGGCCTGGCCGGTGATCCTGATGCCTTCGCCGCCGTTGCCGCTTATGATGTTGCGGGTCGCGTTGGTCGTATCGCCGATCGTGACGCCGAACGTATGCACCAGGCTGATGCCGTGCGAACCGTTGCCATTGTCGGTCACGCCGTCAGACGTACCGATAAAATTATTCAGTATCTGAATGTTTTGATCAGGCGAGCGGTCATCGTTTGCTAACGCTGTGATCGAAATACCATTACTTCCGTTCGAAAATATTCGATTTGCGTGCTGGGGCTGAGTGCCGCCGATCCGGATGTTGCGGGCATTGGTCAAGTTGATACCGTCCCACGGGAGTATTAATATTCCATTCGTTCCGTTGTGGTGTATGTCGAGTCCCTCAAATATGGCTCCGCTCGGCCCACGGGCAAAAATTCCAGCCTGCGGAAAATTTCTTATCTCAATATTCCTGACCTGAGAACCGGAAAGTGAGTCAAAAATGATTCCGCCTATCGGGCCGACGGTGACAGCTGCACCGTCCAGTATCAACTTAGTTCCGTTTGGTTTGAGACCATCGAGATCATCGTTTTTGCCGAGGCTAACCCATCCGGAAAGCACGTTGACCGCATTGTCGACCACGATTATATCGTCGGCCGAGTTCAGACCGATGCCGCCGGCGACCGTCCAACCAAGGCCGCCGACATCACACGGCGGCGGTAACGGAGTCAAAACCAGGTTGGCATTATTGATCTGATTCTTTTCGCCTGTCGTCAACGGACGAAAAAATGGAACTATTCCGTCGGCGAGAGTCGCCGCTTCCTCAAGGCTCAACTGCTGGTCGCAGTTGGATCCGAAATTTGGAGAGTTCACTTTTAGTGTGGCTCCGGCGTATGTGTTAGCCGCCGACAAAGTTATAGCAATAGCCAGCGTAACCAAACCAAAAACTGTATGTAGGTAATTCATGGTACATCTCCTCGATCTCTGACGTTGTGATCTTTCACTTTGCCGGCGGCGTAGGACGTCGACCGGGCTCCATCGAAAAAGTTTAGATCTCTAATTACTAACGCAAAATGGGGCGATGAAAACCGCCAACGTCCAAGCGATTTTTTTCTTTTTATCCGGAATTCTGTGCTAGAATTCCGCTGTTATCTG
>CAZVDM010000275.1:0-3293 GCA_964625555.1 uncultured Chloracidobacterium sp.
CCTTCGTCATAACAGCTGCGGAGGCCGATCGGGTTGACGTTGCCGTTGTACGATTCGGTCTGAGGATGCTGATCCGGATCGCCGTAAACTTCGGACGTCGATGCCTGCAAGATGCGGGCTTTCACGCGTTTTGCCATTCCGAGCATGTTGATCATGCCCATCACGTTGGTCTTGACCGTTTTGATCGGATTGTATTGATAATGAACAGGCGAGGCCGGGCAAGCGAGATTGTAGATCTGGTCTACCTCGAGCAGGATCGGCTCGGTCACGTCATGTCGGACGAGTTCGAACGAACTATTGCTGAGCAAATGAGCAATATTTGCCTTGCGTCCGGTGAAAAAATTGTCGAGGCAAATGATCTCATTGCCTTCGTTCAACAAACGTTCGCAAAGGTGCGAACCAATAAATCCGGCTCCGCCGGTAACGAGTATGCGCATAAGGAGTATATTGCCACAGAGCTCACAGAGAACACAGAGATGAGGCAAGAAAATTGTTTTCCTATTTCGTTCTACTTTGTGTTCTCTGTCGTGGAGCTCACTTGTTTCAGGTGCCTTTCAAAGAAGTTTAAGATCCGAGTGTATTCGTCGGTCCAGCTTTCGGGGCGGACAAAGCCGTGGTTTTCGGATGGATAGAGCATCGCTTCGAAGTATTGCGTCTTTCCGAGCCTAATGAGTTTTTCCATCAACTGGACCGAATCCTGAACGTGGACATTGTCGTCGGACATGCCATGCAGGATTAGCAGCGGGCGTTCAAGCTTGTCTGCGTAGGAGATCGGGGACGAGCGTTTGTAGGCCTCGGGATTTTTATCCGGGAAGCCGAGACGCTGTGCTGTGTAGCCGGGCGACGAGGCGTAGTAGTTTTTCCAGTCAAAAACCGGCCGTAGGGCCGCCGCTGCCGCGATTCGTTCCGGCGCACGCATCGCGAGCATTCCGGCCATAAATCCGCCGTAGCTGCCGCCGTAAACGCCGATCCGCTTTTGATCCACGCCGTAATTCTTGATCACATGATCGATCGCATCGATATGGTCGTCCATGTCCTTGCCGCCGAGAAAATCGTAAACATCCGTCCGCCAATCTCGTCCGTAACCAGCCGAGCCGCGATAGTCGATGTCGAGCACGACATAGCCTTTCTGCGTCAGCATCTCATTGAACATGAACTCGCGATAATAATTGTTCCAGCCGTTTATCGTGTTCTGCAGATAGCCCGCACCGTGGACGAATATCGCCATCGGATACTTTCTTTTCGGATCGTGGCCGGCCGGAAGGTAGATCTTCGATTTGATCTGCTTGCCGTCGCGAGAGGGAATATCGATGAATTTCGGAGTGTTCCATGAGCGTTTCAGAAACGCGTCGGGAGCCGTTTGCGACAGCTGAATCGAACCCTTGATGCCTCGACAGTTAAAACACGCAGGCATCGCATAAAGTTCCTCGGGTGCGTTCCATTTTGAATGGCCGAAAATCAGCGTCGGCTGGTCGCCCTGCTCTGCTATCTGCGGATTCGTGATCATGCCGTCACCGACAAAGCCTAGTTCGAAATGCAGGCCCTTTTCCATATCGAAATGGAAGAATCTCCGTTGTGCCGAATTGCCTTCGGTCGAAATGAAGACAAGATTCTTACCATCGGGCGTCCATCTGGCCCATTCAGCCTGCCAGTTTCCCGTCGTGATTTGCTTGACATCGGCACGGTTTGGAAGAGCGATCGTTGCTCTATAAAAGTGATTGAAGCCGCTCTTTTCCGATGTGAAAATGAGCAACATCGGGTCTGTCGGATGCGGTTCAAAGACGGCCGATAGCGGAGCTTGCCATTTTTCGTCGGTGTCGTCATCCACAGTGATGATCGACTCGTCCTTGCTCGCGGCGTTGTAAATGTAGAACAGTTGACGTCGTTTCGTGTCCTTATCAACGCGATCGACGATCAGACTTCGGTTATCAGCCGCCCATTTTATTTGACGGAAATTGCCGACACCTTCTGACTTCGGCAGCTTGATCTCAAACGGCGTATCGCGGCTGCCATCGGTGGGCGTCACGAACAGTTTCTGCTCAGACCATCCGCGACGCGTCGTCGGAGCCTCAGTGAATTCGCCAAGATAATTCGGAACGAACAAGGCTTTGAATTTCGACGAGTCCGAAACCGTGTATGCCAGCATCTTACCGTCCTTCGATACAACACCGCCCGAAACCGAGATGAACTGTGCCGGATTCGCCTCTTTGGTCAACTGCACCGTAGTCGCGTCGGCGATATTCAGGACAAAGAGATTACCGCCTTGCTGATAAATAATACGGTCGCTGTCGATGAATCTCGCGCCGAATTCGGCGGATTGCGTCTTTGTATACCGCTTTGGCGTTGTGGTTCCGAGCGTCAGAACATAAAGATCGCCGCTCTGCGAAAACAACAATTTCTTAGAATCAGGTGACCATTCAAAATTACCGAGGGCATTCTCGCGGGACTTCACAAAATCGTCACGAACGGTCAGGCCGTAATCAAGTTTATTTTCTTTGTCGGTTCGCGGCGGTGGGGCGGGGAGATCGCTAACGCGTAAAATTATCTTTCCGTCAGCCCGATCCGTCGATGAAAGATAAAGATCACGCGGCAATTTGCCCTCGGCGTTCCACAGATAGATCACGCTCCGCCCATCCGGCGACAGCTTTTCACCCTCAACCCGCATTCCCGCGATCGAAGGCTCCGCCATGATCTGCGGCACGGTGAGAGTTTGGGCAGAGGCCATTGCGGCCAAGGAAACCAACAGAACAAAAAGACTAAGCGCACGAAACGACGATGTGATGATTGTCATAAATTTCGAAGAAATCCTGATATCTGACCTTGGTGGAATATTTCGAATCGATTATAAATGATTTATGCCCGAAACGCCGAAAGAGAAGCCGCAATGTGATCCGGTCGAGCCGGAACAATTGGAAAAAGTAGATTCGTGGGAAACTGATCAAAAGAAGCACGACTATTACTACGACGACTCGCACGGATATGAGATCTACACGCCGGAAAACGACGACGATGCTGAAGGCCAGACATAAAAACGGCGAAACATCCGAACAGGAAGCTTCGCCCTTTCATTTGATCAAGTTGATGAACTATTTTTTCGGTCTTTCGTTGGCTTTCAACACTCTCTTTCTCAAACGAATAGCCTTCGGCGTTACTTCGATCAGTTCGTCGTCGGCGATGAATTCGAGGGCGCGTTCGAGGGACATTTCGCGTTGGGGGACGAGGCGCATGGCTTCGTCGGCGGAGGTTGTACGCATGTTCGAGAGTTTTTTCTCTTTGATCGGGTTTACGTCGAG
>CAZVDM010000276.1:0-3231 GCA_964625555.1 uncultured Chloracidobacterium sp.
AAATTATGTCCTCCACGCCGTCACCGCTGTTGTCGATCTTGATCTCGTAGAGAACCGAATCGTCAAATCGGAACCACTGTGGGCCGGCTGACGGCTCTTGCAGCGGAATGTAATTGGCGATGAGCGTGACAAAGCCTTCGCGGCCGGGTTCGACACTGCGGAATGCGTATGTGTCGGTGTTGTCGGCAAAGCGGTCCATGCTGATAAGCGGTGCCTCGGCATGGCTCGATGCAAGTGCCGGATTAACGGCGATCGTTAATGCAAATGAAAGTGCGGCTGCAGAGCCAATGATCTTTTGTAGTATTTTTTTCATCTTTTTTCTCCTGCATTGCGTTTCCCCGATCGCCGGAAATATTTCCCGGCGATCGGATCCCGCTGAAAACTAACTAGTGAGTGTCGAAATTTGCGATCGGATAATCGCCGTTTTGGCCGAACACCGATGTTGACGCCGTTCCGTTTGAACTGCGAAGTACGTAGAAAGCGCCGTTTGTCGGACGCCATTGAGCAATGTCGGTTTTACCGTCACCGTCGTAGTCGGCCTGAACGGTCTGATCCGGCTTGATGCCAAACTGCGTCGACGAGAATCCGCCGTCGGAACTGCGAAGGATATAACAAGTATAGTTTGAACCCTGCCGCACCAAAGCAAGATCGGTCCGTCCGTCGCCGTCATAGTCGCCGGGAACAACCAGATCATTGCCCAAACCAAACTGCGTCGATGCAAAACCGAGCGTGCTCCGGAGCATAAAAAACGTGGCCGAGGATCCGCCGTTACGGAAAGTGCCGAGGTCAAATCGGCCGTCGCCGTCGTAATCACCCGGAGCCAAAACGTCAGAACTTAGGCCGAAGGTGTCGATGCGGAATGTGTTGGTCGCACTAAGGTTGATATACCAGATCATCTGACCACCAGTGCGGCGAACAACCGCAAAATCCGTCTTTCGGTCGCCGTCGTAGTCGCGGGCAACTGGTTCATCTCCGTTGAGGCCGAACTGGTAGCTCTGAACCGCCCCGTCCGAGCTACGAAGGACGTAGAAAACGCCATTCGCCGGACGCCAGACGGCCGAATCCGCGATACCGTCACCGTCAAAGTCGCCCGGCGTCTGAATATCACTGGCGAGCCCAAACTGGTAAGAATAGAACGAACCGTTCGAACTGCGGTTAATGAACGTCGTGTTGGTCGAAAGCCGGAAAACTGCGTTGTCTGCACGACCGTCGCCATCATAGTCGAGCGAACTGCGACCCGATGCAGCCGAACCGGACATTACGGCAAATCCGCGCAATGCGGTTCCTGCACCGATCGGCCCGACGAATGACGCGGCACCGGTCGCAAGGTTGATCGAAAACAGTTTCGATGTCGTATCGCCGCTGACCTGAAAAGCCGCAAGGGCCGTGTTACTGCCGGAATGGATGTCGAAACCATTTGAATCGGTGACGTTGATGCCGAGCGGCCCGACCGGGACTAGCGTTCCGTTATTCGGCGGATTTTGAATGCTGAGCGAATCGGTCACCGAATCGATGTCGTAGAGCGTCGTTGTCGTCGCTCCGGCAAAGCTGTTGGTGTACGCGACCGCCGTTACCGACGGTGTTCCGGGGTTAATCGGTGTATCGGTGGCCGCCAATGTTCCGTCATTTGGATTGAGGCGGAGATTTTGGCCGGTATTTGAAACAACTCGGATGCGGTCAACAGTCGGGTTGAAATCGAATCCGAAATCAGTTCCGGTCAAGGTGAAGGCACCTGCCGTTCCGACTTGGGTCGCGACACCGGTGTTTACATTTATAGTGTACAAACGGCTCGTGCTGCCGATGGCGAACAAACGCCCGGACGCCGGACGGAAATCCATACCGTGCAGATTCTCGCCCGCCTGCAAACCGGTCACGGCAACCGTGCTCTGGATCGTATTTGGACGTGCCGTATTGAAAGTGACAAGTTGATTAGCGGTCGTCAAACCAACCGCCGTAAAGCCGCCGGTATAGCCGATCTCGGCCGCGAGACCGCTCATTCCCGTCACTCCGGTTCCGATCAGACCGACAAATGTCGCCGCTCCGGTCGTTGTGTTAACCGTGTAAAGACCGGTCTGTCCCGCGACGGTGAATGCCGCGTAAGCGGTGTTGTTTATCGATGTATAGTCGAAACCATTGACGTCCGTGACGTTGACACCGAGTGGCCCGACCGCCACAACCGTGCCGTTATTCGGCGGATTCTGGGTGTAAAGTGAGTCAGTAGTAGCGTCGATGTCAAAAAGCGTGGTCGTCGCCGCACCGTTAAAATTATTGGTGTACGCGACTCCGTCAACGGATGTCGAAGCGCCGTTTATTGCTCCATCGGTCGTTACAACGCCGTCGTTGGGATTTACGCGAAGATTCTGGCCCGTGTTGCTGACAATACGAAAACGATCGACCGTCGGGTTAAAATCGACACCGAAAGCAGTTCCGCTCAATGGAACTGATAAGGCTGCAGTGAATGTGGCGGCGCCCGTCGTTCGATTGATCGTGTAGAGCCTGCCTGTGCTCCCAACAGCATAAAGCTGCCCGGTCGCGGGCCGGAAATCAATGCCCAGCACGGTTTCGCCGCCCTGCAATCCGGTGATCGCAAGGGACGTGACCGTTCCCGGCGTGGCCGAATCGAACCTTATAAGCTGCGTGCCGGTACTAACGCTGTAAAGAGTGACCGCATTTGCCTGAATAACGGCACCGACGGTAAATAAAAAGAAAAAGGACATGGCCGCAAAAATGCCATGTCGTATGAAAATCGATCGCATTAATTCTCCCCCTTGCTGAAAAGCCAAAACAAAGCAATTGTGTTCAACTAAGTGCCACGGTTCTCGAAACGTTAAGACATTCGATCAACACGGCCCAACATTTGGAGGGTGAAAGGTGTTTCGCTAACCGATGAAGATCAGATTCAAAAGATTTGTTTTGGGTGCCGCTATGCCAACCAAAACTTATTTGAGGTGAGATTTTTCCGTGCTTTTGGTATTGTTAAAGATTCGGTTTCGCTCAGTATGGATCTAGCTAACATCAGAAATTTCTCAATTATTGCCCATATCGATCACGGCAAATCGACGCTGGCCGACCGGCTGCTGCAAATAACCGGCGCCGTCGCTGAGCGGGACATCGAGGCTCAAATGCTCGACGATATGGACCTCGAGCGCGAACGCGGCATCACCATCAAATCGCACGCCGTTCGTCTCGATTACAAAGCGAAGGACGGCAAGGACTATATTCTCAATCTGA
>CAZVDM010000277.1:0-3219 GCA_964625555.1 uncultured Chloracidobacterium sp.
CCTCGAACAGGATGACGACGTCCTTCAAAAGATAGACGCGAGTCTTTGTAATGGCGATGTCGCGAAACAGCGCGAGCCCGGCGTCCTTGCCGTCGATCTCGCCCGCGTGAATTCCGGCCTGCACGAGCACGACCGCCTTGCCCTGTTTCCGCGCCAGCTCCGGCGTAAACGCCCCGCCCGACGCCGCGATCAGCAGCGGCATGGAGCGCCCCTCGCCGCTCTTGCCGTAGCTTTTATAAACAACATCGCGCGAAGCCGCATCCAACCTCTTCGCAAACGCCACCGCCTGCGCATAAGTCGAAGTCTTCGCGTAATCCGTCTTCTCCGCAACCGTCATCCACTCTTTCGGAACACTCCCATGATCGCTCTGCGCAAACACCGACCAAACAAAAACAAACACAGTCGCGAACGCGAACATCAATGATTTCATATAACGCGATTATACGACGATTCGAATGGATGTCAGTCCGAAGAGAAGAATTTTAAACGCGAAAAACACAAAAGGCACGAAAAGAAGTAATTGTTCCGAATTTCGTGACTTTTCGTCTATTTCGCAGTTAAATCTCTTAGATATACAAAGAAGTGCGGCTTGAGTTCGGGAAACTCAAGCCGCTAATTAACAGATAGGATTTGCTGTAGGCCACGCGGAGTTGATAGGCAAAAGGCAGATTGTTATTGGCTGGATGTGTGTCGGTGAACAAACTTCTCCGCTTCGTTCAGTTCCCCGGCACGGAAACTTTTTTCGGTGCGAGAGCCATGCCCAGCCGCTTAGCCTCGCGTTCGATGACCTTAGGATCGGTCTTCAAATTGTGTATCTCGTCCTGCAGCTGCAGATTTTCGTCTGTCAGGCTCTGGATCTGTGTCGAGAGCTGGTCGTTCTCGCGAATCTCACCGCTCATAGTCGTGTACGCACGATAATTTATTGTCAAACCAAGCATCAGCGTCATCCCAAGCACGATCGCGACCGCCGCCCAGATCGGCGCTTTACGCGTTTGCTTTGTATTTTTCGCTGCCTGTTTTCGCATATCAATTCATCAGATAATCCCGGCCCGCTGCGAGCAGGGCATCGAGGTCGCTCTGGCTCTCGCTCTCGGCGTATATCCTCACCATCGGCTCCGTCCCACTGGGACGCATCAGCATCCAGGCGTTGTTCTCGAAGAGGAACTTGACGCCGTCGAGACGGTTAATGTTTTCAATTCGGCGGCCCGCGATGTCTGTCGGCTCTTGTGCGAGCTTGTCTTTCAGCTTGGCGGCGACGTCGGGCGTTAGTTTGACGCCGATGCGGCCGGATTCGAGTTTGCCGTCGCGGAGGTAAAGCTCGTTTAGCTGCTCTGTCAATGTCGTCTGCCGTTCGGCGACCGCTTCGGCGGCCAAAAGGCATGCGAGGATCCCGTCTTTCTCGGGGTAATGCCCACGTATCGAGAGTCCGGCGGATTCTTCGCCGCCGAGGATGATCTCGTCCTTATTTATCAACTCGCCGATGTATTTGAACCCCACCGGCGTCTCGTAAAGCTTTATTCCTCTTGCTTTTGCGACGCGATCGACCTGGTGCGATGTCGCCACGCTCCTCGCCACGCCGTTCGTCCAGCCGCGGCTCTCTGCAAGATAATCTGTCAATAACGCAACAAGGCGGTTTGGAGTGATGAACTCGCCGTTCGCGTCGATCACTCCGAATCTGTCGCCGTCTCCGTCGGTCGCGAGGCCCAATGTGAGGCCGTTCGACTTTACCTTTTCGCGAAGCTCGTCGAGGTGCTCTTCGCCCGGCTCCGGCGGCTGCCCGCCAAATGTCACGTCACGCCAGTCGTGTATCGTTTCGACCTCAATGCCGTGATCGCGAAGGCATTTGTCCAAATATCCGCGGCCCGTCCCGTATATCGCGTCGTATGCGTACCTGCCTTTCGCAGCGGCGATCACGTCGAAACGGATCTTGGTTTTCAAATCATCTAAATATGCGGGACAAGGATCGAAATCTTCGATCGAACCGCCTGTCGCGTCCGGTGCGTCGACTTTGTTAGCGATGCCGTCTTCTATCTGCTTCGTCACGTCAGGCAAAGCCGGTGCTCCGTCAGCGGTCGAGAACTTTATTCCCTGATACTCCGGCGGATTGTGCGACGCGGTGAAATTCATCCCGCCAGCAGCCCCTTGCGATAGAATCGCATGCGAAATGGTCGGCGTAGGCGTCGGACCAGTGCATCGCAGTACGCGAAAGCCTTTAGCCGCGGCGATCTCAGCGGCGACGGCGACGAACTTTTCGCCCATGAATCGCGAATCGTTGCCGATGACCAGAATTCGCTCTTGTTTAGTTTTCAAATAGCTGCAGATCGAGTTGGTGACGAGTCGGACATTTTCAAATGTGAAATCATCCGCGATGATCGCACGCCAGCCCGATGTTCCGAATCTGATCACCATAAAACGGGACTTAAAAATTCCGGCTGGTTCCTGTGAACCAATTGACCAAGAAAACTATAAATTGTTAGTCGAACCCCAATATCCCTTGAAGTGTTTGAAACAATAGCATAAAGAAAAAATCATTGCAAGCGAAAAATTCAAATATCATAACTCTATTGTTTACAACAACATCATCTATGCGCGCTGATGTGATAGATGATTTATGCGCTTAGAACCTAAGGTGAAACATCATTCGCTTAAGTGTCTCCGAAAAGCGAGTGATAACGGGCAATTGAAGGCATTTTCTGCCTGATCTCAACTAAAATGATAACAGCGCTCATTGCGCATGTTAAGCGCCCGGTTCGATCTTCGTTGATGTCAATTCCGATATCAGGTCGAATCAACTCCCCAAAGCAGTCTGTTCTGTGTCAAATAGATCCCTGATACACCTAAATTCGCATTGTGTGTCAAAGTGACTCGCGGCTACATTTTGCCAAATGCTAGATGTGCAGGCTGTAATGCATTGCGAATAAAGACGTTACACAATGCAATGCGCGACGAAACCCTTGGCACAAAGCTTGCAATGTAATTCGCGTACACGCGAGCCGCTTTGGTGATCTTGGAAATCGTAGAAATTTGGGAAATAGTCGGAATTTTGGTGATCGTTAACCACACCGTAGGCTACGAGCTTAACGCATAGCGTTTTTATATTGGAGAAAATTTTATTATGAGAGCTGTAAAGCATTTTGAGAAGGGATTGACGTATGTCGCGAGCGGTGTTTTTAACGCTGTGAAATCGGTCAACCAGTTTAAGCCAAACGCATCGTTCAT
>CAZVDM010000278.1:0-3155 GCA_964625555.1 uncultured Chloracidobacterium sp.
TGTCACGCATCTTTTCGAGGTCGTCGAGTGCGAGCGTGAAGGCGGTTTCGATGCCGGCGAGGAACTCTTCGCTTGGCTCTTCTTTCTTGGTGCTAAAAACGTTCGGAAGCTTGGCAATAACGTTGAGATCAGGATCGCCGCTGAGCGAGAATTCGTCCTTCATCTGTTTCATCGCTGAGAGAAAGCCGTTAATGACCGGGCGATTCAGCTCGAACGCGACTTCCTCTGTGCGGTCGTAATTGAGATTTACATCAACGCGGCCTCGCGAGAGGCGATTGCCGATAAGGCGTTTGATGGTTGATTCGAGCTGCTGCACCTCGCTGCCAAGACGCAGGTTTACGTCGAGAAAACGGTTGTTCACCGTCTTTAGCTCGACCGCTATCGAAAGATTCTTTCCGGTGACCGTCGCACGGCCAAATCCTGTCATTGATCTCATACTTGCTGCTAGACACCAACAGTGTCGTCCTCAAACTGAAACTCGTAGAGTTTTTTATACTTACCGCTCTTCTTGATGAGTTGGTCGTGGGTGCCGGTTTCGATTATTTTGCCTTTTTCCATGACGACGATTAAGTCGGCGCGGCGGACGGTGGAGAGGCGGTGGGCGATGACGATCGAGGTTTTGTTTTGGGTCAGGTTGGCGAGGGCCTTTTGGACGAGGCGTTCGCTTTCGGTGTCGAGGGCGGAGGTCGCCTCGTCGAGGATCAGGACGGGTGCATCGACGAGGACGGCTCGGGCGATGGCGATGCGTTGACGCTGGCCGCCTGAGAGCATTGTGCCGCGTTCGCCGACGAGCGTGTCGTAGCGCTCGGGCAAATGCTCAATGAATTCGTCGGCAAAAGCAACGCGGGCGGCATTCTCGATCTGTTCCTGTGAGGCATTCGGATCGCCATATGAAATGTTGTACGCGACGGTATCGTTGAACAGAACCGTCTCTTGAGTGACCAATGCGATCTGCTTTTTAAGGCTGCGTATGTCCGAGTCCCGGAGGTCGACGCCGTCCCACCGGATCGATCCTTCGGTCGGGTCGTAGAGCCGCTGAACGAGTTTGATAAGGCTAGATTTACCGCCGCCGCTTTCGCCGACCAGAGCGACCATTGTGCCGCGTTTTACCTCGAGATCAACGTGCTGCAAGATCTTCTTGCGCCCTTCGCCGTATTGAAAAGTCACGTCCTTTATCGAGATCGCGTTTGAAAGCTGCGGGAGGACGACCGCATTCTTCTTCTCAGGCAAAGTGCAATTTTCGTCGAGAATGTTCCATACGTCGCGGGCGGCTGCAAGGGCCTTTGTTATCTCATTATGCTGCCTCGACAGCTTGCGCATCGGTTCGTAACTTCTGATCAAAAAGAATACAAATGTGAAGAACTGTGCGGCATCCATTCGCGCCTCTTTGATCTCACGAAGCCCAAAATATAAGAAACCGACGACGGCGATCGCACCAACGATCTCGATCATCGGCGGCGAAAGCGCGGCGATACGGCCGGAGCGAAGGTTGGCGTTGGCGATCACGGCCGCGACCTGGCGAAAGCGGCCTTTTTCGCGTTCCTCAGCCGCGTAGGCCGTTACGATAGTGTGGTTCGCGATCGCTTCTTGGGCGGTATCGTTGAGGTCCTTATTCCCTTCGAGTGAAATGACGGCTTGTTTTCGCAGCCGTTTGCTGAATTGACTCGTCATGAAGGCGATGATCGGAGCAATTATCATCGCACCGATCGTCAGCCGCCAGTTGAAATAAAAAGCCGCTCCGAAGAAAAATACCAGCATGAACGATTCACGCAGGACGTCTCGCAGGTTACCGGCGACGGCAAACTCGATCGCCGAACAACTTACCACGAGCCTCGAAACGAGGAAGTTCGTCCTGTGCTTTTCAAAAAATGTCGCCGACTGCGTGAGAATATGGTCGTATAGCTGCTGCCTCAATCTTAGAACGGCGAGCTGGCCGATCTTGGCCATCAGATAAGACGAGAAATACTCCGCGATACCTTTCAATATCGTGAAACTGAACAGCATCACTCCGATGATCACCCAAGCACGAAACCAATCGTCCAGAGGCACGATCCCGGATAGGTCAAAGATCGTTTTCGATTTGGTCGGATTTGGTAGGAACTGGTTAAAGATCGGAACCAGAAGTGCTCCGGTTGCCGTCTCAAATACGGCGACCATGAACATCGCAAACAGGGCAAGCGAAAACATCAGCCAATAGGGCCGAACGTATTTTAAAAGCCGTCTCAGATCATCCATCGTTCAAGCGTAAAGAGTTGAATATACTTTAGTTGGGTGCTGTCTGTCCAAAATCGATACGTTTGCAACTCTTCAATAAATTATGGCATCTTTTTTACAGAGTTGCGCTTTACGGAGAAAAATATGAAGAGTTCTATCGCCCGAATATTGTTCGTGTCGTTTCTGTTTGCTATGTGTATGGCCTCGGCGGCGATCGGCCAGGTCGATGTCGCAAGGCGGACGACCGCGGTCACATATCCGCTGGACGAGCCGGTTATGCTGCAATTTCGAGGAACGACGCGATTCCCACGTATGAAAGGCGAAGCGAAGATCAAGCGCACCAGCCGCAACGGCACCGAGGTCGAAGTGTCGGTGTCGAAAATGCCCCGCCCGTTCGAACTCGGAGCCGGCTATGCAACATACGTTTTGTGGGCTATATCGCCGGACGGGCAGGTTGATAATATGGGCGAGATCAAACGCCGCGGGTTCTTTGAGTTTGATTCGAAGATCAGCGTCACAACGCCGCTGCAGACGTTTGCTCTGATCATAACGGCCGAGCCTCATTTTCTCGTTAGACGGCCGAGCCAGACGATCATGCTCGAAAATCTTAATCCCTATACTCTCAGCGGTAAGGCGGTTGCGACTACGTCGGCAGTTCAGTATTTTGGCAATTCGAGCGACTTTTTTCGCGATTCCCGGACGCCTGAGATAGCCGAACTCGACTATTCGCGCACGCCGTCTACGATCCTACAGGCCAAGCAGGCAGTCGCACTGGCCCGATATGCCGGGGCAGAACGCGACGCTGCGACCGAGCTCGGCGAAGCCGAAACGCTGCTGCAGAACGCTGAGAATTCATGGAAGGCGGGCCGACAGGAAGAATCGGTCGATATCACCGCCAGGCAGTCGATAAGTGCGGCTGTGAAAGCTGAAAATACGGCGGC
>CAZVDM010000279.1:0-3149 GCA_964625555.1 uncultured Chloracidobacterium sp.
GTTGTGATCAAACAGATCGGCGACGCAAAACCGGCAGAAGCCGCAGCACCAGTTGCAGCAACACCGGCAGTCGAAGAGCCAGTCGCAGAAGCACCGGCAGCAGCAGAAGCGGCACCGGAAGCAGAGGCGTCGGCAGCGGAAGACGCACCGGCAATCGAAGCAACGGCAGAAGAAGCTCCGGCAACTGAAGTTGAGGCGGCTCCGGCGGACGAAGTTCCGGCAGCAGCCGAAGAAGAAGTTTTAGAAGTTCCGGCCGAAGAAAAGGCGGAATAAAAGGATTTGTTCAGAGTGCAAGCTTTAGCTTGTTCTCATGTGTAAACGAAAGACAAGCTAAAGCTTGCACTCTGAGCTTAATAGCCGTACTCAAGGAAAGCGAGCCTAATTGATTTGTCAGGTCAAGCAGGCTTCGGACGCGAAAGGCGAGGTGATGCAACCCTTACCGGACATGTCCCTGGGTTCTAGCGGCGGAAAGACGAGTAAATAGTAAATCGGCAATAGTAAATAGAAACATCTATTAACGATTCACTATTCACTATTTACTAATAAACCAGAACCCTAAACAGGAGATAATTAATAATCATGGCAGTTACAAAAGCAGATGTAGTTGAGTATTTGAAAGGAATGTCGCTTCTCGAAGCGTCGGAATTGGTCAAGGAATTGGAAGAAGTGTTCGGCGTTAGCGCCGCAGCCGCTGCTCCGATGATGATGGCCGCTGGTGCCGGTGCAGGCGGCGGTGACGCTGCTCCTGCGGCAGAAGCAAAGGATTCGTTTGACGTTGTTCTGACAGCGGCCGGCGGCAACAAGATCGCAGTGATCAAGGTTGTTCGCGAAGTCGTTGCAGGCCTCGGTTTGAAAGAAGCCAAGGATCTCGTCGATGCTGCTCCGAAAGCCATCAAAGAAGGCGTTTCGCAGTCAGAGGCAGACGATATCAAGGCCAAGCTTACCGAAGCCGGTGCTACCGTCGAATTGAAATAGTAAACGGCAAAATATTACGACAGAGCCGGCGGTCTACGCGCCGGCTCTGTCGTGACTTGTGTTTACAAAAAATGGCTGTTATGCTAATTGGTTCGCGGATCTCTATTATTTTCAGAGACGTGAAACCAAGCACGGTCGGTTCGAGAGTATAATTTTATTACGCTTTCGGTGGTTTTTTCAGCGATACGGATCGCAATCAAGTGGAGAGTTGGTGTCCCTTTTCGGCACGCTCGTACAAAATATCTAACGGCAAAAGCTGCTGCTAAGCGGTCAGGGAGAACTTTACCCTCGACCGCCGTTGCCGTCTATTCTTGGCAGATTTTTACTACGGGGAGCGTTAGATTACGAAGAATCGTATCAGCAACCTTTGTAAAAATCAACAAGTTTTTTATAGCCCGCTTTTAATAATATGATCAATAATCCTCTACAAAGCAGCCCCAACGGCCTCGGACGACGCACAAGCCAGTCGCCGACACGCGTGGATTTTTCTAAGATCTACACCTCGGCTCAGATCCCAAATCTGATCGAGGTGCAACGCGAATCATATAACCGCTTTCTGCAGATGGACCTGATCCCTGAGGAACGCGATTATATCGGCCTGCAGTCGGTCTTTGCTTCGATCTTTCCGGTCTCCGATTTTCGCGAGACGGCGACACTTGAATATGTCGAATATCAGATCGGCAACTGGCAGTGCAAATGCGGCAACCTCGAGGGCCTCGAGCATCTTCGTGCCAACTGTAAGAATTGCTCGGCCAAGATCAAGGTCGATCCGTTTAATCCGGCCGAAGTGCTTTGTAAGAATTGCGGCACGTTCAACGCCGTCCGTCCGAATCTCTGCAACAACTGCGGTGAGCCGGTCGGCCTCAAGCACAAACACGATCAGCAGGAATGCCAAGAGCGCGGAATGTCGTACAGCGTCCCGCTAAAGGTGAAAATTCGCCTGACGGTCTACGACAAAGATCCCGAGACCAACGTTTCGACTATCCGCGATATCAAAGAAGAAGACGTTTTCTTTGGCGAAATTCCGCTCATGACCGATAACGGCACGTTCGTTATCAACGGTACAGAGCGCGTCATCGTTTCGCAGCTTCACCGTTCACCGGGCGTCTTTTTCAAGGGCGACCGTGACGATTATCTTGCGAAGATCATTCCTTATAGAGGTTCGTGGGTCGAATTTGAATACGACCAGAAAGGAATCCTTCACGCCCGTCTCGGCAAACGAAAGATCATCGCGACGATCTTCCTTCGGGCTCTCGGCCTGTGGCTGAATCCGCAGATCGACATGAAGACCGTTTCTGACCAGATCCTCGAGGAGGTGGTCAAGAACGCGGAATATCCCGATTCGAGCATTCTCGAACTGTTCTATGTGACCGACGAAGCCGTTGTCGAAAAGGGCAAGCTCTTCGTTACGGTCCCTGAAAAGGGCGATACTCACCTCGTCGGTATGCGTGCCGAAGAGGACATTAAGAACAAGAAAGAAGAAGTTACACGTGTCGGCAAAAAGATCACCAAGTCGGCCCTGAGCGAACTTCGCTCGATGGGAATCGGCAAGGTCGCCGTCGCTGCTGCTGATTTTGAGAACGCCTACGCACTCGAGGATGTCATCAACACCGAGACCGGTGAGGTCATCATCGAGTCGAACACCGAGATCGCCGCTGCCAAATTGCAGCAGATCATCGAAGAAGGCGTTGCGAGCTTCAAGGTATTTTTCCCGAAACGCGACATTATCGGCGATGTTATAGCCGCGACGCTTCGTAAGGACGCGATCTCGAAACCGGTCGACGCTTTGCTCGAAATTTACCGCAAGATGCGTCCGGGCGATCCTCCGACCGTTCCGACAGCATACCGTCTGCTCGAAGGCATGTTCTTCGACGCACGCCGGTTCGATCTGTCGCGAGTCGGCCGCTTGAAATTTAACATCAAGATGGGCCGTCCCGAGAAAGAGGACATCACCAATCCGCTGCTCAAGCCGACCGATTTTATCGAGGTCGTCAACTATCTGCTGCGGATGAAGAAGGACAGCGAAAACTTTGGCCAGGACGATATCGATCACCTCGGTAACCGCCGCGTTCGCGCAGTCGGTGAGCTGCTCGAAAATCAGTTCCGCATCGGCCTCGAACGTATGGAACGCGCGATCAAGGAGAAGATGTCCATTCAACAGGATATGTTCACCA
>CAZVDM010000280.1:0-3118 GCA_964625555.1 uncultured Chloracidobacterium sp.
CATCCCGGCCCGTAGCCCTGCATTGATGAGCTCCACGCCAAATCCGTCTCGCTGCATATCCTTTGCCATTTCATTTTTTACGAGCATTGAGCAGATGTTATCCCGGGCGTCTCCCCAGCTGTCCTGGTTCCAGAGCGGGCCAGGAAATAACATTTCAGATCTTGCCAGTGCGGTCAGTTCGTCAGCTACCGGATTGAGGTTTGGGTCGTCAATACACGACGTATAGATCAGACGACCCCAACGGACCAGATACGGAGTATAAGCGTGCAATACCTCCTGGCATTCGTCCGGAGGCGAACTCCTGTCCGCTGCGGCTTTCGAACACAGTGCGTAATCCTCTGGATTAGGAACGCTCTTGAAAGGTATCTTAATTGACCTTGTAATCTGCTGCGCTTGGAACGAACCAAACTTTATTGCCTCTTCCCTTGTCGCGTAGCCCCAAAACGTGAACGTGCCCGGCTCCGTCGAGCGGGGAAGCGTGCGCACCTTGTCATAGAGCTTCTTTAACGAGCTGTATGAATTGGGTGAAGCGGCAATTTTCAGGAGCGTGAGGCCGATCCGCACCTTTTGATGCTCTGAGAGGGCATTGTACGGTTCGGCTTTGATCGCTGCGACGAGCTGACCATTCAATCCGACGGCGGATGCGGCCATTGATTCATTCCATCCTTCGGCGCGTGTCCAATTGTCGTCGGGTACTGAGAGAAGCTGGGCGATGGCATCGACATTGGCCTTCCTTTCTTCGGCGAGCGTCTTTCGGTCGTTCGCGAGGCCCTCAGGCGTAAAAACGGCATAGGTCTCGGGACTGGTCCAAAGCAAATTGCCAAACTCCTTATTCCTTGCCGAGCTGCCGGTCGTCAGGCGAATCGTCGTGCCCTGCGCGTCGACGAAGGTTACGGTATACATTGAGCCCTCGGGAAACACTGTAAACGTACACTGGCCATTGGCGTCGGTCGTTGCGGTCCAGATCACACCTTTTGGTACGCTGCGGCCTTCGATCGAAGAGAACATGCCGTTCGCGTAACGGCCCGAATACAATCTCATCGAGACGCGAGCTCCGGCGACGGGCCTGCCCTTTTCGTCGATCACCTTAACGACGTACGGTTTGACGGGCACATTAACTGTCGAAACCGTCTCGCCTTCCATACTTTTGATCACGACCGGTATCGAGGTTCGCCGAATGTCAGGCGTCAGCGGCGGAGGCGCGGGCTGATTCCATTCTCGCCAAACAGCTGCTTGCTGCGCCGGGTCACTTACTATCGACCTGACATCCTGAAACAGGATCTGCATGATCTGATCTTTCGTCTTGCCTCCGAGATCCTTTGTGTCCAAATGAGCGAACAGCTTAACGTAGACCTGATTAGACTCGTCGATCTCCTTGATGCCGCTGAGACTGTATGCAAGATCGCTGACCAACCAACCGGCCGCGTCATTATCCAATATCGGCGATGCCTTTCCGGGCTGTTGTGTGATAGTCGTTGTCGGCGTCACGACAACCATCAGCGGATACCATGCTTTCCAGATCTGTGTACGGATGGCCGGATCGGTAATGATGGCCTGAACGTCGGCAAAGAGCAGCCGAAACAGCTGCGTTTTGGTCTTGCCCTCGAGATCTTCGCGCTCGCCCCATCTATCGAAGATGTCACTCGTATTGAACGCGCCCTGCGTCGTGGCGACGGTCAATTCCGCGGCTCGTCGTACCAAGGTCGCCGTTTCGACCGCCGTCAATACCTTTTCCGGCGTTTGGGAGAAGGCTGCGTTCACGCCAAAACTAAACAATAGGCACGCTAATGCCAACGCTATGAGAAGCTTCGTCCGATCGATCTCGAGTAAGACGTTCATTTTATAGACCTCACTGACAGTCGTTATCCCACAGCCTGTTAAGCGTAGTGCCACGAGCCCTGTAACACTTATTTAATTCGTTGGGCTGCAAGACTTTATTGATAACTTCGCCCCACGGATCCCAAGGCAATCCGGTTGCGGCTTCGATTTTTAACCGAATATTCGTGGCATTATCAGGCAGAACAACTCTTTGCTCAAATCCAGCGGTTTTTCCGTCTGCATTCCGATTATTATTCGGCTTGTTTGGCTCGTCCCAGGTCAAATTAAAACGTGCGAGATACGCACCATTGTGAACCATTCTTATCCATCTAATTGGCTTCGGCGTTTCACCGGAAGTCGCCTGCGTCTTTGATGTATCCACGTTGCGCACGCAAAATAGACGGTAATCCCAGTTCCCGCCATTGTTAAGATTCTCCGAATAAAACTGGAAGCCGGCGGAACACTTCTTGACCGCTCGTTGGCGATCCTGTTGTTCGGCCCCGACCGTGTCTTTTACCACAACACAATTTCCGGTGCCGTTGGCCTTATCGCAATAGTAGGCCGGTGAGTTGTTGCGCGGGATCGCTTCCTGCATGTTACGGAAGCAGCGGCCGCCGACCGCAAATCTGGTGCCGGGCCGGACTTTCATGTCGTCCGCCGTGCAAACCTCCGCAAGTTCGAAAAAGTCCATTATTCGCACCATTTCGTCCCATTTGATCGGTCCGGTCGAGCCGCTGATAGGTCGTATGATGCCTGGTGTCTCCTCAACAGCAGATCTCGTTGGGGTATTCGCTGCTACAACCGGCTTTTCAACCGGAGTCTGCATCACAATTTCTTCGTTTTGATTCCAGGCTGACCAGATCTTATTCTGAGCATCCTGTGCTTTAACAACTGACTTCACGTCGGCGAAAAGCAGTTTCAGGATCTGCGTCTTCGTTTTTCCAACTAGATCTTCGCGGGCTTCCCATTTTCCAGTGATCGCGTTAATTTGAGCCTCGTCCTCGATCACGCTCGAAACTCCGTCCGTGAGTTCACCAAACAATTCCGCGACCGCATCCTCATCCAACGGTCTTTCCGCATTAGTCTGAGCGATCGCGCCAAAGCTTAGCGTCAAACACATCAGCCCCAAAGCTAACACTAGCTTTGCCCACGTAGTTCTTGAACTTTTATTCACGCCGTTATCTCCTCAATCCGGGACCAAGCGATCTGAATCTTTAGTCAGAGAAGTCGAGACCGATGTCCGCATTAGATCTTCTTAATATTGACCGCCTTCGGACCGTTCCTGCCGTCGATCAAGTCA
>CAZVDM010000281.1:0-3111 GCA_964625555.1 uncultured Chloracidobacterium sp.
GGGCGTTCTGTTTTCTGAGTGCGGTGCTCTGGACAGTACTCACGGCGGACGAATATCCGCCCGCCGATATGGACGAATTTCGCCGTAAACAGGCCGAAGGCAACGTCGTAACCACGATCGTCAAAGAGATCGTTAGTGCTCTCAAAGATATGCCGACGACGATGAAACAACTCGCGGTCGTGCAGTTTTTTACGTGGTTTGCCTTGCCGTGCATGTGGCAATTTTACGGCCTCGCGGTCGCGAAACACGTATTCCTCGCGCCGGACGAAAAGTCACCGCTGTTTGCCGCCGGAACTGAATGGGGCGGGCTTTCCTTTGCGGTCTACAACGCCGCGTGTTTTCTGGTCGCGTTCCTTTTGCCGAAGATCGCAAATGCTACGAGCCGCAAGATGACGCATTTTATATGCCTTGCGCTCGGCGGAATCGGGTTGATCTCAACCTATTTTGCCCACGACAAATATTTCCTCTGGGCGGGAATGGTCGGCGTTGGTTTTGCCTGGGCTTCGATCCTCTCGATGCCGTATGTGATCCTTGCCGGTGCGATCAAACCGGAGCGAATGGGCGTTTATATGGGCGTTTTCAACCTGTGTATCGTTATACCGCAGATCGTGATGGGTCTTGTGATCCCGCAATTGTACGGCAACATTTTGGGCAGCGATCCGCTAAATGTCGTCGTCTTCGGCGGTATCGTGATGCTCGTGGCGGCGGTCAGCGTGCTGGTCGTGAAAGACGTCGGGGCCGGAAAAATTAACACCTTGATCCCGCCGGAAGATGCCATCGCCGGCGTTGCGGAGTAGCAATTTGAAAAAGTTGACCTTGAAAGCAATTGTCTTATCGATCTTTCTTGCGGGCTGCGTTTTTGGCCAGCAACAGCCGTCGCGTGATGTTTCAAAGGAAACCGCACGCAGCTCGCAAGATTGGGTTCGTGATGCTGTGATATATCAGATCTGGGAGCGTGCATATTCCGCGAAAGGCGATTTTAACGGTATTACGAACGATCTCGACCGGATCAAAGAACTTGGCGTCGACGTGCTCTGGCTGATGCCGATACATCCGATCGGACAGGTCAAGAAGAAAGGAAGTGTCGGTTCGCCATATGCCGTTAGAGATTATTACGGTATCAATCCGGACTATGGGACATCAGCCGATCTAAAACGTCTCGTCAACGAAGCGCATAAACGCGGATTGAAAGTGATCATCGACGTCGTCGTCAATCACACAGCGTGGGACAACAAGCTGATAACCGAGCATCCCGAATTCTACAAGAAGAACGAGAAAGGCGAGATCGTGCCGCCCGTGCCGGATTGGGCCGACGTCGCTGGGCTCGATTACGGCAAGGCTGAGGTCCGCAAATATATCATCGACAATCTCAAATCGTGGATCCGCGATTACGATCTGGACGGTTTCCGCTGCGATGTCGCCTTGTTCATCCCGACGGATTTTTGGGAGCAGGCTCGAGCCGAGGTTGATAAGATCAAGCCGAACACTATTTGGCTCGCCGAAGCGGAAAAGCCCGATCTATTGGTCAAAGCCTTTGACGTCGACTATGCATGGAACATGCACGGCACGCTGACCGAGGTCGTCCAGGGTTCAAAACCCGCGTCGGCGTTGAGGAAACTTTGGGAAGAGCAATTCGCGACGTTCCCGAAGGGCGCGATCCGTTTGCGATTTTCCGATAACCACGACGAACGTCGTGCGATCGCCCGTTTTGGCGAAAAAGGAGCGCTCGCGGCTCAAACGCTTGCCTTCACGCTTGACGGCGTTCCGCTCGTTTACAATGGAGCTGAGGTCGGCGACACTGCCGAATCGGGTGCTCCGGCGTTGTTCGAAAAGCTTCCGATCTTCTGGCAGTTCGCCGAACGGCGGCCTGAATTTCCGCGATATTACAAAGCGATGATCGCGCTCAGAAAGAGCTCGGCGGCATTGCGTCGCGGCGATGTGACTTGGCATCGCAATTCGGACGAGAAACGCGTGTTGACATTCACACGACGTTCGGGCGCCGAGGAGATATTGGTCGCTATAAACATGACGAATGCGCCATTTTTCGGCTCGGTCGAGGCAAACGGTAATTATAAGGAGATCACACCGAACATCGGACAGCCTTTGCCGCCGGACGACGAAAAGG
Organism: uncultured Chloracidobacterium sp.; assembly: GCA_964625555.1. GTDB lineage: Bacteria > Acidobacteriota > Blastocatellia > Pyrinomonadales > Pyrinomonadaceae > OLB17. The sequence continues at coordinate 2,126 of CAZVDM010000281.1, forward strand.
CAAAACCGGCCGGCAAATCAAGTGTCGGCTTGCCGGCATTGGCACTCGACGGGTTCGGATTTAGGATCTTCAGACGAAAAATTTAAGAACGCTGATTTTGATAGACACGGATCAAGAAAATGCGATAGCCTCAGCAATATGAAGATAATCACTATATTTCTTGCGTCTTTTCTTGGCTTTTACGCGTGCGGCGTAACGCCTGAGTCAAACGGTTCGTCAAAGCCGGAAAACAAGGCCTCCGCGGCAAACACCGGCGATGCTTCGGCCACCGCACCATCGCCGACGCCAAAGCCCGCGACGGCAAACGACGGGCCGAAAACGGTAAGGGATTTCTTTGCGCTTTTGCCTGAAAAGTATTTTATTCTCGAGGGCTGTTTTCGTGAGAGTGACAAAGACTGCTCAAAAGCTCGTGCCGAATACCTGAAGACCTTCACAGAGGTCGAGGACATCGCCAACGGATACTTTAAGGGCGGCTGTGACGGTGCACAGGCATGTATCGAGATGGCGATATTCAAGCGTCCTGACGGCTCGTATCTCGTCGGCCTCGCGACCTCGGGCGAGATGATGAACGACTTTTATTTCCTCGATTACAAGGACGGGAAGTGGTCGGACATTTCATCGACAGTTGTGCCCGAATTCAGCAAAAAGAACTGGTACGAATTGCCCCGAGTCGGCACGACCGTCAAGGTCTTTGCAAAGAAGATCGACGAGCAAGGTAAAGACTACGAGATCAGTGAAAAGGGCAAAAAGCTTTACGATCTCGAATGGAAAGACGGAAAATTCACAAGGCAAAAGTAAAAAGTCAAAAATAAGACGGCAAGAGGAGAGTTAGATATGTGTTGTCCCGGTAAGAGTTATCACTCTCGTCGAAAAGTCTTGTCGTTATTGCCTTTTGCCATTTTACTTCTTAATTGTTTGAGCCTTGCTCAAACCGCACCCGGCGGGCCTGGAATGGACGCTCAATGGGCGACGGCCGGCAAACAGGG
>CAZVDM010000282.1:0-3045 GCA_964625555.1 uncultured Chloracidobacterium sp.
AGCTACGTCCCGTTTCGCAACGCGAATATGCTCTCGATCGCGACGAGCTGGGCCGAGGTCATCGGTGCGAGAGCGATCTACATCGGCGCCGTCGCCGAGGATTCGAGCGGCTATCCCGATTGCCGGTCTGAGTTTTACGCGGCGTTCCAACACACAATAGACACCGGCACCAAACCCGACACGCGTATAGAGATCCGCACGCCGATAATAGAACTTTCAAAAGCAGAAATTGTGAAAAAGGGAGTCGATCTCAACGCGCCGCTGCACCTCACATGGTCGTGTTATCGAAGCGAAGAATCGGCCTGCGGCACATGCGATTCGTGTGCGTTGAGGCTGCGTGGTTTTGAATTAGCAGGTGTGACGGATCCGATCAGCTATCTCGGCGTTTAGCTTCTCTGATACCGACGATAATCATTATCAGCCCGACTAGAGATCCGAAGATCCCAAGTAGACAAAACAACAAAGCCTCGAAAATAGCTCCGCCAACGGCACCGATGCCCGCACTTTCATTGGTCTTGATCGAGTCAAAACTGCCATAGATATTCCAAACTGTTCCGCTAAGGCCGACCAGCGGGCATATGATAACAGCTGCAATTCCGGCAATGGTCAGTTTTGATAACGGTATCATACAGGCGTCGATTCACTAGCGGGCGGTTCGCCTACCAAAGCCGAGCGTTTTTGTTCAAGATCTTTGATCCTGGTATTCAACTGCTCGATCTCGGCATCAATATCTGCGATCTGGATCCCACCGGCACTGAGTTTGTGAAATACCGGCGTCATCACGGTGATCGAGGCGATCAGGATGGACAGGACGCCGATGATACGTGAGACCAGGTCGCTGTCGCTTTCCGGTTCGAACCACATAATATAGAGCAGGATGGCGTCGAGTATGGCGACAAATACGAACGCCGCGTACCGCGACCACGCAAATCGGCGGTCGAGACGTGCGATCGAGAGCAGCGACAGGAGCGACGCCGAAGCGGCGAGCATCGTCGCGGTCAGTGTCGATTTGATGAAGATATCGTTGTTGTCGAGGACGTTCCAGATGATCAGGAAGACCATTGCAGCGGAAACCAGCGACAAGACAATACCTGCAAGCGGCAAGTTGTGCCCTCGGCCGGTTTCATAATACGCACCGCACGCGAGGCCCAAGATGCTCGTTACGGTAACTGTCAGCGTCGTCATCAGTACGCGGACCTCAAGCTCGCCAAAATTACCGAGCGAGACCACGCCAATGCCCAGAATCGCACTGACCGCGACCGACAAGATCAATAAATATAGGAAAAGGCGTCTCAGATTCATACCTCAATAATACGCCTATTTTGGATGGAAAAGTGTTTAGATCGTTAAATGTTCACGCCCGACCTTCAGCTCCGCTAGATCGCCAAGCGCCGCAAACGCCATATTTTCGGTGCGAAAACTATCGCGGGCGAGATCGTGAATATCAGCGGTCGTGACCGCGTCGATCGCACTGAGGGCTTCTTCAAGCGAGATCTGGCGGCCGTGGATCATCTCAGCCTGCGCAAGCGTGGCGGCACGGCCGGCCGAATCTTCGAGGCCGAGCAGGATCGATGCCGTGGTCTGCGCTTTTGCGAGGTCGAGTTCGTCGGTTGAAACGCCATTTTTGGCAACGTCGCGCATCTCGGCGACGGCGAGTTCGACGACCTCTGCAACCTGTTCGGGCGAGGTGCCGGCAAATACAGAAAACATACCGACATCCTGATACATTACCGCAGAGGCCCCGACACTGTACGCCAGCCCGCGTTCCTCGCGGATCTTCTGCCATAACCGGCTCGAAGTCCCGCCGCCGATGATATTTGAAAGCAGATCGGCCGCGTAACGGCGTTCGTCCGTCGCCGAGACCAAAGGCGTCGCGATGATCAGATGAGCTTGTTCGAGGTTTGGATTTTGCTTGATTATGATCGGAGCGGTGAGTTGGGGAGTTGAGAGTGCAAGCTTTAGCTTGTCTTCACGCGACGTAGGAGACAGGCTAAAGCCTGCACTCTGAGCCATCTCGACGAGCGCTTCATGATTCACATTCCCTGCGGCGGCGATCACCAGATTCGATGAATTATACGTTTCCACAAAATACTTTTGCGTTTTTTCGCGGTCAAATGATCTTACGGTTTCCGGCATTCCGGCGATCGATAAACCCAACGGATGCGAGCCAAAGACGGCCTCGTTAAAGAGGTCGCCGAGATGTTCCTCGGGCGAATCTTCGACCATCTTCATCTCTTCGATGATCACCTTTTGTTCGGCCTTGAGGTCAGTCTCGTCGAAACGCGGATTTACGAGCATGTCGGCGATCAGGTCGAAGGCACGCGGCAGTTGGTCGTCGATCACCTTTATCGCAAAGCCGGTTTCTTCGTGCGAAGTGAACGCATCCAGGTTGCCGCCGAGACGATCCTGTTCGATGGCGATGTCGAGTGCCGAGCGGCGAGTCGTTCCCTTAAAAACAGTGTGCTCGATAAAATGAGAGATGCCGTTTAGCTCGAGCGGTTCCTGCCGCGACCCGACGCGGAAAAAGAATCCAAGTGTTGCGGACCGAACGCCAGGCATGCGGTCGGTGAGAATTGTTAGGCCATTGTCGAGGCGAGTTTGTTGTATTTCTTCCTTCATTAGCGAAAGACTAGAGGATAGCACATCAGGTCAGAACCGCCTGCGTTAGCGGGCGGCGTTTTAGATGAGCTAAATGTGTCTCGATCAGCGTCGTACTTGCCGCCCGCTAATGCAGGCGGTTCTGACTTATTAAGAATCCGAGGTCGGTGGCGGTTCTCGCCTGACGGGCGGCGGATTCTGCGGCGGAGTCGGCGGTTTAGGCGTTTCTTTTGACGGATTGACAGGTTTTGCATCGCCTGCACTATCGCTCACGCCGAGTTGGGCGAGTATATCGGGCCAGTTAATGCCGAGAGCCTGCAATTGCTGGAGCAGTGAGAAGATAACGGTCGGGCCGGTTTGGGCAAAGCGGTTGATGCCGCTGGTTTGTCCATCGCCGTTGCCATTTCCGCCCTGATCGATCATCACGATCTTGTCGATCTTGCCGAG
>CAZVDM010000283.1:0-2995 GCA_964625555.1 uncultured Chloracidobacterium sp.
TTTTCGCTCGGTCTGCTTTGGGTTCTCGAATACAACGAACAAGAAAAGGCATTCCGCGCTATGGAACTTACCGTTCAAACTCGGAATACCGATATCACACAAGAGATCCTGCGTCGGATATTCAAGAAATACAAGATCGAGAACGAGATCCGCAAGATCGATCCGCAGATCGAAGAGAAGCCCGGAAGCATTCAGTACTACTTAGATCTGCGTCTCAGCCTGAGCACAGATCAACTAAGTGACCGAATCATGTCTGCCGACCCCGCTAATATTGAGAGCATTCAGTGGTCAAAGACAAAGAGCGCGACTGATATATATCAATAAAAATGGCGGCTCAAAAAGAGCCGCCATCCCAAAAGCTGTAAACAACCTTGAATTCAGTTGACCGCGACCGGTTCAGCCCTAACTACCAACGCGTGCTTTGCCTTTTCCTTGGCGTAATCCTTTACGTACGCCTTGATATTGTAATGAACGGGCCAAGAAGAGTAGTCGTAATTCTTCATTTCTTTATACGCCTTTTCGTAGTCCCAACCATATTTTTCCATGCGATAAACGGCACCGGTCAAACCCGTACGATGCTTGCCCGCCTTGCAGTGGGCATAAACGATTCCCGTTTCGGGGTCGTTCATGAGTTTCATAAACTCTTCGACCTGGACGTCTTTGGCATATTTCCATCCACTCATCGGGATGTTTACGTATTTCATTCCGAGCGCTTCGACCGCGCCCTTTTCGTAATCAGTCGGGTCGTTGCGAAGGTCAATAACGGTGTGCACGCCAAGCGCTTTTAGCGCCGCATAATCTTCGGGCATCGGCTGTGCACCACGATAATAACGCTCGTCCATCTGGCCGAAATTACCTATCTTGATATCTTGAATCTGCGAAGGGGCTGTCTGAGCAAAACTAAAAACTGCGAGGGCGAATACGGCGCCTATTACCGCCGTGGGACGTATAAGGAATCTTTTCATTTTTCTCCTGTTACTGCCTCGTTCGAGCACGGATTTAGTGATGATTACCTTATCACGAACATAGGAACTGTCAATTACTAATGGGATAAGAGGCGAAAATTGTGATTCTCCTCTTGTTTTATGCTCATAGTTGGAATATCGGGACCTGATCCGGGTTGCCAGATAATTTCGCAACAGAAAACGTGGTGAGCCGTTCTCTCCTAAGAACAGAAAGGTGCTCTCGGTCAACGTCAAAAATAGGAACGTGCGCCATCACATGTCGGCTGAACTTCAAGAAAAGGTTTCAAAACAAAGGCCGCCGGTTCGAACACCGGCGGCCGCCCCTTGTTCGTACAACCAAATTACCAAGGCAATTCCTGGCCGAGGTGGATGAAGTGTCCGGTGTATCCGTCGGCTGGCAGCGTCGCCAGATCGACCGAGGTTTTCGCGCCTTCTTCGACCTGGATCTGGCCGTTGGCGTTCATATCGGTGACGACCGAGCCCGGATGAGCGGCGTTGACCTTGACGTTCGTGTCCTTTAGTTCGTGTGCGAGATGCACGGCGTAACCGTTCAGGGCCGTTTTCGAGATGTTGTAGGCCGGGACCTTGTAATTATAGATCTCCGATGTCGGGTCCGAATGCAGCCCGAGCGATCCCAAACCGCTCGAAAGGAACACGATGCGTCCTGCGTCCGATTTCTTAACTAGCGGCACAAATTTCTGCGTCAGTTCGACGGTGTTAAAGAAATTGGTATCGAACGTCCTGCGAAAGGTTTCGGACGAAGTCTGGCTCGCCGGCACCGGAACGCCGTTGTCGAATTCTTCCGCGAGGAAGATCCCCGCATTGTTGACGAGAATATCGAGCTTGCCATACGTCGCGTCGATAAATTTTGCCGCCGACTCATGCGTTTTCGGGTCGTTGACGTCGAGTTTGATATACTCGACATCGAGGCCTTCGTTCTTAAGCTTTGACTCCGCCTCCAAACCTTTCTCTTCGCTCCTGGCGCCGATAAGGACCTTGATGCCTTGTTTTCCAAGCTGACGTGCCGTCTCAAAACCAATGCCGCGATTGGCACCTGTGATCAATGCAATTTTCTGTGTTGACATGTTATTTCCCCTTATTCGAAATTGAATACTTTGTAACATACTTTGTTACAATTTGAGTCAAAAAAATCCGTGCCGAATGACCCTGTTTTACTAAAAGATTTTCGCGTTGTTCGGCACATTTGTAACCATACTTGTTACAAAGCATCTTGTCAAGCCGCTGTATATCGTCCGACTCGGCCTTCTTTGCTTTTCCTATCGTCCGCCGCGAACTCATTGATTCTCAATGCCTCGGAAGCGATGGTTGATTGCGGGCGGTTGGGTTTGATGGGGGAGAAAGCGGCCGTCGGGGAATACGGCTGGGGCCATCTGTTTGAATGGAAATGATGCAAGGCGATGGGCCATTTGCGGAGATCGGACCGCAACGCCGTTTTGCGACAGTATTTGGAGGCATTCAGCAATTGTCGCAAGGCCGCTTTTTATTGTGGCAAACCGCCTTTTCTACTGTCGCAAACGCCTTGGATATTGTCGCTGGTCGTCCAAACGACTGCTGCAGAACTTTGTTTTTAGGTCTTTTCGTAAGTTTTATTGATTTAATTGTGGTACGTACCACAATTCAAGCGAAACGAAGAAAAAACACGATTGGTTTCCCATTAGAAATGGAAAAAACTGAATTTACGAACCGCAGATCTCGTCGATGGCTTCGGTGTATTTTTCGTCGATGACGTTGCGTTTGATCTTGAGGGTCGGCGTCATTTCGCCTTTATCGATGGAAAATTCGCGGGGCAGCAAGTAGACGCGTTTGACGCGTTCGTAATCGCTGAGTTCGCGGGTAAGGTCAACGGCGTCGCGTTGGACACGTTTGATAAACTGCGGGTCTTCGCACAGCTCTTCGCGGCTGCGGGAAACGTCGTGCCCCTCGGCCTTCATCTCTTCCTTAAGCGAGTCCCAATCGGGAACGATCAGAGCCCCGACCTGTTTGCGGCCCGAACCGACAACGACCGGCTG
>CAZVDM010000284.1:0-2965 GCA_964625555.1 uncultured Chloracidobacterium sp.
CGCCGAAGTGGAGGGCGGTCTGGGCGGTGGCTTTGCCGAGCATGACCCAGTAGGCTTTGATGTGGTCAAAGTTGTCGAGCATCAGGCGTGAGACGGCGATGGTCTTGAGATTGTCGATCGCGTCGGGGCCTGGAAGCGTGTCGAGGGCCGAGCCCGGCGGATAGAACGCGAGCGGGATGAAGCACTGGAAGCCTCCGGTCTTGTCCTGCTGTTCTCTTAACTGCACGAAGTGGTCGATGCGGTCTTCGATGGTCTCAATGTGGCCGTAGAGCATCGTTGCGTTGGTCTTGAGCCCGGCTTTGTGGACTTTGCCAGCGAGTTCGAGCCAACGGTCGCCATCGCATTTGTGATCGCAGATTCTTGAACGCGTCGGCTCGGCAAAGATCTCGGCACCGCCGCCGGGGCAAGAATCCATTCCGGCTGCGTGCAGCTTGTTGATCACGTCCTCGTCCGACATTTTGTAAAATCGGGCAAAGAAATCCAGCTCGACCATCGTCAGGGCCTTAATGTGCAGGGCCGGGAACTCGCGTTTGAGTGAAGAGAAAAGGTCGGTGTAGTATTCGAACGGCAATTTACTGTTCAGCCCGCCAACGATGTGCAGCTCGGTGGCACCTTCGTTAACAGCTTCGCGGGCGATCTCGATCCCTTCTTCGATCGAATGAGTATAGGCGTCGTCCTGCCGTGCACGGCGGTAAAACCCGCAAAATTTGCAGTCGGCGACGCAGATATTGGTGTGATTAAAATGGCGGTTGACGTTGTAATACGTCGTCAGGCCGTGCTTGCGGCGGCGAACCGTGTCGGCCAGTTTGCCAAGCGCATTGAGGTCGGTAGTTGCGTAAAGTGCCATCCCTTCGTCAAACGTCAAACGCTCGCCGTCCTCGACCTTAAATGCGATGTCTATTAAATTCTTATCAAATGAAAGCAACATAACTTTATGATAAGATTTTAGCAGATTAAGTTCACGATAGACACAAACAACGCTATGCCGACGATACAGCACATCAAGGACAAAGACGCAGTCCTCGTTCCCGCAAAAGACTGGGAAAAGATGCAAAAGGAATTGATCCGACTTAGAAGGAAAGTGAACAAGGAAAAGCTCCTGCGTGAAATGCGTAATACTATTGTCGAGATCGAAACAGACATAAAGAATGGCGTCGAACCGAAAGGCCGCGACGCTCACGAATTTCTCGCCGAATTGATGAATGAGAAATAGGGTAATTGTTGAGAAGTCATTCATTAAGCCTGCCAAGCGACTAACAAAACGATATCCGTCGTTTCCAACAGATCTTTTGTCGCTAGTAAATGAATTAGAATTAAACTCGCTGATCGGAACATCCTTGGGCGGAAATGTACGCAAAGTGAGGCTCGCGATCAAAAGCAAGGGAAAAGGAAAGAGCGGCGGAGCCAGGGTCATTACATATATTTATCTTGAGGCCGGGCGAGTTCATCTTCTGACCGTTTACGATAAGTCCGAACGGGAAACGGTCTCCGACGACGAGATCACGAAGTTGGTCAAAAGCCTGCAAGTAGCGGATCGAGGCTAAGTGTTCTTTCGCGACGGGCAGATGTCTGCGAGAACACATTCGCCGCATTTTGGTTTTTTGGCATTGCAGACGCGGCGGCCGTGCCAGGTGATCCATTGGCCAAATTGGATCCAGTCTTTTTTCGGGACGAGTTCCATCAGTTCGCGCTCGATCTTGTCGGCAGTTTTTTGTTCAGAAATGCCGAGCAGGGCCGAGAGGCGAATATTGTGCGTATCGACGACAATGCCGGCCGCGATTCCGAGAGCGTCGCCGAGGACGACATTTGCTGTCTTGCGGCCAATACCGGGCAGCGTGAGCAGCTCTTCCATCGTTTCGGGCACCTTGCCGCCGAATTCTTCAATGAGCTTTTGGATTACCGCCCGAATACTCTTTGCCTTTTGCCGGAAAAATCCCGAGGCGTAAATATCCTTTTCGAGTTCTTCCGCCGAAACGGCCAGATAATCCGCCGGCCCGCGATATTTGCGAAACAATTCGGGCGTCAGCTTGTTGACGTTGACGTCAGTGTTCTGCGCCGCAAGGATCGACGCGATCATCAACTCGAACGGCGTTCCATAATCCAGCTCAACATGTACGTCGGGATAGAGTTTCTTCAGCCGTTTCGCGATTTCGGCGACGTGGCGCTTCTTGTCTGCGATCATCAGATAATTATACGATATAAAGCGCCCGAGATTTCGGTCGGGGCCGGACATGCTTGTCAACTAATTGCCGGTGCACTGCATCTATTGATTAGCAATCGTGGATAATGGGGAAATGATGAAAAGAACTGCGTTGATCGGGCTGTTGGTTTTGGGTTTGTCGTGGGCGGCGTTTGCCCAGGCATCGGTCGGGATCGTGAAGAGAGATCTGCCGCAGGCGGAGGTCGACCGTATTATCAAGAAATTCACGATGAACGAAAGCCTGTTTAGGCGGGCGTTGAACATTTACGCGTTCAAACGCTTCGCGACGATACAGACGATCGGAATGGGCGGGCAGATCTCGGGAACGTACAAACGCGATTCGTATCTAACATTCAACGAAGCCGGTGACCGGTTCGAAAAGATCCTGTTCTTTCCGATGTCCTCGCTCAAGGAAATTACCGTTTCAAAGGAAGATATAGACAATCTCGGCGGCATCGACCCTTTCGCTATCGAGCCTAAACTGGTCGATCAATACAAGTTTGACTATCTCGGAAAGGAGCGTATCGACGAACTCGACCTCTACGTGTTTGACGTCGGTCCAAAGGTGATGCCGGATGCCAAGAAAGGCGTCGCGAAGTTTTTCCAAGGCCGCGTTTGGGTAGATGACGAGGGCCTGATGATCGTCAAAACCCAGGGCAAGGCCGTGCCCGAGGGCAAACAGCGATTTCCCGTGATCGAGACGATCCGTGAGAATGTCGATGACAGATTCTATTTTCCGACGTATTCAAGCTCCGACGACTCGCT
>CAZVDM010000285.1:0-2930 GCA_964625555.1 uncultured Chloracidobacterium sp.
GCCGAAAAGCGCGTCCCTGAGTGGAAATCGATCAGCGTGCGTTTGCCGGTCACCAAAGAAGCCGTGTTCACGATCGACGAGGGAACATCGCTCAACATCTTTGGCCGCGCGTCCCTGACACTCGACGCCGCTACCGCCGAAACCGTCAAATGGGAACCATACGCCGAAAAAACGAGTGCGGCCCAAGTTCGCTCATGGATGCGTTTCACGCACACCGGCGAATCGTTCGGCATCATCGGCCAGATCATCGGATTCATCGCATGCATCGGCGGTGCGTTTCTCGTTTATACAGGATTTGCACTCAGCTGCCGAAGATTTGCCTCATACCTGCGTCGACGTTCGAAAGGTAACCAATCTTCCGAATCCAACACAGGCGATCTGTTCCAGAGTCCGCCACAAACTCTCGAAGCATGACCTTTATTCCGCGCCACCGAGGGCCATCTACTACCCTCGCCGCCGCAATGAAACAAAATTTCCCGCTATGCCCGCCTAAACCGTAAAATAAAAAGCACAAAACAGCGTTCGCTAAAAGGCACCGTCCGCAATCGGTGCCTTCCCGCCTTTTTGCTACGATAAGATTTCAAAGATCAACCACTGTATTGAGCATAGCAGGAGTTGCGAGGATTGTCAAGAGTTTTATGTGTGACACAAAAACCCAGTCGCTATCGCTCCCGGTTCTGACAAAACTTTGCTAACCGTTTATCCTATTTAGATGGTGTCGCTCACGTATGGGCAGTTGATCGGCGGGAATCGGAATTTTCGCAATTTGCTGGCCGGGCAATTTATATCGGAGCTTGGGAACTGGTTCAATTTTATTGCCGGTCTGGGATTGGTGCGTATGGTTTCGGGGGCTTCGCCGATGGCGGCGGGGTTGTTTTTTCTGGCGCGTTTGCTGCCGTTTGCGTTGATGTCGCCGATCGCGGGGACGTTTGTTGACAGGTTTTCGCGGCGGACGGTGATGATCGCGACGGACCTGATTCGTGCGGTTGTCGCGCTTTCGTTTTTGCTGGTGACGGACGTCGGCGACCTGTGGATCGCCTATTTGGCAACCGTAGTGTTGCATACGGCCGGAGCGTTTTTTGACGGGGCGAAAAATGCTGCGGCACCGAATCTGACGGGTAAGGAAGGCTTGCTCGCGGGAACGGCATTATTGTTTTCGACACGGTTCTTGCTGATGGCGATCGGATCGGCGCTTGGCGGTTGGGCGGCTGCGGTGTTTGGGTATCAGGTAGCGTTTTTGATAAATGCGGCTTCGTTTTTGATCTCGGCTTATACCGTTTGGCTGATTCCCGACGAAGCGACACGCGATGACGAGACGGGCGTCAGAATGCGTGACAAAGCCGGGCGCCCATCGTTCATAACTGAGCTAAAAGAAGGTGTCCGCTACGGATTTACGAATCATTTCGCCTTGACGATCATCATTATGAATATGATCTGGGCGACCGGCGGCGGGGCGATCAATATCATATATGAGCGTTTGGGCGGCGTTCATTACGCCGAGGCCGAAGGTTGGAATCCTGACATTGCGGTCGCGATATTGTGGACGGCGACTGGGCTCGGGCTGACATTTGGGATGCTGATCGCGCATCGAACGTCGATCTATCTCGACCGCAAAAATGTCAATTACAAGTTTATCGGCTGGACGCTGATAATCCACGGAGTGTTGTTCGCAGCCGGAGCCTATTTGCCTTCGTTACTGTTGTTTTCGGTGTTTGTTTTTGTTTCGAGAGCGATCGTCGGTGTGGAATATGCGGTGCAGGAGACGATGTTTCAACGCAGTCTGCCCGATCACATTCGCGGCCGTATTTCCACGCTCGAACGCGGTGCCGAACTGACGGTTTTTGGTGTAATGAGCTACGCCGCGAGCGGGGCCGTTTACTACATAACGCCGCAAACGCTGGTCGTGATATCGGGGATTCTCTCGGCGGCGGCTGGCGTGGTGTGGTTTGTGAGGGAAAGAAAGTCAGAACCTCCTGCGTAGGCGGACGGCCCTGACTTAGGCGGTGATCATGACGGCCTTTGTTCCCGTCAATTCTGAGAAATCTTTGGTGTAGACCGTGTCGACGCGGCGGATCTTAGATACCGTATCGACAATATCCTGCGTCGTGATAAAACCGGCTTCGACGTGGGCGATGGCCCAATGTTTGATGTGCGAGGCTTTCTTGAGCGTCTCGTCCAGCAAACGTAAATACTGCGACTTGGTCTCGGTGGCGGTGCCGAGCTTGCCTGAGTGTGCGGATTCGAGATCGTCCCAAAAATCATTTCCCCCGCGAAGCCATTCTTCGCGCCACGCGTTTCGGCCGAGGTTTGCACGCAAACCGTTCGCGTGGGCTGATGGAAGGCGAAGAAACAGCAGATCTGAAAAACTCTCAACGATAAATTCGTCTGCCAATCTGTTGTGTACCGTATTGTTGCTGCCGTTGTTGAACGGCTCGGGCTCGATCGACCAGAGGCGGCGAAAAACGTTGGAGAGCGGCTGGCGAAACTCTCGCGTGTCGTCCGTGAACGACATCACATATTGCCCGGCTGCCATCGCAATGGTCGAGGCGATCGCGCGTGCGACGGGCGTCGCGAGCTTGTCGATATTTTGCCGTACATTGTCGAACCACCACGCGTCAGTCTCGGAGAACCACGCCGTCAGAGCCTCATTTCGCAAACGCCACCCCGGCACGTAGGCGTCGTCAAGCACGGCATTTACCTCGTCCGAAGACAATTTGTCGGCGGAATTGAGAATATGTGCAACGCTCCGCGTCCACGCCGACTGGAGCGGATCGTTGGCGGCAACCCGCACGTTCCAACGCTTGAGATACGCGCCGATAGCCGGATCGGGCGTAAACGGCAACGCCGCCGATTCAAACTTCATCCGCCTGAGCACATTCAGCTCAAACGCCAACCAGCTTTTCGGTGAATTCTTAGGATGAGCGTGCATA
>CAZVDM010000286.1:0-2887 GCA_964625555.1 uncultured Chloracidobacterium sp.
TCGAGCGATGCCGCTTGCAGGTCTTCGAGCGATCCGATCGTTGTCCAATTGTACGGATGGCCTTTAGGGAACATGATCTCGCCGATCTTTTCAAATGAAGCTCCATATGCCTGATTATCGACACGTTGGCGGCGTTCGTTCTTAACGACGTCACGCTGATTATCGAGCTTTTCCTGTGTCATCGCGGGCAGAAGATTGGCGAGACGGTCAGCTTCCATAAAGATGGCAAGCTCAAGGAAATTCTTGGGAACGGTCTCAAAATACCAGGTCCGGTCTTGATTCGTCGTTCCGTTGATCGAACCTCCGGCCTCTTGCAGCGGCGTAAAATAGTCCGAATCGTAGTTTTTCGAACCCTGGAACATCATGTGCTCGAACAAATGGGCAAATCCTGTACGGCCCGTCACTTCATTCTTCGATCCAACGTGATACCACGTTCCTACCGTTACGACGGGCGTCGATCGGTCGATATGCGTGATCACACGCATGCCGTTCTTCAGCGTGTATTCCTTGACATTTACGGGCGGCAATTTGACCTGCGCAAAAATACTGCTAGAGGCAGCTATCGCTAGGATCAGAAAAAGAAAAGACAATCGTTTGAATTGCATCTGAAACTCCTCTGGACTGGTTGTTTAAATTATGGTGAAAAAGGCTATCGTACTCCTGCCATTTGCAGAGCATTAAATAACCGATTCTTGGCTTGATCTTGTTACGTTCGACCTTGAAGTTAGGTTTCAGTCTTAGCGACCTTGGCAAGGGCGGCGATCTTCTTACGATCGGAAACGACAACGCCACCGGGCTTCTCGACCGTAATTGCGAACATAGCGGGATTTTTAGCCTTTAACTTTGCATCGATCGGAATGATCACGTCGCCATCCACGTCAACATCGAATGTACCGCCATCGATCGGCGTTTTGTCGCCTTGATTTTCTTCGAATACCCACAGCTGATACGTCGAAGTATTTTTATCATTCTTTGGCAGGTTCCGGAGCTTCATATAGCCCGCCTGTTTTTCATCGCTCCAGACTACGTCGCCGCCGACATTCTTCAACTCCTCAGAAGCGGTCGGGAGAGCTCCAAAATTCGCCTTTATCGCCGTCGGCATGCTTGCGATCTCTTCGTACAGCTTCGACGGATCCGGTTTTACGGGCGTAACGGTCGGCGCCGGGCCTTTGACGACCTCTGTCGCCCCTTGAAATCGTGTCGTGTAGATATTAAACGCCAACGCGACACACGCCGCCCCGGCGACTGCCCATCCGAGCCAGCTGCTTAATCCTGAACGCTTCGGCTCGAAAGCAAACGTCGGCTGCATATCATCTGCTTCGGCTTTTTCAGGCGGAGGCCATGGCGCTTCGGCGGCTGTTTCCGAAGCTGCAAAATAACTCTCAGCCGATGCCAGTATCTTCGAATGCAGGTGGGCGGGCATCGGCTCCACGTCGATTTCCGTCAAACCGATCGCGGCTGCGGCGATGTCAAACGAATCGTCAATTCGGAAATTCGCGTTTGCCGCCAATTTTTCGAGCTGCCGCTGTTCTGCTTCATCGAGCCCGTATGTCGCCTGTTTGGTCAGGAGGTCAAACAATATTTCTTGTATTTCTTCGCTCATACTGTTGCCTCCTTTAAATTTCCCGCGTTACCTAGTCCTAACACTTCTCTAACCTGCGTCAAACCGCGACGCGCGTGCGTTTTCACCGTTCCCAACGGCATCCCTGTTGCATCAGATATCTCCTGATGCGACATTCCTTGTACTATCGAGAGCCGCAATACCTGCTGCTGTTCGGGCCTCAGCGTCCGCATCGCCTTAGCCGCCTCGTTCGCCTCGACACTCATTTGCATCGTCTGATCCGATCGGGTGAACGGTTCGAGTAATACATCATCGAGCGAATCCGCCGATATCCGACGCGTCGAATGCCGGATCCTATCAATCACCCGCCGCCGAGCGATCATCGCAATAAACGTCGTTTCAGACGCCTGAGCTTCGTCAAATCGTCCGGCATTTTTCCAGACATCGACAAAGATCTCCTGTACTGCATCTTCGGCGTCATCCGAATTACGCAGCAATTTACGCGCGATCGACCAAACCAGACCGCTGTAAGTGCTCAGGCACTCCTGGACGGCCGACCTGTCACCGGCAGCGATGCGTTGTAAAATGGTTTGACTCACAATAGATCAGTTTCGATTTATCTAAGCTACCTGATTTCACCCGCGATTGCCAAGCCACCAGCGACCGTCAATAAGTTATTCGATTATTTATTGGGGTTAGATTCAAGAACGATGTGCTTCGAATAAATCGAGGGGAATGAAAAAATTATTGCTCCGTCGTCGACCGCTTGAACAGCGAAACCACAAAGATGATCAACAGTGTCGTCGTGATCAGAGCTGACAGAAGACAGAATTGGCAGAACGCACCGATCAGCGCCGCCTGGACGTAAATGAGCCACGCAGAAAAACCGGCCATAATAATGACCTGTGCGCCGAAGAGCCGCCACATCATTCGATTGCCGAAGATCGTAAGCAGTGCGAGCGAGAATGCTGTGAAATAGGCCAACAAGCCGAATATTGCCAGCGGCACGCCGCCGATAGTTGCATAAGGGCTGGTCAGGACCTGTTCGCAGCCTTCGATGATACTGCAGGGGACAGGTTCGGCAGTGTAATGGTGGATGGTAAGATAGGCCGCATCGGCGATACCGGCCAGCGAGACTATCGCCGCCAGGATCGCCGTCCATGGTCTCGAACTGCTTTCTATCGTGCTTTCGTTCGTCACTTACTTCGGAGATGCGGGCGTCGCCGGATTTGCGGGAGCCGGAGCCGCTCCTTTTGCCAACTCCGCGTC
This sequence comes from uncultured Chloracidobacterium sp., assembly GCA_964625555.1. Taxonomy (GTDB): domain Bacteria; phylum Acidobacteriota; class Blastocatellia; order Pyrinomonadales; family Pyrinomonadaceae; genus OLB17. The sequence goes on from CAZVDM010000286.1 coordinate 2,831, forward strand.
GATGATCACCTTGAGCGAGTCGACCTTGACGTCATTGAACGGCACCGCGACGCCGTT
>CAZVDM010000287.1:0-2835 GCA_964625555.1 uncultured Chloracidobacterium sp.
GATGGTCGAGAAACTCGGCGTTCCTGTTTCGCAGCACGTCATCGACGTTTCCAAACTCGATCAGGTCCAACGGCTTGCTGACGAAGCCGTCGCGAAACACGGCCGCGTTACGCACCTTGTTAATAATGCGGGCGTCGGTGTAATCGGAGAGTTTGAGCATCTGTCGATCGAAGATTTTGAATGGCTGATGGGCGTCAATTTCTGGGGTGTGATCTACGGCTGCAAGGTATTTCTACCGATCCTTCGGCAGCAGGAAAGTGGTCATATCCTCAATGTTTCAAGCGTTTTCGGCTTTATCGCACCCGAAGAGCAGACCGCATATTGCTCGTCCAAATTTGCCGTCCGTGGCTTTACCGAGAGCCTACGGCACGAACTCGCCAGCTCAAACATCACCGTCTCCGCCATCCATCCCGGCGGAATCAAGACCAACATCGCCCGCAATTCGCGCGTCGGCGCCGAAACGCCTGAGGAATGGAAACAGCAGGGCACCAAATTCTTTGACAAGGTCGCCCGCACATCGCCCGAAACTGCCGCCGAAACGATCGTTAAAGGAATGAAAGACCTCAACCCGCGAATCCTCATCGGTTCCGACGCGTACCTGATAAGCCTGTTCTCAAGGCTCTTTCCGCGTCGATACTTGCGGGTGATCGAACGCCTCGCCGGTCATAAAATGAGCCTGCGGAAGAAGTAATGTGAGAGTTACGCCTTCAGGCGTGAGGAAAAACGTATGAACATCCACCATGCATTACATTTCCTGATCTGGTGCACCGTCATCAACTATGCGGTACTGATCATCTGGTTCGCAGCTTTTCGCTTTGCACACGACCGGCTATATCGTCTGCACTCGCGCTGGTTCAAGATCTCGGTCGAGACATTTGACACTATCCACTACGCAGGCCTAGCCGTCTATAAGATCGGAATATTGCTGTTCAACCTTGCCCCGCTCATTGCTTTACATTTTGTTTGACGCGTTAGAATTCCATGACAGTTAATTCCCAAGTGATCGGAACGCCTTTGTTTCGAAAATAGAATACGCCTTCGCCCTTTGCGCCGAGTTTATAGTCGTTAAAACGCGAGAGAGCGACCACGGTCTTGTTCGTTGTGTCTCCCTGATATCCGCCGATCTTCAAATTGACGACCTTATTTACGTGATCCCAAATATAAGTGGCGTGATCCGAACCGCCGCCGCTGTCGACGTCACTGCCTCGCGTCGTGTCCCATTTGCCCGCCGTCGGCGGATCGTTGGGCTTCAAAACGATCTCGGTCTTGCCGTCTTTCCATCGGTTGCCGAGATCTCCATTCGGATCGTCGTACTGAGCAGTTATAAATGCCTTCTTTAGTCCCATGATAATCTCCTAATGCAATATTTCCGGAGTTCCGGATATTGCATCGACGGTCCGCAGGCCGATTTTTGCCGAAGCGGCGATGTGGGAAAGTAAGGTTTGCGCGGCCGTTCTTCCATTCCGACCATTCGCCCGGCGTTTAAGCATCCTTAATGCAGTTGCCGCCAAATCAAGCTTTGTATCACGTTAATTCCGTCGGAGGCGAATTCGCCCTGACCGCTTTCATCAAACTCATCTTTTTCGGCGACGCCGTTGGTGTGTAATATCCGGACGTTCATACAGTGTCTTTTCGATGAATGAGAACCTCAGTGGCGAGGAAATAGCCGACGTGTAATTTGGTTGGGATGGCCTCGCGGGTGGGTACTTGCGATATCTGACGGATAGACGTAGCAGATGGATGTGAACGGGCGGTTTGGAGGGGATGGATTTGAAATGGAGCGGTGATGGGGCATTGGGGATTGGCATTTCGGATGGGAATGTTGGGCGTCGATGGGTTTTTGACGGAAATGGATAAGGACGGCGGCCTACGACACATTTTAGGACGAGTTTTACAATTGTCGCTGGGGCGTGTTTTATTGTCGCTGACCACGCTTTTTATTGTCGCAAGGCTCTCAAAAATTGTCGCCACTACCCAGTTTTTCTGTCGCAGAGTGCTGTTTTGACGGTCGTTTTGTAGTTTTTCTTGATCTATTTGTGGTACGTACCACAATTTCGACAAAACAGTAAAAAATACACGATCGGTCATTTCCAAATGCATTTTTGGGGGAAGATGCCGGGCCGATTTCCAACAAGAGAAACCTCACTTTTTGGGCAGCGTCATGGTCTTGCCTTCGCTGTCCATTTCGAGGTGTCGGGTCGTATTGTCGGTGACGCTCGGTGGGACGAGATCACCGGTCTTGTAACGCGATTCGGGCGAGACCCATTCGGTCTGCTGCGGCGGGAGAGCATGGTTCGGCGGCGTGTCGAGCACGTTTATCGAGCTCGCCGGTGCAAATACGGGCTGTGCCTGTTCGGCACGCCGAAGTTGAATATATTGGGCGATGCCGCCGCCGATCGAACCAAAGGCCGGGATCAGCATCCAAAACCACCAGCTCTGGCCCATTCGCGAAAATGATAGTGCGATCGCGATTATCAGGAACGCAAGGCCGGTGCCGATCTTGGTGATCGCGCCTTCCCAATGTATGGGTTTGCCCTTGTGATTGACGAGCTGTTTCGGCGGCTGCGGTGCCGCCAGAGCACTTGATACGTTGCCGAGATCCGTTCCGCAGCTGCGGCAAAACTTGCCGGTCTCAGGATTTTGCTGTCCGCATTTTGGGCAAAACATAAATTAGTAGTCAGTAGTCGGTAGCCAGCCCGCGAAATTCGATCACTTTACTCTGGCTTCTGAATTTTGGCTTCTGTGATCTCCCCTCGTTGTCTTCTCGCTTCGAAAAGTATTACGCCGGCGGCGACCGATACGTTCAAGGAATCTATTTTTCCATACATCGGTATT
>CAZVDM010000288.1:0-2829 GCA_964625555.1 uncultured Chloracidobacterium sp.
TGCTCGATGAAATCCTTATGGCGGAACATCGCGTTGTCGTCGAATGTGACCTTGGCGTCGAGGGCGATGAGACGGTTATCCTTGGTAAGCAGGAAAGGATTGATCTCGACGAGCGAGGCGTCGATCTTTTCGTACGCATCGTACAGCGAGAGCATGAATTTGGTGGCCTGCCCGATCAATTCGGCCGGGATGCCGAGGCCGAAAGCGAGCTTGCGGGCCTGAAATCCGCGAAGACCGACGGCCGGATCGATCGTTTCCTTGAGGATCAATTCCGGCGTTTCTTCGGCGACCTTTTCGATGTCCATTCCGCCGGCTGACGATGCCATAAATACGTTTCGGCCGGTCACACGGTCGAGGGTGATACCCAGATAGAATTCACGGTCGATCGGCAGGCCTTCCTCGATCAGCAGCGTCTTGACGATGCGGCCCTCAGGTCCCGTCTGATGGGTTACGAGCGTCATGCCGAGGATCTGCGATGCCAATTCGCGAGCCTCAGCGGGCGATTTGGCGATCTTTACGCCGCCGCCCTTGCCGCGGCCTCCGGCGTGGATCTGAGCCTTTACAACGACGACGTCGGTTCCGAGTTCGCGGGCGGCGGCTTCGGCCTCGTCCGGTGTGCGGGCGACAATGCCGCGGGGAACGGGAACGCCATATTCGTTTAGGATGGCCTTGCCTTGATATTCGTGGATCTTCATAAATGTTTGAAAAGGAGAGTTTAGCGTATCGGGCCCGATAAAATCAAAAAGGCCGGACAGATGCCGGCCTTTGATCTAGGTTGGAACGATCAGATCTATTTTCCTCCTGTAGTCTTGATGTTTATGCCGATCAATTTCCATGAACCGTCATCCATTGTGTATTTGAGTTCGAAATTAGCCCGTTCAGGCTTGGTCGGATAATAACCCTTAACGATCAGAGCGTCGAGACCGGCGACTTTGTCTATCACAGGGGCGGGTTCGAATGTAGCATCCATAGGCGAAACGGCCTTTTTGAAGTTGTAATTTTCCTTGTTTTCGACAAACGCCTTAAAGCTGTCTTTCATTTCGGCGGGTGTCGACGAATCACGCCAGACCTTTGCGATCTTCTTATGAAAATCCGTAAAATCGCCGGCCTGAACCGCGTCGCCAAAATCGAGGAATGTGGTCTTCACGAGCGTCTGCAGCTTGTCGTTGCCCGGGACCTCGGGCTTTGCGTCAGACGTCGAAGTCGAGCCGCCGCCGGCCTTTTTATAAACGATGCCGTCGATCGTCATTTCGCCGTTTGCCGGAGCCTTGTCGATCTTCATCGGCGAGCCCATACCGAGCATAGCGATCCTGAGCGTCTTTTCCTTTTCGCTTACCTTTGCCACGCCGCCCGTGACGGACGTGCCGCCGATCTTGTAATCGGCACTGGCGTCAGAACGAATGGTGATGAAAGAACCGTCGGCAGCGGTCCATGTTCCGACAAATTCAGGGCCCGCGTCTTTCTCGTCTTCTGCCTTTGGACCGCCGCCGCATGCGAGGCCGATCGCTAAAAGGGCGCAGACCGCAATGATTGATGTTGTAATGTTTCGTTTCATTTCTTCTCCTGTTTTCTCAGCTTTTTCGCCAGGGCCTAAGCAGGGTTGCCCAACTTTCGGCAGTACGCGTAAATTCCGTTTCGCAACGCTCTGCGCGTGCCTTTGGCAGATAACCGTCAGTAACGATATTCGAGTATTTTGATGGATTTGAACCGTAGATCATGCAAAGTGAGTTGTAAAACCGCTGTTCCTGTAAGAGGTGTTCATCAGCAAGATCGGTCTTGTCGGTAGCTCTGCGTTTTGATTCGATCTTGAACGAATCCGCGGCAGCGAGTACGGCCCTCACGCCGTCGTCGCCCAACTCGGTGAGGTTGATGAACGCTGAGCACCGGTCGGCGGCGTCCTCTTCGTTGCCGGTGATCGGCAGCTTGTATGTATCCGTCAATGCGTGGCCGATCTCGTGCAGGAAGACGAACCTGACAGCGTCAAACATCTTATCGTACGCCTTATTGTCGGCCATTCCGGTACCGCGGAAAGTGTCGTAAAAATGCTCCATCAGCTCGTAACAGACGGTAACGGACGTGTCGTTCGAATCGTAAAAGGCGTTCGCCTGTCCGCATTCCTCCGTACGAAGCTCAAGGTCGAACGGAAGGATCAGATTCTTATTGAGCTGTTCGGCGGCTTTTTCGAGCAGTCGTTCGCTGCGCACCTGTTTATCGATCTCGACGTATTTCGAAGATTTGACGGCGATGTGATCTACGGTGAAATCGCCCTTGTCCTCTTTGGTGCCGGAGGTCGTAGAATTCGGCGACGATGACGAACTGTTATTGTTTCCCGCATCGGGCGATGAGGACGAGGCCTTATTCGACTGCGCCGGCGGATCGCCCATCCGATCACGGTCCGGTCGGCAGAAGCAAGCCGTAACAAATGTTATTACGACCGCCACGATAATCAGATTTGTCAGGTTCTTTTGCATTATCCGTTAGTGATGATTTGGATAAGAGGATTAGACAAGATTGATGACCGCGTGTCAATTATTATGCGCCAAAAAGAGGTTTCGTGGGAAAACCAAACTTGCATTTTTCACCTCAAGTTCGAAATTGTGGTACGTACCACAAATGAATCAACAAAATCGATGAAAATGCCTTAAAATGGCGTTCTGCAACAGTTTTAAGAGGGGTTTGCAACAGTGTTTTAGGCCCTTGCGACAGCCAAAAACGGGGCCTGCGACAATCAAAAAGACCTCTGGCGACAATCGTAAATCGAGTGTAAAAAACTGTCGCTGGCTGCCGCTGTAGTCCAATTACCGCAAAGTCCCATCGCCGCCCAACATT
>CAZVDM010000289.1:0-2788 GCA_964625555.1 uncultured Chloracidobacterium sp.
AAGGTCCATGAATAGTGCCAGATCCAAGGCGAGCGGTGCCGCCAGGATCGAGTCGCGGCAGAGAAAGTTGACCTTGATCTGCATCTTGTAGCCGAGCCAGCCAAAGATGTCGATGTTGTCCCAGCCTTCTTTGTTGTCGCCGCGGGGCGGATAATAGTTGATCTTAACGACGTGCGAAAAATCTCCGTAGAGGTCGGGATAAACCTCGGGCTGGAAGATGTGTTCGAGGACCGAGAGCTTCGAAACTTCTTTTGATTTGAAATTTTCGGGGTCGTCGAGTACCTCGCCGTCGCGGTTTCCCAGTATATTTGTCGAATACCAGCCGTCGAGGCCGAGCATTCGGGATTTCAAACCCGGAGCGAGGATCGTTTTCATCAGCGTCTGTCCGGTTTTGAAGTCTTTGCCGCAGATCGGTGTTCTGGTCTGATCCGCAAGCTCGGTGAGGGCCGGAATATCAACCGTCAGATTTGGCGCTCCGTTGGCGAATGGGACGTTCGATTTCAGGGCGGCGTAGGCATAGATCATCGACGGAGCGATGCGGCCGTCGTCGTCGTACATTGCCTTTTCAAACGCCGCGAGCGATGTGTGAACCTCGGATTCCTCGATGTAAATCTCGGTCGAGGCGGCCCAGACCATAACAAGTCGGTCGCAGTTGTTATCAGCCTTAAACTGTGCGATGTCAGCAATTAGCTGCTCGGCAAGGTCCATTTTGTTCTTGCCGGTCTTGACGTTGTCGCCGGTGAGGCGTTTGACGTAGTTTTGTTCGAAAACGGCGCTCATCGGTTTGAGGCTCGATAGCGGTTCGGAGACCTGATTGAGCAGATCTTTGTCGAGCACACCGGCGTTCATTGCGGCCTCGAAGGCGTTGTCGTGAAAGATATCCCACGCGCCGAAGACGATATCGTCGAGCCCTGCGAGCGGCACAAATTCGCTGATCTTAGGGCTGCGGTTGTCGGTGCGTTTTCCCAAGCGTATCGTGCCAAGCTGCGTCAGCGAACCGACGGGCTCCGAAATGCCGCGTTTTATCGCCTCGACACCAGCCACCAGCGTCGTCGACACCGCTCCTAGCCCAACCAACAAAACCCCAAGCTTCCCCGCCGCCGGTGCAATTTCCACGCCCTTTTCGATCATATTTTTCTCCAATTTATGCAGAAGCCCGCACGGTAGTAAGGGCGTTCTTTCGCCCTCAACCACACGAGCTATCTGATAGCAAAAGAATAGCTTTACCGCGATGTTTAGGCAAACTAAGAGTTTAGCCACGAATGGCGCGAATTGCACGAATAGGAATTGGCCGATCGCGCGGCTTTTATTTGTGTTATTCGTGTAATTCGTGGCAAAACTCTTTTTCATTTCAGAATCCCCAGCTTTTCTTGCTCTTGGCGGTGGCGAGGCCGAAGGCGAGCGAGACGGCGTCGATTTGGTCGTCGTGGGTGCCCATTGGGAATGATGTGGTTTCGTTGAGGAATTCGTCGTTCCACGGGCCGCGGATGAGATAGACCTTGCCGGCTTCGGCGAGGGCGAGCCATGGCAGGGCTCTCGCCATTTTTGGATCGTTGATCTTGATGCCGCGAAAAGCGCGTCCCTGGGCTTCGCCGTTCTGTAAAAGGTCCTGATAAATGGCCGGGCCGTGGCCGGCGAGTTCGATGCCGTGTTCGACGTCGCGTTCCTGTCTGAGGCGTTCGGCCATGAAGCGGCGAAGCTCGGGGTATTCGACCTGTCGCCGAAACATATCAGCGATGTACATATTTCCGTCTTTGTCGATCGCGACGCGGACGCTCGCGCTGTAATCTGCTTTTTCACCTGCCGAAACTCCGGGATCGGTGCCGCGTTTCCATTTGAGGTTCGGCGGAGCGGCCGAGATGATGTTGTTCTCAAACCATTTCCGCTTAAACATCCCGCCCTCAGCGGGAACCGGCCGCTGCTGATAAAGCGATGCGAACGAATAGCTGCCGATCTTTTCGCGAAGGTGTTTGAAATACTCTTCGTTGTAACGTGACGGACAAAGTGCCACGCCGGGCTGGCGGCCTAATGGATCTCCTGTCGCTGGAGGCGACAAAGATAATAGCCCGGGGTGAGCGAGCGAAGCGAGTGTGACCCCGGGACCAGTCGCGGCATTTTCCGCTCCCTGGAGGGGAGCAACTTGGCGAGGCGTCTGTACGACCCCTTCAGGGTCGGTATCTTGTTGGGCACTATTCCCAGGGTCGCGGCCAAGGGCCTTACCCTGGGCTATTATCTGCGTCCCCTCCGGGGACAGGAATGGACTTTGGTCCGATTCCGCCTCGACCAAATCACCGGCGTCTGCGGATAATGTAAGAGCGGGGGCAAGCCGCCCTTCCTGACCTGAAATCGATGGCGACGGGTTTGCTCCGATGTCGCTCGTCTGATGACTGGCCTCCAAGCCGCCCGCTGACGCAGGCGGTTCTGACAAGGCTTCGGCCAATGCGGGCAGGTTTACGACTTCCCATTTTTCGCTGCCTTCGGGGACGGGTTCTCTTAGCAATCTTCCGGCGAGGTCGTCTTCGTGCCAGCGGGTTTGGATGAGGACTATGGATCCGTTTGGTTCTAATCTGGTGTAAATGTCGTCGTTGAACCAGTGCCACACCTTTTCGCGCATCTTTTGCGATTCGGCCTCGGCGCGAGATTTTACGGGGTCGTCGATGACGATCAGATTGGCGCCGAAACCGGTCACGCCCGATCCCACGCCAACCGCACGCAATCCGCCGCCGACTGCGGTTTCCCATTCGGATTCGGTGTTTTTGAGCCGGTTGCGGATAAATGGAAACATCGG
>CAZVDM010000290.1:0-2729 GCA_964625555.1 uncultured Chloracidobacterium sp.
TGGCCGATTCGCACAGCGGTGCAGCGGTCGTCGTCTGTATCGCCCGCAGATGGCGTCCATTGATCTCAAGCGGCTCGACAAAATATGCCTTCTCGAGCATCCGCCGCCGACCTCGTGAATCAAACCCGTCGACCGACGCATGTACCAGCACAAGATCGTCCTCGACCGAAGGCACCGCCTGCAGCATTGCCTCCTGCAGACGATCAGGCAAATCGGCATCCTTCGGCAGTTTTTTGATCATTGATTCGACCCAGTCGTAATGGCCGACATATCGCAGCGTCTTATAATCAAGCTGCTTTGCCTTTCCTTCGAAAAAGTCCGGCAGATCGGCCGCACCGCCCGAGGTCAGGTCGGCCTCGTACGTGCGGGCTCCGATGACGATCGTTTCGCGTGCCGAAAGTGCCGGACGCTCCGTGATCTCATGGTTTCGGATGACGCGGGAATTTTTGACATATTCAGTCGCCACGCCGATCGGCGACCACGTGAACCCGTAAAAATGCGGAGCATGTGCATGTGCGGTCATGGCGCCAACCTTCATACCGACGCGTTCGACCTTTTCGTTCTCATATTTCGCGACAAACTCGTTATAGAGCTGCATCGCCTTTACGTTGATAAATCCCGGAGCAAGGCCTGTCTGCAAAATAAATCCGGTATCCGCATCATTCGCCATTGAGATGATCTGGTCGGTCTCAGCGACGTATTCGGTCAGATTTGCGTAGTGCATCTTAAAATCCACCGCAAATCTCGCCATCCGCGGGGCCTGACCGCCCGGCGAACAGTCGAGCAGCACATCTGTCCGCTCAAACGCCGCCTTCATCGCATCGTTCATACCTTCTCGCGGCATAACAACGGTCTCGACGGATGTTGTCTTCGACGAATTCCCTGTCACCAGTTCGACCGCTTTCCGCAGGCTGTCCTCAGACACGTCGCCGAGGATGAGCGTCGTTTCAAATTCACACCATTCCCTCAGCAAAAGAGCCGCTGCCTCGCCGATCCCTCCGGATCCGGCAATAAATATAGTTTTTGTCATAATTGGAACTTATGAGTGGAAAAGTCTAAGTTATCCAACATTTTACAAAACAAAAGCCGGCTTTGCTAATCAGCAAAACCGGCATTTCTTAATACAAGTTATTAGTTACTCTATTCGATATTGAAGTACTTCGCGTCTGGATGGTGGACGATGATTGCCGAGGTCGATTGCTCCGGTTCGAGCATAAATTCGTCGGTCAACTCGACACCGATCCGCTCGGGCTGCAGCAATTCGAACAGTTTCGTCTGGTCCTCGATCCGTGGACATGCCGGATACCCAAAACTGTACCGCGAGCCCTGATAGCCCTGATGAAACAGTTTTGTCAGTTCCGGGGCGTCCGCTCCGGCAATCCCGAGTTCTTCACGAATGCGTTTATGCCACATCTCCGCGAGAGCCTCAGCAGACTCGACCGAAAGCCCGTGGAACAGCAGATAGTCGGTGTAGTTGTCCGATTTGAACAGCTTCGCCGAATGCTCGCTCGCCTTTCGGCCCATTGTAACGAGGTCAAACGCGACTACGTCAATGTTGGCTTCAGTGTCAGAACCGGGAGCGGTAGCGACTGGGTTCTTCGGCGCAAAATAGTCCGCAAGACACAGATTCTTACCACCTCGTTGCTCGACTGCCTGACGAGGAAACGTGAATCTCATCCTTTCCGTCTTCAGATCGTCTTCCCAAATTATCAGATCATTGCCCTCCGAATTACACGGAAAATAGCCGTAAACGACCTTTGCCTCAAGCAATTTCTCACGTATCGCCTGGGCCTTGATCTCGTTGAATTTCGGATAAACAGTCGTCTTGAGCAACTCGGCATATTCTTCTTTCGAAGACTTTCCTTGCTTGTACTGCCACTGCCCCTTGAACAAAGCCGTCTCGTTAATAAAATCAAATACCTTGGTAAGATCGCCGATCTCAACGACCTTAGACCCGTAAAACGGAGCCTTCGGCAATTCGTCGAGAGCCGCTATTTCGGACCGGTTAGTGTGAGTCGTATCACCAGCCGCGCGTGTCGAGACTCTCGCAGCAACCGTCCCAAGCTTTGCGTCTTCGCCAACCAGATCTTCCGCGTCACCAACGGTCACAATATCTGTGTTGAGAACATCACTCGATTCGCGCGATCCGCTGGCTCCAACCGCCCTTGTCTTCTCTGCGTCCTCCGCGGTCTCTGCGTTTAGACCGTCTTTTGCCGTGAGTTCATCCATCGCATGCAAACCGTCAAATGCATCACGCGCGTAAAATAACTTGCCGTCAAAAAGCGGTATCAGATCGGCATCGACATAACGCCGATTCAGTGCCGCCCCACCGAGAATTACTGGAGTCTTGATGCCGCGTTCGTTCATCAATTCGAGATTGTCGCGCATGATGAGCGTTGATTTGACGAGCAAACCGCTCATTCCTATCGCATCGCAATTGGACTCTTCGGCAGCACGCAGAATATCGTCGATAGGCTGTTTGATGCCCAGATTTATTACCTTGTAGCCGTTGTTGGTGAGGATAATATCGACCAGATTCTTGCCGATATCATGCACGTCGCCCTTGACGGTCGCGAGCACCAGAACGCCCTTGTTCGAGCCCTCGACTTTCTCCATGAATGGCTCAAGGAACTTCACCGCAGCCTTCATCGACTCCGCCGATTGCAGGACGAATGGCAATTGCATCTGCCCAGAACCGAACAGCTCGCCCACCGTTTTCATCCCATCGA
>CAZVDM010000291.1:0-2722 GCA_964625555.1 uncultured Chloracidobacterium sp.
TGATCGGATCGTTTGCAAACACGCTTTTACTTAAGAGTGAGCTATCGGGTGACCCCTCGTTCAAGGAGTTGCTATCGCGTGTCAAGGACGTTTCGCTTGGCGCATTTAGTAACCAAACTTTACCGTTCGAGAAACTTGTAGAGACAATCAGGCCGTCTACGAACGGCCGAATGGGTGGACAGCTTTTTCAAGTTCTTTTCATTTTCCAGACTGCTTTTATGCAGCCTGTTGAACTTGAGGAACTGTCGATCAAGCCAATACGATCCGTCAGCCCTGGATCGGTCTTCGAATTATCGCTTGGGGTGGTCGAAAGACTTGAAGGGACGAGATTGCAACTGGAATACAACACCGATCTGTTCCGGGTGGAATCGATTAGGTTTATGCTCGAGGATCTCCAAACGATCCTTCAGTCAGCGGTACTTGACACGAACCGCAAAATCTCGGAATTGCTGCATTGGACTACGCCATTGAGGTCTCAAAATGAAGTCGAGAACGCCATGGCTTCTGCAAGTACTGGCAGGGCAGAAATCAGTTCTGTTCCGCCCGCGGCCGAGAACGAACAGATCGAAGAAATTCTGACAGACATCTGGCAAGGCGTGCTGCAATTAGAATCAGTGCGCCCGGACGACGACTTTTTTGAGATCGGCGGCCACTCACTTCTTGCAGTGCAGCTTTTTGACGAGATCGGAAAACGCCTCAAGGTCAATCTTCCGCTTGCCACACTTTTCACTGCATCCACTGTAGAACAGCTCGCAAAACTCATTCGGAAGGAAAAGCCGAAAGATATATGGACATCATTGGTGCCAATTAGGGCGAATGGTTCAAAACCTCCGATATTCATGATGCATGCCGCCGGCGGAAACGTGCTTTTCTACAAGGACCTAGCCGATCTCCTGGGCGAGGATCAACCATGCTACGGAATGCAAGCGGTTGGACTCAGTGGCCATCAGTCGGCGTACGACCGTATCGAGGACATGGCGGCACATTATATTCGGGAGATCAAAGGCGTTCAGCCGAATGGGCCATATTATGTGGTTGGTGCTTCGTTGGGCGGTTTGATCGCTTATGAGGTGGGGTCACAACTTCGAAAGAGCGGCGCAAAAGTTCCATTCGTTGCGATGTTTGATACCTTTGCTCCAGGTTACCCAATACCTTTGCCTGGAACCACAAATCTCAGTCGTAGGATTTTTGGTTTCGCTGATCGAGTTGAACATCATATCAACACGTTCTGGATCCTGGAGCGCGGTAAACGCTGGCCTTACATTGTAGCGAAGTCCACTAAAGCGAGAACCCAATTTCGACGGGCATATAAACAAACAAAAAGAAAGTTCGCACGTGGCGTCTATAAGACGCTCCGTCGTCAGTTGCCTGAAGCACTTGTGGTTACTCAACTCAATATTAGTGCTGCAGCCAAGGCCTATCGTCCCTCGCCTTATGGGGGAGACGTGATCCTATTTCGGGCTTCAAAGCAATTTCGAGGGATATACCGGGATGATACGCTCGGTTGGTCAAAGTTGGCGATGGGCCAGCTTGAAATACACGAGGTGAATGGGAATCACGGTGCAATAGTTGTTGAACCGCGTGTACGATTTCCTGCCGCCGTGCTTCGCGATTTGTTGAATGGTCGGAAATTGATCACTTCCACGCCAGTTAAAGATTGAAAGCTTAAAGTGAAGTCAAAAGAACGAGAAAGTTCGGAAGAGGCCGATAAAAGTTTGAACCCGGCGGTATTTCAACTTAGCTACCAGCCAACTCTGGACGGTTTACGGGGCGTTGCAATACTCGCCGTTATGGCCTTTAATGGTCACTTTCTGGGGATGCGGGGTGGATTCGTCGGGGTCGATATTTTTTTTGTTCTGAGCGGTTTTCTGATCACTTCATTACTCTTACAAGGCTGCCAACAAAGCTCAGAAATGGGCCTGAAGAACTTCTATATTCGGCGGGCACTTAGATTACTTCCGGCTCTATTTGTATTAATGCTGTTTTGTGTTGCATATGCTCTGATCATTCAACCAACTGATAAGGCCACCATCACACTAAAAGGTGTGCTTTACACATTATTCTACGTTGCTAATTGGGCTCAGGTCCCGCCGTACGGCGCAATCGGGGCATTAAGTCATGCGTGGTCGTTATCAGTTGAGGAACAGTTTTATATTCTTTGGCCGCTCCTCCTGCTGGTTTTGAATAGGATCAAAAGCAAAAGTGTGGTTCTCGCTATATTATTGTCGCTTATTGCGGTTTCGGTAGCGATCAGTGTTTGGTTATGGCAAGCCCAAGTGCCCTATCTAAGGATATATTTCGGCTCGGACACGAGAGCCCATGAGCTACTGATCGGTTGTGTCGCAGCTTTACTGGTGTCTTGGGGTGTATTTCAAAATGCAATTCGTTTTAGAGGCGCTTTTCATGTGGCAACGGCAATCAGTGTCGTCGGAATAGTAATATCTCTTTTCCTACTGCGACATAACACGGCCTTCGTATACAACGGCGGATTTACTCTCATCTCCGTCGCCACGGCCATTTTGATCTTGGATATACTCCTTTTTCCATCGTTACTTTCTCGAGGCTTCGAATTCACCCCGTTGGTTTGGATCGGCAGGATTTCGTATGGACTTTATCTCTGGCATTTTCCAATCATCGGGGCTTCACAAAGAATACTTGAGGAACGGGTGCCGCCATTCGTTTATCAGTTCATTGGCGTTACGTTGACGTTTTTAGTTGCGAC
>CAZVDM010000292.1:0-2586 GCA_964625555.1 uncultured Chloracidobacterium sp.
AAATTCGCGATCCATTACGACAACGGCCGCGTTCAAGGCGATTTTGACATCATGAACGAACAGGAGATCGCCGGCGGATCGGCTCTCGACCGTTCAAAAGACTGGCACGCACAGGACGAACGATGTTGGGAAGGCGTCGTTCCGGTCGAATGCACATCGGCTGCGTGCGGCACTTGCTGGGTCGGCGTCCTCGGCGGCGAAGAAAAACTCTCGCCCGTCAGCCCGCGTGAACAGCGTGCGATGAAGGTCTTCGGCTACAACCAGCCCGACGGCGACAAACCCTTCCTCCGCCTCGCCTGCCAGGCAAAAGCAAACGGCGACGCGACGATCGTCATTCCGCCCTGGAACGCAGTCTTCGGCAAAAAGGTCTACGGCAACGTCGAAGACGTCGAACTAGAACCAAACACCACCTCAGCCAAACGCCTCCGCGAGATCGTCAAAGAAGCCACGGCTGGCGAATAGTCAGAGCATTTCACCACAGAGTCACAGAGAGCACAGAGTTAGATCTCTGTGCTCCTTATTTTTTGGTCAGCGATATCTCACAAGTTCTTTATCGGTGTATATCCGTATTCATCTGTGGTTAAATCTTCCTAATATTCTCGGTGGTCTCTGTGTCTCTGTGGTGAATTGCTTATAGTGGCTAAAACCCTTAAAAACCCCGTCTACTACGTGGTCTTCGCCGTCCTGCTCTGGAGCACCGGCGGGATGTTTATCAAGCTCGCGACAAATTTCGACGCTTATCAGGTCACATTCTTTCGCTCGCTGCTGGCCGCGATCACGGTTCTCGTGATCACGCATAAAAATGGCCTGCGGATCAACGCATTCGGCGTGATGTGCAGCGTGATCTACGCGGTGCTGCTGTTCCTGTTCGTCTGGGCGACAAAACATACGACCGCCGCCAACGCCATCTTCCTCCAATACACAGCTCCGGTTTACATCCTGATACTCGCCCCATTCGTGATCGGCGAAAAATTCCACCTCAAAGATCTCGTGACCGTGATCTTTTGCCTCGCCGGAATGAGCCTCTTCTTCGTCGGCGACCTGACGATCGGCGATTACCAGGGCAACATCGCAGCGCTCGGTTCGGGCATTTTCCTCGGCCTTTACATCATGCTGCTCAAGCACCCGCGAGCCGAAGGCATGAGCGGAACGATCACGGTCATCTACGGCAATTTCCTGCTAGCACTACTGACGCTTCCAAGCGGCATCGCCGCCTTCCCGACCGCCACGTTAATGGACTACGCCGCCGTCGGATTCCTCGGCGTCTTCCAGATCGGCATCTCGTACATCCTATTTATCAAAGGCGTCCGCGGCGGCACTCGCCCGCTGGACGCCAGCATCATCGGCTTCATCGAACCGCTCCTAAATCCAGTCTGGGTCTTTCTCTTTGTCGGCGAACGCCCGTCCCAATGGGCCCTCCTCGGCGGTGCAGTAATAATCGCGACGGTCGTCCTACACACCTTTGCACAATATAAACTAAAACCGGCCTGATCCGTCCGTCCGATCTTCGGACCGAAATATTCCGTTTCCCGTTTTCCGTTTTCCACTTTCCATTCCTACCGACTACTGACTACCAACTTCCGGCCATTTGCACTCACACCTAAAATGGACGTATCATCAGCGAGCCCAATTACAACAGGAGATACGCTAATGACCTTTTTGATCATCTTATTTGTGCTCGGAGTAGTCGTCGGGGCGGGAATGAATTCGCTCATGAACAACCGCGGCAACGCCCTCGGCTTTCCATTGAGCGTCGGCATCGGCGTCGCGACAAGCGTAATAGTTGGGTGGTTATTGCTAAATTACGGCAACCAAATCGTCGGCGAAGGCCCCGAGTCCATCCTCGCCATGATCGGCGGCCCGATCGCCGCCGTGATCATGATCGTGCTCGTCAGGTCTTTTAAGAAGTAGCCCGCATCGCAGATCGGCCAAAACGCGCTCCCCTTCTTACCGAGGAAGCGAGCCGTTCTTGTTTCCGATCCTGTACCGCCATCGCTTTCCACTACTTGACCACGGCGCAGTCGATGTATTGGACCTCGCGGATGCCGCCGAGGTATGGTGCGCCGTAGGTGCCGGCACCGGCGTAGGATTCGCGCATGTAGACGGCGCCGACCTGGCACGAGTTGTCTTTCGGGTCCTTGTAGATGACGTAGATGTACGGCTTGACCATGCGGTATTCCGGTATTCCGAGGCTGTTCTTTTCGATCACCCAGAGCGGCCCGCTGAACTGCACGATCATGTGCTTCATATAGGTCAGGTTCCACTGGCCGATAAAGCCCTTGATCAGAGGGACGAGGCGTGCCGCGGCGAGCTTCGGTTCGGGCGGCGTTGAGGCTTTGAACCACCAGTCGGGCATCGCGTGGAGCATCTCACGGCGGTTCTTCGCGGCTTCGACCGAGTCCTTGGCCTTCACTGCATTCGCGACCAGCGTCTGGCCGTCCGTACCGCTGAATTGAAACGCGAACTTGGCCGACGCGGTCGGGTACTTTTCATCTTCGCCGGTCGATTTGCCCCAGTCGTCGTACGAATCGCCAAATAGAACGATGTCGATGGTGTACGTCCCGTTTTGCGGGAACTTGCTCCGGG
>CAZVDM010000293.1:0-2583 GCA_964625555.1 uncultured Chloracidobacterium sp.
AAGCCGGCGCCGAGGTCGATCCGCAATACGTGAATTGGTGGTCTGAGCAGAATGTCGCCGAAACTGCGGTCAAAGATCGCGTATCCGAACTTCTTCGACAGCCCGCCGATTTTCAGGCTCGGCATAGGTCTGAAGAATCGAAGGTTGCGGATGCCGAAAAAGGCGGAAACAAACTCGCGAACGCAGAGAATGACTTGAACGAGGAACAGGTATGAGTGACGAAACTTTGAAACAGCGCATCTACTCTATCGATCTGCTTCGCGGCATCGTCATGATGATCATGCTGCTTGATCACACCCGCGATTTTGTCCACGCAGGGGCTCTCACGAGCGATCCGACCGATCCCGCGACAACAACGGTCGCCCTTTTCTTTACTCGATGGATCACGCATTTTTGCGCTCCGGCATTTGTTTTTCTGTCGGGCGTCAGTATCTTTCTGCAGAAACAGTACGGCAAGACGAATAGAGAGCTTTCGCGGTTTCTCTTAACGCGCGGCCTATGGTTGATCGTCCTCGAGTTCACCGTCATTCGCTTCTTAATATTTTTCAATCTCGATTACGCTTCCGCTTTTGGTATGGCCCAGGTTATCTGGGCGATCGGTGTTTCGATGGTCGTGATGGCAGCGTTGATCTATCTACCATTAAAGGTTGTAGGGTTCCTCGGTCTTGCAATGATCCTGTTCCACAATCTGCTCGATGTCTATCAGCTTCCGCCGAATATCGCGTTTGGCGGCTCACCGGACTTTCTTCAGGCCGTATGGCTTATACTCCATCAACAGAGTGTTATTCCGGTCGGCGGCGGGTTTAGCGTCTTCATCGCGTATCCATTGATTCCGTGGATCGGCGTAATGGCCGTCGGTTACGCTCTTGGATCGGTCTATTCGTGGGACGCGCAGCGCCGCCGAAAGTGGCTGCTCGCAACCGGTATTGCTGCCACGCTTTTGTTCGTAGGACTGCGGGTTGTGAATTTTTATGGAGACCCAAACACTTGGCAAAATCAGGCAGAGTTCATCGAGGACGCAAAAGCCCGGGTCGAAGCCGGCGAACTTGGCCCGGATGCAATCGTCCCAACGCCCGTTCTGTCCGAGCCGGCATTCACGATCGTCTCATTTTTTAACA
Organism: uncultured Chloracidobacterium sp.; assembly: GCA_964625555.1. Classification (GTDB taxonomy): domain Bacteria; phylum Acidobacteriota; class Blastocatellia; order Pyrinomonadales; family Pyrinomonadaceae; genus OLB17. The sequence goes on from CAZVDM010000293.1 coordinate 1,119, forward strand.
CGACAAAGTATCCGCCGTCATTGATATTCCTGCTGATGACGCTTGGCCCTGCGGTGCTCGTTCTCGGTCTCACCGACAAGATAAGTGGCCAGGCGTTTTGGCAGAAGATCGCCATCGTGTTTGGACGTGTTCCGCTTTTTTTCTACATCCTTCAATGGCTATCGGCCCATCTCTTCGGAGTTGGCCTGACTTTTCTCGCCGGGAAGGATATCTCACACTTTTTTGCGGCGCCCGGACCGGGTCAGCAGATACCGCCTGACGCCGGATTTTCGCTTCCGGTCGTCTACTTCGCATGGATCGCCGGACTGGTGATCATATTTCCGCTTTGCTACTGGTATGGAAACGTCAAGCGCCGGAACAAACACTGGGCGCTCAGTTATTTATAAATATGGAACGAAAAGTTGTTCACACGCGGCATGTCTTAGCGGTCAAAGACCTCGCGGTCGCGGCCGAATATTTTAAGTCGAAACTCGGCTTTGTTCTCGATTTCACGGCCCCGGGCTGGGAGTTTCTCTCGTTCGGCGATTTCAAGGTCATGCTTGGCGAATGCTCGGACGAAATGACTGCCGAAGCGACAGGCAACCATTCTTGGTTCGCTCATTGCTTGGTTGAGAATGTCGACGCGGTCTATGCCGAGTTTAACGAGCGTGGAGCGGCCATATTGTCGCGGATCGCCGATAAACCTTGGGACATCCGCGAATTTTCCGTCGTAACGCCCGATGGACACCGCATCAGTTTTGGACAGATCATAGAATGAATCTTTTCGCAGACTATTGTTCTCAGTAAGCGAGGAGGTCGTTGGCCTTTGGATCGACGGCCGATCGCGATCCCATTTGATCATTCAGATCATTGATTTGCTGTATCTGTCTGGGAAATCGAACCAAATCTGATAGAGATCTCTTCAACGGGCGTCAAACCCGAATTGCTAACCCCGGGGCGTATTTGGAAAACTATTACGTCCCGTATTACGAACTCCAACACTTTGCCGGCACTTCTGCCTCCTCGAGCTTTTTCAACGGACAAAATTGCCACCGGAAATCGCTGAGCACCGCTAGCGGCCAGATGAAACGCAGAGGATGCTCCATCGACAAGCTTGATAAAGCTTATGTCATTGATATTCGCCGTTATTGGCGAGGACGGGCCAGAAACATTTGCCCTGTGAGGCCCAAAGCTAAACGATTCGATATCAATTTCCCTCAAATGCCGCGGGTCTTTCGATTCGCCTATAATGCCGTCGATCCATAAGAATACCAATGATGCCATTGCCTACCTCCTCCAAAGTTTTAAATAGCTGATTTGTTATAGCATATTACAAATTAATCATGTAGCTATTTATTCACCGGAGCATGGCTGAACGTCACTCCATCTCGCTCTCGTCGATGTCGAAGTTTGCGTAAACCTTTTGCACGTCGTCGTTGTCATCGAGGGCGTCGTAGAGTTTCATCATGGTCTTCGCGTCCTGGCC
>CAZVDM010000294.1:0-2544 GCA_964625555.1 uncultured Chloracidobacterium sp.
TTTGAGACCGAGATCGACGGTATCATTGTTAACGGTGTTGATATGATCCGCTGGAATGACGACGGCAAGATCACGGAATTCAAAGTCATGCTCCGTCCGCTCAAAGCGATCAACATCATCCACCAGAAAATGGGAGAAATGCTGCAGGCGAAAGGTTAGACCGGCGGATCTGCATCCCGGCCGACGCAGTTAACCAAGAAATCCTCTGAATTTGTCTTTCGTCGCCGAATATTTTGGGAACAGCTTTTCGAGGTCCTTCGCGCCCAGGTGTTTGTAGGCTGCCTCGGCGAAAACGTCGCGAAAATCGGTCGTTACGTCGAGGTCGCGGCCTTCGTAGAGTTTGTCTGATTTTAGTCCTTTGAAATCTCCGTAAACCTTGCCGCCTTTGACCGAATTGCCGATAACGAACATCGCATTGCCGTGTCCGTGGTCGGTTCCGCGGGTTCCGTTCTCACGGGCCGTTCGGCCAAATTCTGACATTGTCAGAACAACGACATCGTCCATTCGCTGGCCCAGATCGGTCGTAAACGCGGCAATGCTCGTCGAAAAATCACGAAGCAGATTGGCAAGCTGGCCTTGAGAAGGATTGTTGCCGAGCGACTGGTTCGAGTGCGTATCCCAGCCGTTCATCTCGGCAAACGCCACCTCGAGCCCGACGCCTGCTTTTATCAGCTGAGCGATCTGCGCGAGCGAGCGGCCCAATGCCGACGCCGGATAAACTGCCCCGTTCTCAGGCTTGTATTGCGACGGATTTGCCTGCTTGAGGTAATTGACCGCCTCGAAGGTCTCTTTTCCGGTCTCGCCGAGCGTGTCTTTTACATTCTGCTCGTACACGCCTTCAAAGCCGCCTTTCATATTGTTTGAATAGATGCCGGCCTTGATCGAAAAATCGGCGAGATTGGTCATCGCCACCGACGGTGCCTTGCCGTACAAAGCTCGCGGCAAAGCCTGCGTCATCGCCACCGCACGAAACGGCGATGCGTCCTTTTCCTGCTTGGCCTGCAGCACACGGTTGAGCCAGCCGTCCTTGGTGCCTTTGTAGCCAGGCGTGCCCGATTCCATATAGTCCTGAGCATCAAAATGCGATCGCGTGTTGTCCGGCGAACCGGCGGCGTTGATAACAGCCAGTTTCTTGTCACGCCACAACGCCTCGAACGGCTTCATCGCCGGATTCAAGCCAAAATATCCATCCAGATCGATCGCTCCATTTGCTTTTTTCGGGCTCGGGATCGCGATCGTCGGCCTTAGAGCGTAATAGCTGTCATCGCCAAACGGCACGACCATATTCAGCCCGTCAACCGCACCACGCTGAAAGATCGTGACCAGAACTTTCTTCTTGCCATACCCTTTCGCCGCAGTCTGTGCCGCCGCAAACTGATGCAAAAACTCCGGCGCCGCCGCCATCAAACCAAAACTCCCAAGTGCGATCCCGCTAGTTTTCAAAAAATATCGTCTATCCATATAAATGCTCCGGCAAAATGTCGCTGCCGTAACTTAGACGCACACGCGGTCGGTTCAGTCGAGATTTAAAGGCGCAAGCCCGCACGATAGTAAGGGCGTTTCCTCCAACCCACGGTGCCAGGCACGCACAACAGCGAGGGCGTTTCATAAACCATCGGCGCAAGCCCGCACGATAGTAAGGGCGTTTCCCCCAACCTACGGTGCCAGGAGCGCACGACAGTAAGGGCGTTTCCTCCGACCTACGGTGCCAGGAGCGCACAACAGCGAGGGCGTTTCATACAATTCAACTAGTCTTCCAGCTCGAACGGCAGATCGCTTTGTGAATACAAGACATAGTCAACGGCTGCGTCGACATGATTTGATTTCCAGAGGTATCTACGGCTCCTTCCCCTTGACCAGATATTTCTATCGGATGATACGAGATTCAGTTCTCGCAATCGTCTTGTCGCCACCGCTTTGAATGCATCGGCGACCCGTTCCGGTCTCGCGGCGACGCCAACCACGACATGAACGTGATTGCTACGGACGTTTACAGCGAAAAGAATATAACCTCTTACTTTACAGATCTCCCTAATAGCAGTCTCAACGGCCTTTCTTTGCGCACGGTCGAGAATTATGGGTTCCTGTCCCAACTTGTCTCGCATGGTCTCCTCAAAAGGTACGTTTGGCTGGATCACTTTTCTTTCGGTCCTTGTTCGCCGATTTCTTCGAGTCGAGGTTCGCTGGTCACCATGTAGCCAAGTGCCGTATGTACGAAATGTGATCAGATATGCGATTGGAAACTCGTTATCGTCATATTCTTTCGGTTCGTCCATGGCTTGTTCCTGTTGACTTCGTGAAACGTCATTACTTCGTGCGAGCCATGCGCTTTGTTCATCGCATCTTGAGTGCAACGCCCTTACTATCGTGCGGGCTTGTGCCGTGAAACGCCCTGACTTCGCGCGAGCCTTGCGATTTGTTCATCGCATCTTGAGCGTAACGCCCTTACTATCGTGCGGGCTTGTGCCGTGAAACGTCATTACTTCGTGCGCGCCATGCGCTTTGTTCATCGCATCTTGAGTGCAACGCCCTTACTATCGTGCG
>CAZVDM010000295.1:0-2531 GCA_964625555.1 uncultured Chloracidobacterium sp.
AATAGCGTCCGAAGAGGGTCAATAGCACAGAATCTGAGGGATTCCGTAAACGTGGAGCCTTCCCAATTTTCTTCCCAGAAATCTGGCGTATTACCCGCATCTTCCTGCTCGTGATACATTTTTAGCATCGGTTCTGAATCGCTGAAATTAAGGTTTACGAAACACGGCCACGAACGCAAAAGAGAACTTCAGGGAATTCCAAAATATGCCGCCAACGCACACAGTCAGTGAGATACATACTAGCAATGCAATCCAGGGATTGTTTATGAATGAAAGTACGATAGCTCCGGCCAAGCTTGGCAACGGTGCGAACAGCAGCCAGGAAGATTCAATTCTGGACGAGCGTTTCAACAGAAAGCCGTAAATGAGCCCGTTCACTGAATATGCAAGCAATGTCGCCCATGCACATCCTATCAAACCATATCGTGGAATTAAAAAGAGATTTGCGGTTACGTTCGTAATCGCGGACGCGATCGCAGCAAACATCGGAATGTAAGTTGCAGACGATGCGTTCGAAAGTGCCGAGTATCCAAGGGCTACGGGGATTATGAACACCGATGAAGACAATAGAATCCACAAAGGCTGGATCGCTCCAAGAAAATCCGCTCGAAATAGTAAGGGCAATACGAAATATGCGACCATTGAAAGAACGGCGCACATGCCCCCCCACAACAGCGTAAGCGTCGGAAGTACATTTCGAAAATAATTGGTCATTCGAGCATTTTCCGATTCGCTGCGAAGGGTGATGATTAACGGAAGCAAAAGAGTATTTGCGAGCGTCGGAAACTGAAGTACTATTCCATTGATCTGCGTCGCGACCGTATAGATTCCGAGTTCGCCTGTGGAGAGGAAATTAGCAACAAACACTGCATCAAGATATGTGCCCGAGAAATAACCCACAAGTGAAAAAGGTACAAGCGGAATCGAAAACAAAATGATCTTGGATAGAGATTCCCGGTCGATGGAAAATCGTGAAAAGATGATATGTCGTATTCTTATGACACCAATAACGATCATCGCCGCCGGAGCGAAAATGTAGATCAATACCGCCCCATCAACATCAAGTTGACCGAGGAAAGCAGCAGAAGATATTCCGATAAAAATGATCGTTCGTTCAACGAGTTGGAGAAGCCCCAATACTCTAGGCATCTTCGCGCCTTGTAAGCTCACTTGAATATGGAGCCACAATACGGTTACGGCGATGTGGATCAAGACAAGCCAAATCGTTTCTGATGAGAGCTTTAGCCAATTCGCTAATGGTGAAAACCAAATTTGGGATAACGCCAGCACGATGGCCAGATTTACCAACACGATCATCAGTCTTACCCAAAACGTACGGGCTATTTTCTGGGTTTCGATAAATTCGTCGACGCCAAATCTCACGACGGCGACACTAGTCCAATTTATGAAGACTTGAGCAACCTGAGAGGCGGCAATTATCGCCACTATGCCTCCGTAGCCCTCGGATCCAATAGAACGAGTAATCAACAGGACCGAAGCGAATGAGAAAAATGCACTGGCGATCTGGAAAACAACGATCCAACTGTAGTTCCGGGGCGCGTTTTTTATGTCCCAACTTGAGCTTTGGCGGTTTGAGGCGGATGAGAGGTTTGGCGTTATCTCGTTTTGCAATGAATCGGGGTCTGGCGTCACTTGTGAAGTATACAAATTACAGCCCGCTCTGTCAGCAAACGCTCGCAGTCGGTTTATCGATCGGGCCTAACCTTTGGGCTTTTCGAACCTTGCCGCCGCTAGCCCGCCGTTTGCGATCTGCTGGTGAAGAATTCGCGGATGCCAGCGATGATGTGGTCTTGGGTTTCGCGGTCCATTTCGGTGTGGATCGGGAGCGAGAGGACCTGTTCGCAGAGGCGTTCGGTGGCCGGCAGCGTGAAATTCGGGTCGGCGGTCTCCTTAAATGCCTCTTGTTTATAGAGCGGCACCGGGTAATAGATCATCGACGGAATGTCGCGCTCCGCGAGAAATGCGTTTAGCTCGTCGCGGCGGCCGTCGGCGATCCGAAGCGTGTATTGGTGAAACACGTGCGTCGAACGCGGTTCCCTGGCCGGTGTCTTAACGCCGTCAATGCCCGTAAACGCAGCATCGTAGCGTTCCGCGACCGCTCGTCTTGCTTCGCAGTATTCGTCAAGATGCGGCAGTTTTACATTCAAAACGGCCGCCTGGATCGAATCGAGGCGTGAATTCACTCCGACGCGGTCGTGATAGTAGCGTCGCGTTTGGCCGTGATTTGCGACGATCCGCATTTTTTCGGCCAGATCGCCGTCATTTGTGAATATCGCTCCGCCGTCGCCGTAGCAGCCGAGGTTTTTCGATGGAAAAAATGAAGTGCAACCGATATGCCCGACCGTTCCCGTCTTCGCCCGCCGGCCGTCTGCGTAAATATAGTCGGCACCGATCGCTTGCGCATTGTCCTCGATCACGGGAATGCCGTGCTTAGCGGCAACCGCCATTATTGGCTCCATATCGCAGCTCTGTCCGAACATATGCACCGGCACGATAGCCTTTGTCCGCGG
>CAZVDM010000296.1:0-2505 GCA_964625555.1 uncultured Chloracidobacterium sp.
CCCGACAACGTCGATCGTCGACGGGATACCAAAGTTTGTCGAATGGTTCAGGTCAGCCGGCATCTTAAACGTCGAATAAACTTGATGCAGTTGTTTCGCTCAATTGAATTATTGTGCGGTTATTTGATCCACTGTGAAGTTCGCCCGGTCTCGTCTATCATTTTCTCGAGTTCCGCCAGTCCCGGTGGATATGGCTTGTGGTCGCCCTTTGTTGAACATCCGAGATTGTGATTTACGGTCTTGATCAATCCGTTTAGCTTAAGCGAGATCGTTACCGTACTCATATCTGTCGCAAAATCGGGGCAGGAATTTTGGTCATAATTTTGGCTTAGCCGATAAAACTTCACGGCATTAAGTTCCGAAACCAACCGGTCGATATCGCCGCTGCTGATCTTGCTCGTAGCCTTACCGATAGTCTTTGTGTGTTTGATCCCGTTAAAGGTTACGTTTCCGGCATCATCAATGCTTACCTCGTAAACCGGGCACGTGCCGTAGCATTCACCTCGTTTCATCGTGAGCACGAGGTCGTTTGACCGAATGATCTCGCCCGTCAACCGGCGAATATGTTCGGCACATCCCACTTGGAAGGCGATGATCGAAGTCAGCAAGATCGCATTCAATTTTCGGCGCATATGTTTGTTAACTCCATCCAAAAACCCGTTTCATCACGGGTAATAGACGATGGTGGGCGACAGTTTTGCTGAAAAATTCTTCGTGTTCGACCTCGACTCGGGCCATATCCAGTAGATCTTCGACGCAGTCGTCCATGCGGAGTTCGGTTGCAAATTTGGCTGCGTCCTCGTACTCGACCGAATTTTGACTCTCGAGCCGACCGGCGAAATACATCGGCATGAACCAGCCCGACAGAAAACAAGTTGCCCCGAGAGTGCGGCCGATCGTCCAGAATACCTTTTCGCGCGCCGCGTTCGGTTTCGCATCGAGTTTTGCCAGCCACTCGCCGACGCGGCGGCGGTGGTCCCATTCTTCGGCCTCGATCTCTTTTATTCGTGTCTTTTCCGGAGAATCTTTCAATGATCTCCAATGTCCGCGATAGGCATAGGCGGCGGCTACCTCGCCTGCGTGAGCATTTTGCAGTATGCGGACGAGGTTTTGACGGGCGGTACTCATTTTTATGAATTGTACCCGAATATACGAAAAAGGGGCACTATGTGATGCCCGATGATGAGCTTTCTAGCCTGTCGGTTGGGGACGTTAAACCGTCAACAACGTCGGCCCGCTCGCTGTTTGCAAATATATTCTTAAGAGGCCCGTTCTCCGCTTGACAATTTTTGTAATTAGAATCATTCTAACGTCATCTTGGGTTATACAGATATAAGATGAATGAGATCGGTAGTCTAGGACTGACCAAACAGCGCCAAGCTGTCCTTCAGGTCATACGTGATTCGTATCAGCACCTGACGGCAAATGAGGTGTTTGAGGATGCCCGGCGTCTGCTGCCGGGCATTTCGTTCGCGACCGTTTACAATTCATTGCGTTATCTAAAGGAAGAAGGGCTGATAGGCGAGGTCCGGTTCGGAACCGACGCCGCCCGGTATGACAGAAATCTGTCGCGGCACGACCACGCAAGCTGCAATAATTGCGGTAGGCTAGTTGATCTGGATCTTCGTATTCCAAATGCTTTGATCAAAGAGGCCGCGGAGCTTTCGAGATTCTCAAACGGATCGATCGAACTCACGCTTCACGGCCTATGTCCTGACTGTGCCAAATAGAAAGTTCTAATGTTAGTTTTTGCGAAATAATTAAAATAAAAATAGGGGAGACTATCAAAATGGAAAATATAGAAGACCAAAATAGCGGCGAAGCTTTAGAAATAAACGATTCGAGCCGCTGCCCGTTCACGGGCGGCGCGGTGAGTTTTACGACCAGCACAAAAAGGTCTAATCGCGATTGGTGGCCAAATGCGTTGGATCTGAAAATTTTGCGTCAGAACTCGTCACTGGCAGATCCGATGGGCGAAGATTTTGATTACGCCGAGGAGTTTAAATCGCTCGACCTCAATGCGGTGATCGCGGACCTGACCGCCCTAATGACGGATTCGCAGGAATGGTGGCCGGCTGATTATGGCCATTACGGGCCTTTCTTTATCCGAATGTCCTGGCACGCGGCAGGAACCTACCGTGTTGCAGACGGCCGCGGCGGCGCCGGCCAGGGTGAACAGCGTTTTGCTCCGACAAACAGCTGGCCCGACAATGGCAACCTCGACAAGGCTCGACGCCTGCTCTGGCCGATCAAGCAAAAGTACGGCCGCAAACTCTCGTGGGCCGACCTTTTTGTCCTGACGGGCAATGTGGCACTGGAATCGATGGGATTCAAGACGTTTGGATTCGGCGGCGGACGTGCTGACGTCTGGCAGCCGCAGGAAGATGTGTATTGGGGAGCAGAGGGCGAATGGCTCGCGACCAGCGACCGGCCGAACAGCCGTTATTCGGGCGACCGCGTCCTCGAATATCCGCTGGCGGCCGTTCAGATGGGCCTCATTTACGT
>CAZVDM010000297.1:0-2478 GCA_964625555.1 uncultured Chloracidobacterium sp.
CGGCTCCGAGTTCGGTCGTTCGCTCGCGGATCCACATTTTGCGTTCGCGAAAGATCGCAGATTTCAGATCGGCTTCGTCATCCGGATCGCGGCCTTCTTCGATAAACCGGCAGCGTGCCTGTTCGCGAAACTTGGCGTGCTGCACCGCATCATCGGCTTCCTGACGTGCCTGCTCCGACAAACGTGCACAGTCCTCGACCTCTCGATTGACGTCAAAAACGGTCCCGACAAGTTCATCCTTACGCGGAAAATAACCGACAACCGGCTCGTTCTCCCAGATCGGCCCCGAACGCTTGCCGGCCACAAAACAGGTCGAAACATGAACCAGCCGCGGCTTTTTCATCATCCGGGCCATTTTGATGATGTTGTTCGAGCCGTTGATATTTGTCCTCAAAGCCGACTCAAGCGGCGGGTTGAACGTCACATTGCCGGCACCATTGATAATGATGTCGGTGTCGCGCATGATCTTTTTCGCTTCTTTTTCGTCGAGCCCGAGATATTCATTCCCGACATCGCCATTGACCGGAACGACCTTCGACTTTATAAAATCGTCAAACCCTTCACCGTACTTCTCACGCAGAGGATCAAACGTCGGCGACGTGACGATCGACGTCCAAAAACGTATCTTCGACTCATTAGCATCCCGCGCCCGCACCGTCGCATAGACCTTCCCGATATCCGGAAAATTATGCAGCAGCATCGACAACGTAACCTTCCCCACAAAGCCCGTCCCGCCGATAAAGAAGATCTTCTTACCCTTAAATATTTCTGTTGGTGATAGTTTCATTAACGCTTGGTTGCCCTTACTTCCAAATACTCCGATTCGACCGCTGTCGTTCCGTCGGTCGCTTGGTTGTGTTCGGCCCACAACCCTTCGAGATCGGCGCGCAATGCGGCCTGGCCGTCGGGGTCGAGTTTGCTGAACGCGACCACCGTCGGGCCAAAGTATTGGCGAAATAGGTCGACGACGCCGGCTGGGTCCATCGGATAGTGGAACATTATCTTTCGCCGCGTCATCTGCAGATCGGAGATGCCGTCCTTCAGCCTCTCGCGGACCGCGTCCTCGGTTCCCCACAGCACCGGCGAAGGCATTCCGGGCGGCGGCGGAACGTGTTTGGCACCGAGCTTGAACATCTGACCCGTAAAAGCCTCGGGCGTCCAATTTGCCATCGCGACGGTACCGCCTTCCTTGCAAACGCGGATCAATTCACTCGCCGTCACATCCGGCCGTGGAGCAAACATCGCACCGAACATTGTCATCACCACATCAAAGCTCTCATCCGGATATGGCAAAGCCTCGGCATCGCCAACCTCGAATTTGGCTGTGATTGCTTCGGCCTTTGCGCGTTCGATTGCCTGCTCGATCAGATTCGGCGCGATGTCGATACCGGTTACCGCCGCTCCCGCCTTCGCTGCCGGCAAAGCCAGATTTCCTGTCCCGCAGGCAACGTCCAGTACGCTCATCCCGGATTTGAGATCGAGCCGGGCGACAAATTCCTCAGCTCCGGTCTCGATCGAACGCGCGATCACGCCAAAATCCCCTGCGATCCAGGTAGATCGCAGACGGTCCTTGAGAGATTCCATTTCAGGTGTCATTTGTGTGCTTTCCATTACTAAATCCTCCTTAGTGAAATTAATCAGTCACATTACAGAGACCAATTATCGGTTGATGAAGCATCGTGATCTCGGCGTTGCGGCCCATGTATGAACGGGCCATGGCTATAGCTTCGGTCAGGTTGTCGGCTCGTTCCCAGCCGAGCATTTCGGGGACGTGGGCGTTTTCGGCACCGGCGACGATGACGTGGCCGATGTGCTGGCGGCCGTTTTCGCCCCAGTACCACATAAAAAACGGGTGCGCTCCGTGATAGGCGTTGCCGCGGCGGTACATCTCGATGTATGCCGGATTAGTGGCAAATTCGCGTTCGTATTTTTCGCGAAGGTAGAATGCATCACGCGATTCGGGCAGCAGACGGTGGAAAAACTCAATGTAAGCGGGATGAAAATTATGATCAAACTCGTCAAAACACGGATGCGTCATGATCATCACTCCGCCTTTTCTGAGCAAAGGCTTGTTCCGGTACATATTAAAGTGATACCCAAGCGCCATCACCTGCACCAGCAGCGGATTGAGCGCCGAATAGACGTTGTACGGCGAAATATCGGGAATGCCCGAGATCAGAATGTCGCACTGGCCCTTTACGGGAATCTCGTACTGCTGATAATTCTTTTCGAGAATTTTCTCGTGAACGGGCTCGGTCTTACCGGCATAACACGCGATCAGCTCATACTGAGCCGGGATGGCGTGAAGCATCTTTCGCCGTGCGGCGCGCGGCATTTTTGAGAAGGTATTGGCCATCACTTCCCACTTCATACGGTCGGCAAAGCTGAATTCGTCCTCGTTCCGCGTCAGGATGTCGTAGCCCTCGGGAAACATCTTGTTGTTGATCGCCGTCTCGATGTGAAAGACCTTGCACTGCT
>CAZVDM010000298.1:0-2448 GCA_964625555.1 uncultured Chloracidobacterium sp.
AGTATCCAAAACGAACGCCCGTGCGTACCGACGACTAGATCGTCGTCTTTCACGACCAGATCGCGGATCGAGGTTGCGGGCATGTTAAGCCGAAGCGGCTGCCAGTTCTCACCGTCGTCGATCGAGAAAAAAACAGCTTGCTCGGTGCCGCAATAAAGCAATCCCTTGCGAATTGGATCTTCGCGAACCGCGTTTGCTATTCCGCCGTCAGGGATACCATTTACGATCTCTTTCCAGGTCTTTCCGCCGTCGTGCGTTCGCAGAATGTGCGGCCGCAGGTCGTCGAGGCGAAACGTATTGATCGCCGCGTATGCGGTATTCGCGTCAAATCGCCCGGCGTCAATGAGCGATACCTTTGCCCACGATTTCAGCTGCGGCGGCGTGACGTTTTGCCAGTTTTTACCGCCGTCTTTGGTGACGTGGATCAGTCCGTCGTCGGTTCCGGCCCAGAGCGTGTTTATGTCTTTGTACGAGGGGGCGACGGTGTAAACTACGCCTCGTCGCGGCATCGTTTCCATTTCTTTGGTTGCATAGATGCCGACGTTCGCGGGCACCTCCCATTTTTCACGCGACAGATCGGGGCTGATCACGGACCAGCTTTGTCCGCCGTTCAGCGTTTTGAAAATGACGTTCCCGGCATAGAACAAACTTTTTTTATCGACCGGCGAGAAAATAACAGGTGCTGTTCGCAGGAATCGATACTTGCCGGTGCGAACGGCCTCAGGGGCGATATTTTGTACGTGGCCTGTGCGTTTGTCGAATCGCGTCAGTTTGCCACCGTAGATGATGTTCGGATCAAGCGGATCAGGTGCGACATAGCCGTATTCCTCGACACCCACGGTCCGCCAATCGCCCGCACGAATTGCTCCCGAATCGCCCCGTGATGCGACGCCCGCTGAGCCGCTCTCCTGCTGGCCGCCGTATACCCAATATGGATACGCGTTGTCGGTGATGACGTGATAAAACTGTGCCGTCGGCTGGTTGTACCAGCTCGACCAGGTCTCGCCGCCATTTACGGTGATCGTCGCTCCCTGGTCGGTCGCGAACAGCATAATATCGGGCGTGTTTGGGTTGATCCAGATGCGATGATAGTCGTCGCCGCCAGGTGCGCCTTTGAGCCGAGTAAATGTCTTACCTCCGTCGGTCGATTTGTGCGAGGCGACATTTGCGACAAATATCGTCTCCGGATCGGTAGGATGCACACGCAATTCCGCAAAATCGCTGCCGCGGCCCCACAAACGTGGGTCGCCGTTGACGAACGTCCAGCTTTCGCCCCCGTCAGTCGACGAATAGATACCTGCGAATTTCGGCTGCGCGTCAACAGTCGCATAAAGCCGTTTCGGGTTCGAACGTGAGATCGTAAATCCGATGCGGCCGAGTCCCTGTTCGATCGTCGGCAGGCCCTTCGTTAATTTATTCCATGTCTCGCCGCCGTCGGTCGATTTGAACAGGCCGCTTTCCTTGCCTTGCCAGGCACCGTTCTCCCACGGGCCTTGCCGCCCTGCCCACATATCGGCGTAGATGATCTTTGAGTTTTTCGGGTCGATCTCGACCTGCATCGCACCCGTGTTTTCGTCTTTGTAGAGCACTCGCTGAAACGACTTTCCGCCGTCCTTCGAGCGGTAAATGCCTCTTTCTTCGTTCGGGCCGTACGGATGGCCGAGAACGGCGACGTACAAACGGTTTTCGTCCTCCGGGTCGACCGCGATCGACGCGATCTGCTGGCCTTCGCGAAGCGCGAGATGCGTCCACGTTTTGCCGCCGTCAGTAGATTTGTACATTCCGTCTCCGGTCGAAAGGTCCGGCCGCTGCAGGCCTTCGCCGCTGCCGACGTAGATCACGTTCGGGTTCGACGGAGCGATCGCAATATCACCGATCGACCCCGTCGGTTGATCGTCAAAGATCGGTTTCCAGGTCCGTCCGGCGTCGGTCGTTTTCCACACGCCGCCGTTGTTCACGCCGATGTAGAATACGTTCGGCTGCGACGGTATACCGACCGCACCGACAGTACGTCCGGCACGAAACGGCCCGATCATTCGCCATTTCATGCTCTGGTAATACGACGGATCGATCATCTGAGCACTTGAGAAAGTCGTAAAAAAACACGCTGCGATGATTGCCAAGAGAAGTGTGCGGCGAACAAGAATAATTGCGGACATCGGAAATCTCCTTTCGAAAAAGCTGTGACGAATTGTCGAGGATCGAACGTCACAAATATATCCGACATCCCGCGAATTACGAAATACAGGCCAATCGAGCGCAAAAAAAGAGCTGCTCATTTTCAGAGCAGCTCTCTATTTTTTAATTATTCGACCTAAACTGTATAGCGTGAAATACCGATATCAGCGATAACAACCGCATAATTTGGCTTTTTAGGCGGTGTCGGCTGCGGTGTCGGCTTGGGGCCGGGCTTGCCCGGATTTATCACCGGAGGGTTCTTTGGCGGCC
>CAZVDM010000299.1:0-2424 GCA_964625555.1 uncultured Chloracidobacterium sp.
GCAGCGACCGTTCGGAGTGGTTCGTCAAGGACGTCAGGACCGGCCAACTCTTGCCCGACAAACTCGCGCCAAACCGTCAGGGCGGCGTTTCGTGGCTGCCGGACAACAGCGGATTCTTCTACAGCCGCTTTCCCGATGCCGTGGTTGGAAGCGAGCTCAAAAGCCAGAACTTTTATCAAAAGCTCTATTTCCACAAACTCGGCACGCCGCAGAGCGATGATTTTGTGGTCTATGAAAGGCCCGATAATAAAGAGTATTTCGTCGGCGGCGAAGTCAGCGAAGACGGCAACTGGCTCGTCATCACCGTCGGCAAAGGCACTGAGCGGATGAACATGGTCTATTTCAAGAACCTGACCATGAGCAAAGCCCCGATCATCCCGCTCGTCGAAGATCTCAAGAATGCGTGGGATTTCCTTGGCAACGACGAATCGACCTTTTACTTCCGCACGGACAAAGACGCTTCGCGAGGAAAAGTTGTAAAAGTCAACGTCTTGGCTCGCGACCGAAACTGGCAGGACGTCGTGCCCGAATCTGCCGATACGCTCAACGGCGTGCAGTTCATCAACGATCAGTTCGTGCTCAATTACATGCACGATGCCTATACGCGGATCAAGATCTATGAGCGAAACGGCAGTCATGTCCGCGACGTCGAATTGCCGGGCATCGGTACGGCCGGCGGCTTTGGCGGAAAACGCAGCGATCGCGAGACCTTTTACAACTATTCGAGCTTTAACGCCCCGCCGACGATCTATCAATACGACATGCGAAGCGGCAAGAGCAAACTCTTCCGGCAAGCGAAAGTTAAATTCGACGCCGGCAAATATGAGGTCAAACAGGTCTTTTACACGTCAAAGGACGGAACGAAAGTGCCGATGTTCATCACCCACAAAAAGGGAATTAAGCTAAACGGCAAAAACCCGACGATCCTCTACGGCTACGGCGGCTTTAACATTCCTTCGACGCCGGGATTTTCGGTCTCGCGTGCCGCGTGGATGGAAATGGGCGGAGTTTACGCGGTCGCGTGTATCCGCGGCGGCAGCGAATACGGCAAGGCCTGGTGGCAGGGCGGTTCGCGGCTTAATAAGCAGAACGTCTTTGACGATTTTATAGCTGCCGGCGAATATCTGATCCAGACGAAATACACGTCGAACAAAAAGCTCGCGATCCAGGGCGGTTCGAACGGCGGCCTGCTTGTCGGTGCCGTGCTCAATCAGCGGCCCGACCTGTTCGCGGCGGCGTTGCCCGCAGTGGGCGTGATGGACATGCTTCGGTTTACCGAGTTCACCATCGGCTGGGCCTGGACGAGCGATTACGGTTCGCCCAAAGACCCGACCGATTTCAAAGCGATGTACGCATATTCGCCATATCACAACGCCAAACCGGGCACGAAATACCCCGCAACGCTTGTCACCACGGCCGATCATGACGACCGCGTATTCCCGGCGCACAGTTTCAAATACACCGCCGCGATGCAGTACGCCCAAAAAGGAAAGGCCCCGGTCCTGATCCGAATCGAAACCAAGGCCGGCCACGGAGCAGGCAAACCGACGAGCAAACAGATCCAGGAACTCGCCGATATCTACGGCTTTCTTGTCAAAAACCTGGATATGAAGGTAAAATGAACGCGTTCGAAAGAACTGCTTAATACGGTCAAAAGGAGGCGGTCACTAATAGGACGCCTCCTTTTGCGTTGGTTGTCGACGCAATTTACTGAGCGTTCGCCCATGAGGTAACAACGGCTCGGTATTCGAGATCGCCCTCATTCGTCAGACGAAGTTTCCAGGTTCCTGTGGTAGTTGGTTTGTCGTAAAAGATCGAGCGAAACCAACCTCGCGATTCAGCCGAAGATGCGAGATTCTTGCCGACGACAGCACCGCTGCCGTCGATCAGCTCCACCGACACCTTAGGATCGGTCATAAACGTAATGCCGAAGTTCGCTGCCGCTGCGACCGGCACATCGATCTCGACCGTCTGTTTCGCCGCGAGGTTGATCGATCTCGCGAACGTCTGGTCAGAACCACCTGCGATAGCGGGTGGTTGAACGCTCACGATCTCAAACGAATCCGTGTCATATTCAACCGCTGCACCGGTCTCCTCGACCGGACCGGCTGATGGCCCGCGGCGTAAACCACCCGCTACCGCAGGTGGTTCTGACTGCCCCGTGTACTGCGACGCGTCCGGTGCCTCGGGCATGTGATCGCCTTTCGGTCCGATCGCGAGCCGCGGTTTGACGAACGATGAGAAGTCCGACGTTCCGGTCAGGTCAGTATGGATGCTCTTTGATTCGGCATTGTCTTTTATGATCCACTTTGCCGACGCGACCGGC
This sequence comes from uncultured Chloracidobacterium sp., assembly GCA_964625555.1. Lineage (GTDB taxonomy): Bacteria > Acidobacteriota > Blastocatellia > Pyrinomonadales > Pyrinomonadaceae > OLB17. The sequence goes on from CAZVDM010000299.1 coordinate 2,327, forward strand.
ACGACACCGTCGTTCCAGACGATCTGTTTACACATCGTCGGCAGCGGATTTCCGGCGAGGACCGAGAATTTGACGCCCTTGCGTGCCTTGTTGGTACG
>CAZVDM010000300.1:0-2410 GCA_964625555.1 uncultured Chloracidobacterium sp.
CGAGCAAGGCGTCGGATGCGTCCCTGGACATCCAGTAGCCGAGCGTTGTGCCGAGATCCATGAGCGGGTCGCCGACCGTTACCATTTCCCAATCGAGAACTGCCGTGATCTTTGTCAGGTCTGACGGGTCGAGCATTATGTTGTCAAATTTGTAATCGTTGTGGATCAGCGAAACTCCCGATTCAGTTGGGATATTTTCATTGAGCCATTTGATCGCGCTTTCGAGTTCCGGAATCTCGTCGGTTTTTGCGGCGAAGTAGCGTTTTGTCCAGCCTTCGACTTGGCGCCGGTTGTAGCCTTCGGGTTTGCCGAGGGTTTCGAGGTTTGCGTCCCTGAGATTTAAGGAATGGAGATCGGCCAGGTTTTGGATGAAGCTGCGGCAGACGTCGATCCGTATATCGTGATCGTTCTCTAGCGTTTTCCCGCCATGCTTTTGTGCGACCCCTTCAGAGTCGGCGTCATCATTGGACGTTAACCCAGGGTTGCGGTCTTCGGCGTGACCCCGGGCTATTATCTTTTGTCCCTCCGGGGCTGAAGAGCCGCCCGAAGGCGGGACTCCGAGCGGATGCGTCCCTGGAATTTTTCCTCTGATTATCAAACCTTGCCGGCGTTCCATTAGGTAAAACTCGGAGCCGATGACCGACTGGTCTTTGCAAAAGAGCAGCGGCCTTGGGGCGGGTTCGTACACGGCTGACAGCTTGGTGAGCACGTCAAACTCACGCTGCATATCGTGTGCCGACTTGACCGTGTTCCCGAACGGCGGCCGGCGGAGTACGAACTCCTCGTGTCCCAGACGAATAAGATATGTCAGGTTCGAACTGCCGGCGGGAAATTGTGCTACATCAATTTCGCCGTCGGGCAAATTCGGCTGACCTTTCAAATACGTCCTTAGACTGTCGATGTCGATCTCTTCGCCCTTGCGGACGGCTTTGGCCTCTTCCATAAACACAAAACCGGCTGGGAGCCGCAAAAGTGATCTTCTCGATCGCCTCGTTTGTGGCCGGATCAATCCCGATTATTCAGGATTTTCACGCTTCGTGCAATCTACGTGAGATGGCACCCTCACTCGATCGCTCCGCCCAATTGAGACGGCGAAAATTCACCGACAAAACGAGCGTATCATACATTGCACAACGTGTCAAGTATTTTATTTGTGAAACACAAAAATAATTTCGTCGTTTTGTCGCCAACGGCGACGTTAAACTTGATCAAATTCCTCCCTGCGAATATTCGTGATATTTTGAAAACTATGAACTTTGAACATTCCGAAAAGGCGTTGGAAATGCAGTCTCGGCTGAAGGTTTTCATGGATGAGTACATCTACCCGAATGAGATGGCTTATATTGACGAGATCAACAGCGGCGACCGTTGGAAGGCGTCGGAGCTGATGGAGGAACTAAAGCATCATGCTCAGTCGTCAGACCTTTGGAATTTGTTTCTGCCGGATGTGTCCCGGCTTACTAATCTCGAGTATGCTTCGCTCGCGGAGATCATGGGGCGTGTCGTTTGGGCGAGTGAAGTTTTCAATTGTTCGGCACCCGACACCGGCAACATGGAAGTGCTGCATCTGTATGGTTCGCCCGAGCATAAGCTCACATGGCTTGCACCGCTTCTCAATGGCGAGATTCGGTCGTGCTTTGCGATGACCGAGCCGGGTGTGGCTTCGTCGGATGCGACGAACATTTGCGCTTCGATAGTCAGCGATGGCGACGACTATATCTTGAACGGCAGCAAATGGTGGTCGACGGGTGCCGGCGACGAGCGATGCAAGGTCGCGATATTTATGGGCAAGACCGATCCGGACGCGGCGAAACACCTCCAGCAGTCGATGGTGCTTGTACCAATGGACGCCGAAGGCGTAAAGGTCGAGCGCAATCTGTTGGTCTTTGGCTTTGACGACGCACCGAACGGCCACTCGGAAATTTCATTTACAAATGTGCGAGTGCCAAAAGAAAATCTGCTGCTCGGCGAAGGCCGCGGTTTCGAGATCGCACAGGGACGCCTCGGTCCCGGACGAGTACATCATTGCATGCGCCTGATCGGTATCGCGGAACGCTCGCTGGAGTTGATGTGTTCCCGTGCCAGATCTCGAACGGCGTTCGGCAAGGCGATCGCGGATCAGGGCGTGGTGCGTCAATGGATAGCCGAGGCGAGGCTCGCGATCGATCAGGCAAGGCTGCTCGTTCTCAAAACCGCATGGATGATGGACACCGCCGGAAACAAAGCCGCCCGCCGGGAGATAGCAATGATCAAGGCGGTCGTACCGCGAATGGCATTGAAAGTGATCGACCGCGCGATCCAGGCCCACGGCGGCGGCGGCGTGTCGCAGGACTTTCCGCTCGCTCAGTTTTGGATCTATGCGAGATCGCTCCGTCTGGCTGACGGGCCGGATGAAGTGCATCTTGAATCT
>CAZVDM010000301.1:0-2405 GCA_964625555.1 uncultured Chloracidobacterium sp.
TCTCGATCGTCGACCGCAAAAAGGACATGATCCTCCGCGGCGGCTACAACGTCTATCCGCGTCAGCTCGAGGAAGTAATAATCACACACCCCGCCGTCAGCCTCGTCGCCGTCATCGGCGTTCCGGATGATCGCCTCGGCGAAGAGGTCAAGGCGTTCGTCGTGTTGAACCAAGGCTGCGAGATGACCGAAGCCGAGTTCATCGGCTGGTGCCGCGACCAGATCGCCGCCAACAAATATCCGCGGCAAGTCGAATTCCGCGACAGCCTGCCCATCGGTAATACAGGAAAGATATTCAAACGCGCGCTCAAGGAAGAGATCGCCTGACCGTTGCGTTCCTCGCGGCGATACGTGAAACTAGAATTGAATCCATGTCTCACGTAAAACTTGCATTCCTACTAACTATCGCTCTGACTGTAACAGCATGCTCAGAGGCTAATCCCGGTCGTTATTCCATCGCCGGAAGTAAATCATACGAAGCCTCGCTCTTCCGCCAGAACTGCGCCATCTGCCACGGCCCGGAGGGCGAGGGACGGACACTCTCCGATGGCCGCGTCGTGCCTAATATGCGCGAAGGCGAACTTAAGTTTCGCACTGAGGCCGATCTTTATAAACAGATCGCTGATGGCGGCAACGGAATGCTGCCATTTCGCGACATGCTCAGCAAACGCGAACTCGACCTGCTCGTCAAATGGATCCACGACGACCTTCGAAAACCGTCAAACTGACCGCTGAGGCGCCGAGACGCCGAGAAGAAAATGAAAAATATAGTTTTTTCGTCTGCGTCTCGGCGTCTCTGCAGTTAATATATGCTTATTATGAAAATACTGATCACAGGAGCCAGCGGTCTGGTTGGAACTGAATTGCAGAAATCATTCGCCGCGAAGGGCTACGACATGCTCCTCGCTTCCCGCAGAGAGCCGCAGGACGACAAGCACATTCAATGGAGCATAGAGGAAGGTTTCACCGACCCCGACAAGCTCGAAGGCGTCGATGTCGTCGTTCACCTCGCCGGCGAGAACGTCAGCGGCCTTCGTTGGACCGACGAAAAGAAGAAAGCCATCCGCGACAGCCGCGTTTTGGGAACGCGCAACGTCGTCGACGCCATCTCCAAGCTCAAGAATAAACCCAAAGTGTTCGTCGCGTCCTCCGCCATCGGTTTCTACGGCGAACGCGGCGAAGAAGAAGTAACGGAATCGAGCGCCGCAGGAGATAATTTCCTCGCCGGAGTCTGCAAAGAGTGGGAAGCCGAATCGCGCCGCGCCGAAGACGCCGGCATCCGCACCGTTCTGCTCCGCACAGGCATCGTCCTATCGAAAGACGGTGGAGCGTTAGCGACAATGCTCACGCCCTTCAAACTAGGCGTCGGCGGCGTGGTCGGCAGCGGCAAACAATGGATGAGCTGGATATCGATGGACGACGAGATCGCCGTCATAAATTACGTCATCGAAAACGAAAACATCCGCGGCGCCGTCAACGCAGTCAGCCCCAATCCGGTAACAAACCACGACTTCACCAAAACCCTCGGCGACGTGCTCTATCGGCCAACATTCCTCCCGCTCCCCGAGTTCGCCGTCAGCATGATCTTCGGCGAAATGGGCGACGCTCTGCTACTCGCAAGCACGAAAGTAATGCCGACAAGACTAGAAGACGCAGGATTTGAATTTAAGTATCCAAATCTGAAAGAAGCAATAGAAAAAGCGGTGTCAGAACCCCCGGCGTGAGCGGGGGGCTCGAACGCTATTATTGATCCAGTTCCGTTGCAGCGAACGCTTTTCGTCACAACGTACACGCCGCCCGCTCACGCAGGCGGTTCTGACAAGAGCATCGGCCGGCTCGGCGCCGCATCTGATGCAAACGGCGCGATCTGTAGATTCAACAAATATTCCCCGTCCGCAACCTCGTCCGGCACATAGATCAGCTCCGTGATCGTCGAATTCATCCGCGTCGCCGCGTTCACTTTTCGGCTCCCCGGCTCGACGTTCCAAAATATGCGGTGGTTTACAAGCTTCCCTTCGTCAAACATCCGATCGATCGACGGCATATCGACGAGTAGATGTTTGAACCCACGCTCGACAATGTATTCCATCGCCCCAGCAGTGAAATACGGCGGAACATTCCCCTCACCATACCGCCGCGTCAGCTTAATATCATCATTCGGCAAAGTCCGCACGATCAACGCCGTCGGCTCCGAGTCACTCCGCGTGTCCGTAGCCCGCATGTAAGTAAGGGCGCGCCTCATCCCCAAGGTAGCCGCATCAAGACCATTCTTCGTAATGACGAGATCGTCCGAAACACTCTCCGGTTCGACGGTAACCAACACCGCCGCCATCAACACATCCTGCAAACACTCCAACACCGATATCCGCTCATCAGTAATATGCCCCACACACTCCGTATGCGTCC
>CAZVDM010000302.1:0-2399 GCA_964625555.1 uncultured Chloracidobacterium sp.
CTAAACGACGTTTTCGGGATGTTCGAGTCGTTCCGTCGGGTCGTTCGTCGGAACTTCGAGGCGTCGTATCGATTCGTAACCGCGTTCACGACGGTATCGGTCAAGAACGACGTGGGTTTTAACCAGTTCATGCTCGAGCGTGTTACCGGTCAGATATTGATAAACGGAACGCGCCGCTGCCTTGCCGGACGCGACGGCATCAATCAGCAAGCGCGTTCCGTGTGCGAGATCGCCAGCGACAAAGACCCCTTTGGCAGTGGTCTGTAGTGTAGTTAGGTCAACCTTGAGCCAGTCGCCGCGTGTTCGTTCTACGTCCTTACCGCCGTCGTCTAGAAAGGAGAGGGCCGGTGCCTGGCCAACAGCCAGAAGGACGGTGTCGCAGGGAATTACCTTCTTTTCCTCATCATCGTAAAGCGGTGAAAATTTTCGATCTTCGTCATAAACCCGCACGCATTTGCGAAACGCGACGCCAGTCACTCTGCCTTTTTCATCGCGAACCACCTCTGTCGGTCCCCAGCCGTTGCTGCGCTTGATACCTTCTTCGTCGCCCTCGACGATCTCGATAGTATCCGCGGGCATTTCTTCAGCACCTTCAAGCGAGATAAGGTGAACGTTCGCCGTCTCGGAAAGCCTCGCGGCCGTGCGTGCCGTGTCAAAGGCGATCTGGCGGACGACCGACCTCGCGACGTCATACGCGACATTGCCACCTCCAATGACGACAATTTCCCGACCCATTTCAAGATCTTCGCCAAGTGAGACCGCACGCAATAGGTCGACGCCGCCAAGAACGCCAGGGCCATCCTCACCGGTCAGCCCGAGACCGCGTGATGATTTGGCACCGACCGCGATGATCACCGCCGCAAAATCCTCGCGGAGCTCCGCAAAAGTAATATCCTCACCGACCTTCACTCCGCAACGGATCTCAACGCCGAGCGCCTCGATAACGGCGACTTCTTTTTCGATCAGTTCGCGCGGCAGTCGATATGCGGGAACGCCGACCGCGAGCATTCCCGCTGCGACGGGCTCGATCTCAAATACGACCGGCTTGAATCCCATCAATGCCAGGTCGTGAGCGGCCGACAGCCCCGCGGGGCCGGCCCCGATGATCGCGATCTTTTCGCCTTCACCTTTTCTGACCGAAGGACTGGTCGCGGATCTCAAGAGTGCCGCCATTTCCTCAGCATCTCCGGCAACGGGCGGGATAAAATTCCTGATCGAGTCCAACAACTCGCTCGTCGGCCTCGCCTCCGGCCCGAACTGATCACATGCAAATCGCTTGAGCGCACGAATCGCTATCGGTCGGTCCTGGCCGACGAACATTCCGTCGTCATTCACTTTGGGGATCTTTCCGCGTCGGCAGGCGATCTCGCAAGGGGCTCCGCAGATGCGGCCGCAAATCGAGGCAAACGGATTGGGGCCGCGTGCTATTAGATAGGCTTCCTCAAATCGTCCATCCGCGATCGCCCGGACATAACCGCGTGCGTCCGTATGAACGGGACACGCCACTTGGCACGAGATCAGGTTTTGGTGGTAGTTCGCGTCCGGAACGTGAACGTTGAGCCGCGTCATAGTCTTCTGTTGTCACAAAATGAGTGAAACAGTTGGAATGCTATTCGGGTTGGAATGCTCAGAATATGACTTAAGTCATGTTTTGACAAATATTTCTAGCCGCCGATCGAACTCATCGGCCGTGAGGGATTTGTAAATGTTGAGGAACCGATCTTGTGGCCGAACTCCTTACTCGCGACAGCAAAACGAATAAGTTCGGTTACATCGCTTCGAGATCCGCCGCTTCTCAGCAATTCTCTTACGTCATATTCTTGGGTAGAGAACAAACACGTCCTTATCTGCCCATCGGCCGTCAGTCGAATTCGCGAACAGTCGCCGCAAAAGGCATCTGTGACGGAAGCGATCAGACCGATCTCGCCGACTGTCCCGTCAACAAAGCGATACCTCCACGCTGTCTCACCTTTGCGGGACGGGTTTATAAGAACTATTGGAAAGGCCGAATTTATTGTTTTCCGGATCTCAGTGGCGGGGACCAGATGTTTGCGATCCCAGATATGTCCTCTATCAAGAGGCATGAACTCGATGAATCTGACGGTTAAACTGTTTCTCCTAGCAAACCGAGCAAGGTCGACGACCTCATCGTCGTTTCTGCCTCGGACGATCACAGCGTTGACCTTTATATCAGAGTATCCGGCCGAACGAGCGGCCTCTATTGAGTCGAGCACGCCAGACAGTTTGTCGGAGCCCGTAATTGAGCGAAATGTGCCCGGCTTTAGACTGTCCAGCGAAAAGGTCACCCGATCCAGGCCACTCGATCGTAACAGGGCGGCTTTACTTGCGAAGTTGCTACCGTTAGTGATCATCGCGAGTTCTTGAAGGCCACGGCGTTT
>CAZVDM010000303.1:0-2389 GCA_964625555.1 uncultured Chloracidobacterium sp.
CAACCACCCGCTACCGCAGGTGGTTCTGACTTATTTGGCCTCCAAATATTTCTCGACAGCCGCGACGATAGTTTCGCCTTCGGGTGTGTCTTTTGAGCCGAAACGGGCCACCACTTTGCCTGTTCGATCGATAACGAACTTGTTGAAGTTCCACGAAACATCGCCGGCGAAGTCAGGATTTGTGGCCTTGTTCGTCAGGAAATTGTACAGCGGATGCTGGTCCTCGCCCTTGACCGAGATCTTGGCGAACATCGGGAACGTCACCTTGTATTTCAGCGTGCAAAATTCCTTGATCTCCGCCTCGGTCCCGGGTTCCTGGCCCATGAAATTATTCGCCGGGAAACCGAGTATCACCAAACCTTTCTCATTGTACTTATCGTACAGTGCCTGCAGGCCCTCGTACTGAGGCGTGTAGCCGCATTTGCTCGCGGTATTGACGATCATCACGACCTTGCCCTTGTAGGCTTCGAGCTTGACGTCTTTACCGTCGATGTCCTTCATGGTGAAATCGTAGACCGACGATGCATTGACGGGCGTCGTCGGGGAAGGGTTGAAAATAAAGCCGTATTTGTATGCTCCCGCGGCAAGACCGACGGCGGCAAGTAACACAACAACGACTGCTATCTTGATGATCATCTATTTCTCCAATTCACGCGGCGAACGCGGTGTTTTCGGTAATTCGGGAACCTCGCCGGTGGCGGCAAAGATCTCCTTGAACGCACCGACGCTGGCCATCACGCCGCTGGTTTCCATTGGCATGAAGATGACCTTTGAGTTCTGCGTTCGGGCCATGTCGCGCATAGAATCGACGTATCGCTGGGTTATCAGATACTGTGCGGTCTTGCCGCGGTCGCCGATCGCGGCGGCGATCTGCGCGATGGCTTGGGCCTCGGCGGTCGCGTTGACGAGCCGTGCCTGCGAAGCGCCTTCGGCATCGAGGATAGCACTCTGCTTGTTGCCCTCCGATCGCGTAACGGCAGCCTGCTTTTCACCTTCGGCACGAGTGATGGCGGCCTGTTTGTCGCCTTCGGCCTGGAGGATGAGTGCGCGTCGGTTACGCTCGGCGGTCATCTGTTTCTCCATCGTGATGCGGACATCTTCGGGTGGATTGATGTTCTTTACATCGACGCGGGTTACCTTGACGCCCCATTTGTCAGTAGCCTCGTCGAGGATAAGTCTGAGCTTACCGTTGATCTGATCGCGGTTGGATAGCGTATGGTCGAGGTCCATTTCGCCCATTACCGAACGCATGCCGGTGATCGTCAACTGTACGAGTGCACCGACCAGATCAGCGACCTCATAGACGGCCTTGCTCGGATCGGTTATCTGCCAATAGACGACGGAATCGACATTGATGGTCACATTGTCGCGGGTAATGACGGGCTGTGGGGGCATGTCGATAAACTGTTCGCGCAGATCGATCGACGTCAATCCCGGACGCGTACCGGACCAATAGACCGCCCGCGGTGATTCAAAAAACGGCACGATAATGTTGAGCCCGCTGGCCGCAACGCGATGGAAACGGCCGAGCCGTTCGATCAGCAGAACGCTCGACTGAGGCACGATCTTGATCGTTTTCCAAGCCACAACAAGCATCGCGATACCCAACATCAACAGAAAAATTGCACCTGCACCAAATAGTTCCGGCATATGTCCTCCAAGTAGAATGTTCAGAGACAATATAACATAAACGCCTTCGGAGCGTGATATAATTCCCGCCATATATGGCAGTTCAACTATCCGATATACAAGACGCCCGGCGATTGCTGGACGGCATAATAAACAAGACTCCGGTCGTCGAAGACAGCCGACTCAGCAAGGAAACCGGTGCCAATGTATTTCTAAAGGCAGAGTCGATGCAAAAGAGCGGATCGTTCAAGATCCGCGGCGCATACAACACGATCTCGCGGCTCTCGGACGAAGAGAAATCACGCGGAGTGATCGCGGCTTCGGCAGGCAATCACGCGCAGGGCGTGGCCTATGCGGCCCAGCTATTGGGCGTGCGTTCGACGATCGTGCTGCCGGTACATGCTCCGCTGACCAAGGTGATGGCGACCAAAGACCTCGGTGCCCACGTCATCATGCACGGCTCGACCTTCGACGAGGCCGTAGCTTACTCCAAAGAGCTGCAGCAGGAACGCGGCTTCACCTACGTCCATGCCTTTGACAATCCAAACGTCGTCGCCGGGCAGGGAACTATCGGCCTCGAAATAGTCGAGGCTCTGCCCGAGATAACGACAATAATCGTCCCGATCGGCGGCGGCGGGCTGATCTCCGGCATTGCGATCGCGGCGAAGACGTTTAAGCCTTCGGTAAGGATCATCGGAGTGCAATCGGAGAACGTTTCGTGGGTCAAGCCTTCGCTCGAGGCCGGCCGCCCTATCATTCC
>CAZVDM010000304.1:0-2356 GCA_964625555.1 uncultured Chloracidobacterium sp.
CTACTCGCCCTACGACAATGTCAGAAAGCAGGCGTATCCGAACATGCTCATCGAGATCTCACTCAACGATAGTCAGGTCCCGTATTGGGAAGGTGCGAAATGGGCAGCCAAACTCCGCGAGATGAAGACCGACAAGAACATCATCCTCCTCAAAACCAACATGGGTGCCGGCCACGGCGGAGCATCCGGCCGCTACGACCGCCTAAAAGAGGTAGCATTCGATTATGCGTATGCTCTGACCCAGGTCGGTATCAACAAGTAGGAATTCAGCTATTAAAATTTGACGGTGCCTGCGATCGCGGGCATCGTCTTTTTCTTTTTATCGCTGCCAGATGCTGAGTTTTTGCAAATAAACCTCACGCAAAACTCGCATGTGTTGTTAAGACAACAGACAGCGGCACAACGTGTTTGATCTTATATCTACGATCGAGTCTTTCGCTGGCCAAGAACCGGGAGACAAGCCTTGTTTGTCGAGATTCTCACACACTATCGTTCCTCCCGACATCAATCTAACGTTTGTTCACATTGCCGGCTTAGGGCTTGATCGATCGACCTCTCATGATCGTTGAATCTATTTAACGATTGCCGCTGTGCGAGGCTTCAAACAAACAACAGCGCACAAAAAAGACGGTGCCGAGAGATTTGCACCGTCTTTTCTTAGTGGAAGCTTCTTTCGTTATTTCTTAGTAATAGACACGAACCCAGCGATAAACCCGCGAACCGTTTACCCAGTAAGGACGACGCACCGACCGGAAACGCCGATTGCCGACCTGAGTCTTACGGTACTGGCCGTAATTCCTGTACCCGTGATTCCATTTCGGGCCCTTTCGTTTACTTTTCACTATCCAAACCTGACGCCGACGGCCCGGCTGATAGTGCCGACTGCCGTTATTCACATGGCGGTTTTGAGCCGAGACCGTATTGTCAAACGGCAGGATCAAAAAGGTCATTGCGAACATCATTGATAAAATAACTAATTTTCTTTTCATAATCTACTCTCCCGTCGCCTAATTCGGCGACGTTCACAGTCTATTAAGTACCGAATGAGTTGTATGTATGCTTCCGCACAATCGAGCCCCTGTGAAAATGATACTTCCGGAAAAGTTGACAGGTCAAGATAAGGTCAGATTGAACTTACGGACAGGTCATTATGACCTGTCGGCGTTTGCCCGTATCTGATCCCGCACCGTCCGCTTTGACTCGGAGTTCCGTAATCACACGCTTTCGGTCGCATTGGACAACGCGGCACGGCCATTGCTAATACGAGAGTTGAGATCTGCCTGGCTCGAACCCGAAGGCTCGTGGACGGCCTGACAGGAGCAGAAGATCTGACATGCGATCGGCACTCGCCGAAAACGGGGATATGCATGCGCCGGTGCGCTGCAAGGAGTCGCGAATCGGTTGAATGTTGGAGGCAAGAGAGCTTATCACGGACATTGGAACGCGCAATTTTCCAATATTCGCGTCAAAGCGGCTTTCGCCTCCGAATTCAACCGGATCGCGGCGTTAAAAGCCGAACGCAGCTTGATTCTCCCTGACAACTGTAGGCGGACGCACGGATCTTTTCGAATCGTGCTTCCATTGATCACCGGCTCATTAAGAGCTATGGTAGCGGCTGTCAAAAAATCCTCAGAATGTCGAAGATTTTTGTTGGCAAAAAACAAAGTTTAACGTAAGATAAGAACTGCCGAGTTCCTTCGGCGTTCCGCACTACGCCCGTTCAGCGCAACCAAGCAACTTCAGACCGTCGATCTTGAGAGGCTAATTCCAGCCGAAATGGAGAAGAAAGAAAAATACATATACCTCTTTACGGCAATACTGATGCCGCTTGCCTTATTTGGTTTCGGCTGGGCTCTGGCGGGCCTTTCCGTTGAGCGTATCGACGGCGGCGTCATAGCACTGACCGCATTGACCGTCTTTTGCAGCTGCTTTTTGCGAATTCAGCTTCCACGTATCAATATCCACCTGACGATCTCGGACGCGCTGATCATAATTGCTTTGATCCAATATGGCGGCGAGATCGCGTTGCTGATAGCCGTCATCGACAGCGCTATTGCATCACTTAATCTCAAACGCAAGGGCGTATCGATCAAGAACCTGACCATCGCGATCAACACGATGGTTGCCTCGATAGGCGTGCTCGTTACCGCGCAGATCGTTTCATTGGTATTTGGCCCGCCGAAGGTGATACTCGAACGCCAAGAGGTGACAGGCTTTGTCTGGCTGCTTGCAGTTATGTCGTTGTCGCTGTTCCTGATCAACTCGGTCGGCGCAGCGGTGTTTTCAGCGATCAAAGAAGATCGCCCATTTATGAGCGTTTGGACCAAGAACTGCGGTGACGCTCTCGTGATGTATC
>CAZVDM010000305.1:0-2234 GCA_964625555.1 uncultured Chloracidobacterium sp.
CCTACACCGGCAGAAAGTTGAAAAAGCGTGATTTTCGCAAACTGTGGATCGTCCGCATCAACGCGGCGTGCCGCCTGAATGACATCAAATATTCACAGTTCATTCACGGCCTCAACCTAGCCGAGATCGAACTCGACCGCAAGGTCCTCGCCGACCTCGCGGTCAAACAGCCCGAGGCATTTGCAACCGTGGTTGGTCAGGCAAAAGATGCATTGACCAAGCAGGTCCAGGCTGCGGCATAGTTGCTTCTAGACAAGCGGCACAGAATAGCAATGGGCCGAAAATACGTTCCATTCTTAGGTAGCCTGCTAATCATTCTGTCATTTCAGAGTGATTTGCAGGCTACAACTTGTGCGACGTCCACTCTGGAGAGAACGACAGAATCGCTCAGCAATCGATTTACGAAGGTTTCTGGCACGGGGTTCTTTTCGGATTATGTATCGGAATTTCTACTGCAACGTTGTTCGTTCTTTTTAGATATCGAAGGTTCGTCCTCGGTGCGTTTTATCTACTCCTGACACCGTTGGTACTGCTAACGATCTACTTTTTCGAGATTTTTAATCGAGGCTGTTTATCGTCCGGCTTTGACCTCAACTACTACGGCCTGATACTACCAGCATTGGCAACGGTCCTTGCAATTTCAATTGTATTTAGGAATTGGCAATATGGAAAGGCGACAATTGACTCCATATCAATTCGGGAAGAGTAGTTTTTACTTCTGCGTTACAAATCAAAGTTTCTGAAAGTCTTTCTCAGAAATACTGGCCTGCCTTAGAATACTTCGCAATGTTCCGCTGGAGACTTCGTTATGTTTGGGAACGATTGCTGTGCGGATTCCTTCTTCGGTCTCCTTGGCAAACTTTACATGGCTACCTGACTGACTCGCCTCGACGTAGCCCGCACGTAGTAGTTTTCGACGAAGTTCGTTGTATCTGATCGGCTTCACGCGGCAAGATCCATTTCAAAATGCCGAACCGTTGGGTGGAGCGTTGCAACAGGCGGCGTGAAATGGAGCATTAATGCCTGGCTTAAATTCTCCATAGCCTCGCTCTCACTTTTACCTTGGGAAGCAACATCCACTTCAAGACACTGCGCCACTATCCAGTCGCCTTCACGAGTCAACACCGCATTAAAGTCTTTGATCATATAAATATCCTATCACACATCTAGATCCCAATTTCCGCCTTCGCCTCTGCAAACATCGCAACCGCAAAATCCAGATCTTCGCGCGAATGCGCAGCCGAAACCTGCGTCCGTATCCGTGCCTTCCCTTTTGGTACGACCGGAAATGAGAACGCGATGACATAAACGCCCCGTTTCAGCATCGCCTCGGCCATCTTAGTCGCCAGCACGGCGTCGCCGAACATCACCGGCACGATCGGATGTTCGCCGGGGACTATCTCGAGGCCGATCGCTGAAAGTTTTTCGCGAAAGTATCGCGTATTGTCCATCAATTTGTCGCGAAGTTCGGTCGATTCAGTGAGCATATCGATCGCCGCGATCGCCGCTGTTACAATTGGCGGTGCAACCGAATTTGAAAACAAATACGGCCTCGAACGCTGGCGCAGCAGATCTATGATCTCTTTCTTACCGCTCGTATAACCGCCGCTGGCCCCGCCGAGAGCCTTACCGAGCGTTCCGGTGATCACATCGACGCGATCCATCACATTGTGATGCTCGTGAACGCCGCGTCCGGTTTTGCCCATAAATCCGACCGCGTGCGAATCGTCGACCATCACCATCGCGTCGTATTTATCGGCCAGATCGCAGATCTCCGGCAGTTTCGCGATAAAACCGTCCATCGAAAAAATGCCGTCGGTCGCGATCATCTTGAACCTTGCCGACGAAGCTTCCTGCAATTTCGCCTCAAGATCGACCATATCGCCATTCTCATAACGAAAGCGTTGGGCTTTACTCAAGCGAATCCCATCGATAACGCTGGCGTGGTTCAAGGAATCCGAAATAACCGCGTCTCCCTCGCCCAAAACCGTCTCAAACAGCCCTCCGTTTGCGTCAAAACACGAGGTATAAAGGATCGTGTCTTCAGTTCCGAGAAACTCGCTGATCTTCGCCTCAAGCTCTTTGTGGATCGTCTGCGTCCCGCAAATAAACCGTACTGACGACAGCCCAAAACCCCATTCGTCAAGCCCTTTCTTCGCCGCCGCAACGATCGTCGGATCGTCCGATAGACCGAGATAGTTATTCGCGCACATATTCAGCACGCTCTTGCCGCC
>CAZVDM010000306.1:0-2214 GCA_964625555.1 uncultured Chloracidobacterium sp.
ACAACCGCCTCCGCGAAACCCGCCGAGTAAACTACTCGCCCCGCAACTATCTACCAAGATATTCCGGCGACGAAGATACCGACGAATAGCGAACGCAGTTGATAATCAGCAGCAAACATAGGCGGCTTCGGCCGCCTTTCCCTTTGTCGCCAACGGCGACGTACTCATAAAGCCAAGGGTGCAGCCCGCAGGGGCGAAACCCTAGGACGCGAGTCCCAAACCGCCGCGACGATCGTAGCGACGCCTTTCGCGAAATGATCCGCAACTTCCCGCTCGAAAGGATCGACCAGGCCGAAGCGATGCTCGCAGGGCTGCAAACGAGCGAATAACAAAAGGCAAGACCGGAACACGCGTCCGATCCTGCCTTATTTCTATTTACCTTTGCTTTAAATACTAAGGCAGTCTTGTTCCCTGCGTAGCCCAAGCCTGCCACCGGCCGTCGCGTTTGATCCAGGTATCCGTAAACCGGATCTTGCGGTCATATGCAATACCTTTATCGTCCTTTCCTTTTACATGATTGACGCCAGTAACGATGGCCTTATTGCCGTCGATTCGGATATCCATTTCCGATATCTCAGCCCAATCATCACCGCCCGGATCGTTTAGCGATGCGATGTCTTCTTTCTTGTTGTACAGCTTTCCATCTCTGCTGCTGACACTTGAGTAATCATCGGCGTAATATTTTTCAAACCACGACTTGTCCTTCTTTATGCCGGCATTGTTCCAATCATTTTCCAGATAGCCCAGGATCATATAGTCATTCATGTCATGTCCGGCGTTGCTGACTACCTGCCATTTACCACCGCGCTTTTCGAGAAAATGTACGCTGCGGGTCCAAAATGTCTCGGGCTTTCCGCCAGTGCCATTTGGCGTTGTAATAATGTTCCGATGTGTGATGGTGCCTGTGTTTGGCGTACAGGCGATGACATAGCTGTCATGAGTGATCTTATCAGCACCGGCCGGATTAGCTTTGTCACGTTCAAATGTCTTCATCGTCCCGGCGATTGCGTCCGTTTTGTTCTGCATGCCGGGCAATCCGATATAATCATCGGCGTAAATGTTCAATAGCGCAACTTTATCACCGGTTTCCCCGGCGATTCCCCAAGCTCGGTCAAACGCTTCGAGTGCTTTCTTGTCAGCGTCACTGCATTGCGCCGCAACCGAAAAAGCTGTCGCGGCCATTGCCAAAATGATCATCAGTAATTTTCTCATCGTCTACTCCTTTCAATTCAAACGCCCGGAAATCCAACTTGTCAGAGCGCGAATAAGCTTCGCGAGGATCTCTCCTCCCAAATGGTATGGTTCAACTTCGAATTATTTAGTGGCTGCCGGTGCGGCGTCAGGCTTTTTCTCGTCGGCCTTTTTATCATCAGGCTTCGCTGCAGTTCCAGGTTTGATGTCCGTTATCTGGGCGTTAACAAACTGCCAGCCCTTGTCTTTCATCTTGCCCATCACCCAAGTGACCATCGAATTTCGGTCTTCAGACTTACCGTCCACCGTCGTTTTGCCGCTCACATGACCCGTAACCACGGCCCCGTCGCCGGCCGGATTGGTCTTGATCTTCAGATCCTCAAATTTCATGCCTTCCATCTTCACCTTGCCCGACTTGATCATTTCCATACGCGCAGCCTTTGTCTGCATGGCACCGTTTTGGTCGATCAGAGTGTAATCGTCAGAGTACATTTTGCCGAGAGCATCGACGTCGCCCTTGTTGAGTGCGGTGGCAAAATCGACCATCATTTTCTTGATGTCGGCCTCGGTCGCGGCCTTGTCGGCTGCCGGCGCAGTGGCGGTGCTTGCCGCATTTGCAGGTTTGTTGCCGGCATTCGCATTGTTGGCCGCCGGAGCCCCGCACGACGTGAACATGAATGCTGCTGTGATGAGCATCGAGATGGTCAAAATCAAGTTCCTCATTTCCGTTCTCCTTTTCGAAAAAAAAGATGCGTATCCTACGAGAATATCCGCCAACTGTTGCATCAAAACACAGTTAGCGGCTCGAGCCCTTTCCCTTGTTCGGAGAGATTACGCGAGTAGTTATACGCTCAACGGATTTACGAGTCAAGTATAGATCGGGAGTCGGCTAGTTGCCGCTAACCTTTGGCGCAGCGAGTTTTTTCAAACTGCCGTCGCCGGAGATTCGTCGGTTCCCGCCGGCCTTTTCCATTTGGGTCATCGCACGCAGCATATTTTCGCCGAGCACCTTTTTGATGTCGG
>CAZVDM010000307.1:0-2170 GCA_964625555.1 uncultured Chloracidobacterium sp.
ATCTGTCGTATCAGGGGTTGCTCCACTCTGCCTAGGTGGTGGGGGAATGATCTCATCCTGTGCCACAGTTCCTCTCGGGCAAGCAATTAGAATAGCTGAAAAGATGCTCGCAGCCAGCAGCAAATTATTAACTATATGTTTCCTATACATCATTCCTTCTCCTAACCAACGATGGACACTTAAAAGCGCTCAAACATCAGACGTGGATCGAACGAATAAAATTACGGCTTGATTTAGAAAATATAGGTGAAATTTTGATGAAGGTCAACGAAAAAAAGAGCCAGGACGAAAGATTTAATATCCCGTGCTGCTCTCTTGTATTGGAAAAGAGTTATTTCGTTGGCTGTTAAAGAAAAAGTGTGGTGGAGGCGGCGGGAATCGAACCCGCATCCAAAGGTTGCGACCAGTAAAATCTACACGTTTAGTCGATTCACTTAATTTTCGCCATCAGAGAGCAGATGAATCGACAAGACCTCTCCGACAGCTAACCCGGCTAACTTTAAGCCGCGTCCGCAGGTGGTGGACGCGCCCGAGCCTGAATTTTGTTATGCCTTATCCGGTCGCATCAGGCTAGGCTTCCGGTAAGACACTTCTGGTTTAGAGTTAACTAAGCAGCAAGAGCTAATTCTTGATTAGCATTTGTTTCGCATCAAGTGTTTTTAACGAGCTCACCTGTGCAAAGCCCGACGTGCATTCAAAGATCTATACAAGCCCCTGTCGAAGCCTGTCGCCCCCACTGTTCAGAGTGCGCGATTTATCGCGTATCTGAGAGGAAGACCAGTTTACGTTATTTGGATGAAGATTGAAAGGTTCGCGTTGTCAGGCAGCTTTTCCGTTCGCGATCAGCGTCGGATATTTGCCGGTCCAGCAGGCAGAGCAGGTCGAGTTTGTATTGAGGCCGATCGATTCGAGCATGCCGGCGAGCGAGAGATAGCCGAGGCTGTCGGCACCAATGTATTGGCAGGTTTCTTCGACCGTCATACGCGACGCTATGAGGTCTTTTCTGTGCGGAGTATCGACTCCGTAGTAACAGGAATGTGCCGTCGGCGGGCATGATATCCGCATGTGAACCTCGGTCGCCCCGACATCCCGGACCATCTCGACGATCTTTTTCGACGTCGTGCCGCGAACGATCGAATCGTCAACGAGAATAATCCGGCGACCATTTATCAGATCTTTGATCGGATTCAGTTTGAGCCTTACACCAAACGAGCGGATCGATTGCGAAGGCTCGATAAATGTACGTCCGACGTAGTGATTGCGAATTATCGCCTGACGAAAATTGATGCCCGATTCACGTGCATAACCGATCGCGGCGGCAACGCCCGAGTCCGGAACAGGTACAACAAGATCAGCCTCGACCGGATGCTCGGCGGCAAGCCGCTTGCCCATTTTGTGGCGTGATTCATTGACCGACTTACCGTAGATCGTCGAATCAGGCCGCGAAAAATACACATGTTCGAACGTACAAACTGAAACAGGCTTCCGCTCGAACGGCATTGACGAATGCAGCCCTTCAGCATCGACGATCAGCATCTCGCCCGGCTCGATCTCGCGAACATATTTCGCATCGATCAGATCGAACGCACAGGTTTCGCTTGCGATGCACCAGGCATCCTGAACCTTACCAAGGACCATTGGCCTAAACCCACGCGGATCGCGAACAGCGATCAGTTGTTTTGGCGTCAAAAACAATAATGAAAATGCCCCGTCGGTAGCATGTAAGACTTTCTTGATCGCATCAACCGCGTCCTTTGCCGGAGTGCGAGCGATGCCATGAAGTATAGTTTCTGTGTCCGATGTCGAAGAGAAAATGGCTCCTGATTTTTCTAGTTCCTCTCGCTTTTGAGCGGCAAACGGCAGATTGCCGTTATGGCACACAGCGATCTTGCCGTGCTGGCATGTGACCGAAAACGGCTGGACTTCATCGATCGTATTTTTGCCGGACGTCGAATATCTCGTATGACCGATCGCACTCGAGCCAGCAAGTTTCTTAAGAACCGACGGATTTAGAACATCAGCAACCAGTCCGATCGCACGCTGCTGCAGCAATTCGTCACCATCGACGCTAACGATGCCGCAAGCTTCCTGACCGCGATGCTGTAACGCAAACAGCCCAAGCTGCGTCAGCGTCGAGGCCTCAGCGTGGCCAAAGATGCCAAAAATGCCG
>CAZVDM010000308.1:0-2151 GCA_964625555.1 uncultured Chloracidobacterium sp.
GCCGCAATGTCAGTAAATAGTTCGTTGCGGGACTGAAAATCCTCGTAGATCTTATCGTAAGTCTCGAGCAAACGGTCGGTCGAACGCTCACGCGTGTTTTCGAGTGCTGTTGCGAGGGCGTTCACCACTTTTTGCGCCCGCAATTCGTCGTCGCCAACGATCTCGCGGACCGCAGCGGCAAAATCTTCGCCGTTCGGTTCGACGAGCCAGGCGTTCTCGTTTGTTGCGTACGACAAAATGCCGCCCGCGTTCGGGGCAAGCGTCGGAATACCGGACGCCATCGCTTCGAGCGGCGCAATGCCGAACGGTTCGCGCGGATTAGGATGTACAAAGACGTCGGCATTTGCATAGAATCCAGCCAGCAGATCTTTGTCGAGGTGTCCGAGCTGAATGATCTTGCCGGGAGCATGTTTATCGGCTTGCTTCTGCAGCCATTCGGCCTGCGGCCCCGCACCGGCAACAAGAAGACGAAAATCGTGTTCAGGATCTTTGGACAAGATCTTCATCATATCCACCAACAGTCCGACATTCTTTTCCGGTGACAGACGTCCGGCGTAAAGCAATATCGTCGCCGTGTCAGGAATATGCGCGAGCCGCTGCATCTCCACTCGGATCTCGTCCGACTTGCGATCGGGCGAATACTGTTCGGTATTGACACCACGCGGGCAAACAAAAACCCGTTCGGACGCCGGAACACGGGGAGCCTTGAAGAATCTCCAGCAAGCATTCAGAAATTTCAACGACCGGTGCGGATTCGTTTTCGTCGAAAGCGAGTTGTAAAACTCCTCAGCGGTGTAGGCCGAATTGGCGATGTGATAGTCGAAATTCGGCATCGTATAATTGCCGATGACGCGACGAGCGAACCATTTCGCGAGCGAACTAGACGATAGGAATGAACTGATATTATCGTCCATCCGTTCGCAGGAAAAATGAACAAGCATTGGGCGGCCGAGTTTCTTGAAATTGTTAGTGCGGATCATTACCCCGAGTAGGCTGAGCGTGTACTTGTCCGTGACCTCGACGAAATCGGGCATTTCTTCGAGCAAAATGCGGCGAATGACCGTATCCTTCAACATGTACTGCCAAGGCATCATTACTCGGTAGCGTTTGTCGAAGACAGGCGAATATCTTGCGGGGACGTAGTAGATCTTCGCGTATTCGTTAACGTCCTCGACAGATTCGGTCTCGCCCGGTACTATCAAGCGCACCTCACGTTTGTGACGTTCTGCGGCAGCGAGGAGGTTGTTGAAAGAGGTGCTGATCCCGCCGGAGTTCTTGTGGTAGTAATTTGTGATGTGGACCGATTTGACGGCTTTGCTCATAAACTCCGGCCCCGCGGGTAAATACCGAAGTGGGAGTTTAACATTTCGTCAAAGCACCTGCAAAATTGGTGGACGCGGGCGATGCCGTGTAATCAAATAGTTCCGGACTCGCGATAAACTCGCCGTAAATGCGATCGTAGAGTTCGAACAACGCGTCGGTCGAAGTGTCCCAGTCGTACCGGTTCGCCGTCGTGATGCCGGCACCGATCCTTGATTTGCGAATCGAATTGTCGGCGAAGACACTTTCGATCGCAGCCGCGAACTTTGCCGAGCTTGGTTCCGAAAGCCACGAGTTCGTATCGTTCGCGTACGATAGCAGTCCGCCCGAATTTGGTGCGACAACGGGTAAACCCGATGCCATCGCCTCGAGAGGCGTGATGCCGAACGGCTCTCGAGGATTCGGATGAACGAATACATCGCAATTAGCAAAGAGATCAGCGAGTTTTCCCTTGTCGGCGATCTGACCGAGCATGTGGACTCGACCCGGCGCTAGCCGGTCCGATTGTTCAGCAAAATGCTCGACACTAGGACCGCTTCCGGCGACGAGCAGGCGATAGTCATACCTTTCGCTCTTGCTCAGTCGGGAGATCGTTTTGATCAGCAGATCGGGGTTCTTTTCGGGTGAAATTCGGCCTGCATAAAGCAGTAAGCGGGCGTCAGCAGGAAAGCCAAATTCTGCGGCCAATTCCCGACGTTTCGTATCATCTTTCCGATCGTCGTCGAATGTCGTATTGTCGACACCACATTGATTGATAAAGACCCGATCTTTCAATTTCACCTGAGCGGCCCTCAAAAATCGCCAACACCAATTGAGCACACGGTCGGAGCG
>CAZVDM010000309.1:0-2141 GCA_964625555.1 uncultured Chloracidobacterium sp.
GCAGCGTCCAAGCCTCACGCGGCACGCTCTCAGGCGGCGGTATCACGGCAATCGCGGCACCGACACCGAGAACGATCAGCCATTTGACGAGCTTGTTATGCATGTCAGGACATAAAAATTGCCGCAGCGATAACAGAGAATTCAAACAAACTCCGTGACCTCTGCGGCAAGCACCAAAGCGGGCCGTACTATTTAGCGACGTGTAACTCTGCGTAATGGACGAAGAACCAATATGTAATTCCTATCCAGATCGCAAGATTAGCGAGCGTGGCAATTAGTCCGATATTTCGAGTGCTGGAGCTGCGAGCCGCATTGCGGTCGCCCTTTCCATACATCAAAACAATTACCAGAACGCCGGTTACGCCCCAGGCAAATAGCCGAACCGCCATTTCGATCCACACAAGGTGCGACACTTGCCACACGGTCAACGCCATCGCAAGGACGATCGCGATGGCGGCTGCGATAGGCGGCGTATAATTGGATTCGCCTTCGTCACCTCCCCGGTTCTCGTCGATACCGATCTTGCTGTGGGTATAGCTGTAGGCAAAATAGATGACGAGTCCGATCGACATCCAGACGATCAGTCGTATCCATGTATCGAGCGGCAGACTGTTCATCAGATATGCAGCGGAGAGAACCGTCGCGATCGGAATGAAAGGCGAAAGAGGCACTTTGAACGGTCTATCAAGAGCCGGGTTTGACGACCTCAAAATAATGATACCGACACCGACGATCACAAATGCAAAGAGCGTCCCGATACTTACGAGTTCGCCCAGCAGACTGATCGGTACAAAGCCGGCAAGGATCGCCACGATCACACCGGTAATAGCGGTCGTGATGTGCGGCGTCTGAAATTTCGGATGGATCTTTGCCGCCCATGCCGGCAGCAAACCGTCTTTCGACATTGAATAAAAAACACGCGGTTGGCCCATGGTCATTACGACCATAGTTGAGCTCAAGCCGAGAACAGCTCCGATCTTAATGATGTAGGTCGAAAAGTAACCGAGGATCGTCCCCATGATTCCGACGGTCGTACCTTGCTGCGCCTTTAACGCTTCATCGATAGCAGTTGCCAGCGGGGCCGCCGCGTTCGTGAGCATTTTGTAATCAACGATTCCGA
The DNA here is from genome assembly GCA_964625555.1 of uncultured Chloracidobacterium sp. Taxonomy (GTDB): domain Bacteria; phylum Acidobacteriota; class Blastocatellia; order Pyrinomonadales; family Pyrinomonadaceae; genus OLB17. Next base: position 1,121 of record CAZVDM010000309.1, read on the forward strand.
CCATGACACCCGCGACCAGTATATACAAGACCGTACAGATCGCGAGCGAACCAAGGATACCCATCGGCATGTCTTTCTGCGGATTCCTTGCTTCCTGGGCGGCGGTCGAAACCGCGTCGAAACCGATATACGCAAAGAAAATAACTGCCGCACCCGTCACGACACCGCTGAATCCGTTCGGCATGAACTCGGCGCAGCCTGGACTTCCAACAGTACAGCCGATGCCAATATTGTTCGTGTTGACATACCCTATACCCGCAACGATGAACAAAATGACGACAACTACCTTGACCAACACGATGATCGAATTAAAGCTGGCAGACTCCTTGATACCCCTTATAAGCAAAAGGGTCACGCCGACGGCGATCAGCGCAGCCGGCAAGTTAAAGATCCCATGTCCGATCACGGCACCCGCAGAATCTTTGATCTCCATTCCGGGCGGTGCTCCCCAAGCCAAGGGGTAGTTTATGCCAAGAGTTTGAAGGAGGCTGACCACGTATCCGGACCAACCGACGGCGACCGTAGCGGCTCCGAATGCATATTCGAGAATAAGGTCCCAACCGATGATCCAGGCAATGAACTCACCCAAGGTGCCGTAGCCGTAGGCATAGGCCGAGCCTGAGATCGGCACGCTGGCTGCAAATTCCGAATAGCAAAGAGCCGCAAACGCGCTGACTATACCGGCCAATATCATCGAAATGATAACGGCCGGGCCGGCATGTTTTCCGGCCGCCTGGCCGGTCAAAACAAATATACCGGTACCGATGATCGCTCCGACGCCGAGCATTGTCAGATCAAGAGCACTCAATGTTTTCTTCAGAGTATGTTCGCCTGTTTCCTGAGCCTCGGCGATGATCTTTGAAATTGGTTTAGTCGCAAAAAGTGACATGAAAACCTCCTAAGGTTGATTTAACTAAGATTGCTCTGCTGTGTCCTTTTTCCCCGACACAGCTTTCCAAATGAAATAGACCGGCACTCCCGTCAATACTATGATCAGTCCCGGCCAAGTTGCGGTGGTCTG
>CAZVDM010000310.1:0-2103 GCA_964625555.1 uncultured Chloracidobacterium sp.
CGTACAATTGGACAACGATCGGATCGCTCGAAGACCTGCAAGCGGCATCGCTCGAAGACGTCAAGGATTTCTTCCGGCAGTATTACACAGCCCGCAATACGATCCTCGTGATCTCAGGTGACCTGGACGAAAAGCAGACCAAGAAATGGGTCGAGAAGTATTTCAGCCAAGTCGTTCCCGGTGATGAGATCAAACGCCCGAATCCGGAACAGCCCAAACTCGACAAAGAGATACGCGTCAGCGTCGATGACAGCCTCGCTCCGCTCCCTCGGCGTTATATGGTTTGGCACAGCGTCCGGCAGTTTGCCCCGGACGAGCCAGCTCTCGATATTTTGAGCAACATCCTCTCGTCCGGACGCGGCTCGCGTCTGCAGAGCAATCTGATCTATTCGAAGGAGATGGCACAGCAGATCGGAGCCTTCAACGGTACAAACGAAATTGCCGGCACATTTCAAATTCAAGCAACCGCAAGGCCGGGCAAATCTCTCGACGATATCGAGAAAGAAATTAACTCGGAGATCGATCGGATAAAGGCGGCTCCTCCGACCGAGGATGAGATCATGCGTGCGAAGAACTCGATCGAATCGCAGTCCATTTTTGGTTTGCAGACAGTTCTTGGTAAGGCCTCGCAGCTGACGAATTATGCGGGATATGTCGGAAAGCCCAATTATTTTCAAGAGGACCTCGACCGTTACACGCGAGTGACGGCGGCCGATGTTCAGCGTGTTGCCAACACATACCTCACGGCAAACCGGCTCGTTATGACCTACAATCCGAAGCGAGCCGAAGGCTCACGCGGCAACAATGCCGCTAATCAGCCGACCTCGGTCAAGAGCGAAAAACGCGACCAGGCAAAGATCGATGCACAGGCTGCGCTGCTGCCAAAGCCGGGCCCGGACCCGAAATTATCGCTGCCGGCTATCGAAAAGACCAAAATGGCCAACGGCCTCGAAGTTTGGATGGTCGAGCAGAAAGAACTGCCGATGGTCTCGATGAACCTCGTGTTCAAATCGGGAACGGCAAACGAACCCGACGGCAAAACAGGCGTTGGCCAATTGACGACGTCGCTCGTCGATGACGGGACCAAAACGCGTTCGGCCGTCGAGATCGCAAATCAACTGCAATCGATCGGAGCCAACCTGAACATCGGCGGAAGCTGGGATTCGACAAATGTCTCAATGCAGACATTGACCAAGAATCTCGACAAGGCTCTCGATATTTACGCGGATGTGGTTCAGAATCCGACATTCCCCGCAACCGAGTTTGAAAGCCTTAGGGCACGTTCGCTGGTCGGCCTGCGGCAGCAGAAATCGAATCCGAATGCGATCGCCAACACGGTTTACAACAAGGTGCTTTACGGCGACCATCCATACGGACGCGACAATAATGAAACGACGCTCAAGGCTCTGGGCCGCGACGACGTTGTCAATTATTATCAGAATACATTTCGTCCGGAGAATGGTGTATTGATCGTCGTTGGTGATTTTGATAAGGGTGCACTTAAGGCAAGTTTGGAAAAGTCGTTCTCCGGCTGGGCAAGCAGCGGTAAGGGCAGTGCAAAGCCACTTCCACCGGCACGGAAACTTGATCGGACAGGCGTTTTCATTGTTGACCGGCCAAATTCGGCACAGTCCGTGGTGTCGGTCGGCCAGGTTGGCATCGACCGTATGAATCCTGATTACATGCCGGTCGTGGTGATGAATGCAGTCCTTGGCGGAGCGATCACGTCCCGAATCTCGATGAACCTGCGTGAAGACAAGGGCTACACCTACGGTGCCAACAGCGGATTCCAATTCAGACGTGGTGCCGGGCCATTCCGTGCCGGCGGCGATATGCAGACGGCAGTCACCAAAGAATCGGTTTGGGAGCTGATGAAAGAGCTGAACGGCATTCGCGGTGCGATACCGATCACGCAGAAAGAACTCGATTACAACAAACAGAGCCTGATCCGCCGTTATCCCGCCGGATTTGAAACCCTTGGTGCGATCTCTAATCAGCTAGCAAATCTGGTAATTTACGGGCTGCCCGATTCATACTTTAACGATTATATTTCGATGGTCAATGCTGTAACGCTCGACGATGTAAATCGCGTTGCGAATAAGT
>CAZVDM010000311.1:0-2099 GCA_964625555.1 uncultured Chloracidobacterium sp.
TCGATATGGAGGTTCCCGTCGGCGGTTCACCGATGGATGGCCGGCTCGCCGGACCGTCGACCTCGCTTTTTAATGGCCTGCAGTGGACTTCGGCGGAAGGCAAAGCGATGGGAGCCAGACTTCCAAAAAAAAATCGGGCGTGGCCCTTGCCGTCAACGGCTGCTAGATAATGTCTTCGAAATCTATCGAACACGAACTGATCACATTTCGGACTCTCTATGACAGTCCTATGTTGGGCGTTCGTGACTATATTTGCCGCGACACAAGCTGCTCGAGGTCGGCCGAGGAGCATTCAGATATCAATTCGATCGTGCTGATGCGGCACGGAGCGTTTTCGAAACACTTCGGCAAACGGCGCATTACGGCCGACGTCAATCAGGCGACTTTTTTCTCGAAGGACTCGGTGTATCAGGTAAGTCATCCCGTCGATCACGGCGACCGGGGCACGACGTTTACGATCGCTCCGTCAATACTTACCGATATTGTTCGCGAGCTCGACCCGACCGTTGACGAGCATCCCGACCAGCCGTTCCCGTTTTTGAATGGTCCGTGCCGGCCCGAGATCTTTTGGCGGCACCGCGAATTCGTCCGCCGTCTCGAATCGCAGGACGCGGAGCCGCTCGAACCGCTGTGGGCAGATGTTACGGGATTGCAGTTGATCGCCGATGTTCTCGAAGACGCCTTTGAACAAAACGGTGCGAAGCCGAAACGCCGCCAATCGACCACCGAGGACCACTCTGATCGCACCGAAGCTGCGAAAACCTATCTCGCATCGCGCATCTCCGAATCGGTCACACTGGACAACGTTGCCGCTGCGGTCCACTCATCGCCTTTCAATTTTGCCCGCATCTTTCAGCAGCAGACCGGTTTGCCCGTTCACCGCTATCTGACGCTGCTCCGTTTGCGGGCCGCCCTCGAACTTATCGCCGATCCGCACGTCGTTCTGACGACAATCGCTCTCGATCTCGGATTTTCGAGCCACAGCCATTTTACCGACGTTTTTCGCCGCGAATTTGGCGAAACGCCCTCTGAATTTCGCAAAAAAGTTACAAACAAGCGATTGCGTGAAATGAGCAAGGATCTGATAGCGTGAAATTTTCCGCCACCTTATTCTCGTAAACATGGGAACGAGATTCTCATACATTAAGAACAAGGAGGAAACTAAAATGGCTGAATCAAAATGTCCGGTATGCGACTGGGAGATCAAAGACGGCGGCGTCAAGGTCACGGTCGGCGGCACAGTGATCACGGTTTGCTGCGACGAATGCGCAACACAGGCGATCGCCGATCACAAAAAGGCAACTGCCTGAACGATCGGTCGATAATTAGACTTAGCCCGGTCATCGGCCGGGCTGATCTTTTTTAGACTGTCTTTTTCGCAAAATCTCTTGCCGCTCGCGTCACCATTACGCGGGCGGCATTTATTCATTTTGTAACGCCCGCGATCAACTAAAAGGAGAGATACAATGAGACTCATTTATACAGCAATTATCGCTTCAGCATTTTTCTTCATTTTCTCTATTGATGCATCTGCTCAGAAAGTGAACAGATCACAAAATACACAGTCGTCCGCTTCGGTTAACAGAGGCCCGATCTCAAGTGTCGCGGTCGATCCGAGTGATCCGAGCGGGAATACGGTTCTCCGTGGTCGCGTAGTTCGCGACCATAGCGATCGGACGGCGTACAGGCTACCAACGATTGGAATTCAAGGAATGATGGGCCAACAGCAGTCAACATTCACGTCAATTTCAAATGCCGTTCAAGGCAATTACATTGGAACGAATGTTAGTCTCTTGAACAACAAGAATCCTGATATATTCACGACCGGCCTGCAATCGCGCAGCAGCCAAATTAGCATGGGAGGAACCGCCATTGCTCCCCAAGGACATGTATCAACACGATCCGGCGGCCGCAGGCGCTAACAAGCCGCTTTTAACTCCTGGCATAGCGTGCTATAAATGATACTATGGCACGCTATGTCATAAAACGCGATCAAAGATCCCTGCCCGGCAAACTCACTCGATATAAGAGTGAGCTCAATGACGAGCAGTTTCGCGTCGTTACGGCAAAGCCGCAGGCAGCTCTTGTCGTCGCCGGTG
>CAZVDM010000312.1:0-2071 GCA_964625555.1 uncultured Chloracidobacterium sp.
GATGCCGGTTTTTGTGAAGCGGGTTTCGGTGAAGTATGTTGATACGACCTTTGAACCGCCGTGTACCTCGCGGGCGAGAGAATTAATCAGAAAAGGACCGGTGGTTGTGTCACGCCCGATCGTTGCGATAGCAGCCCCACTATCAGCCAACCGCTTTAGGCTTCCGGGTGTTTGATTCCCCCGTGTGCTGATAAATTTTTTGATCTCGTCATTCGCGCCAAGGGAAATAAAACCACCTTCGAATAGCACTTGAATATCACCATCTGTCGTGCTCCACCGACTCCACCCGTCCTCGCCAAACTGCGTCGCTTTCATCTCGTTGACGAATGATTTCTGGGTTCGTTTGTAATCTCCGCTCATCGAGAGCATGATCGACTCTTCGCTATCGGGATCCATTTTCACGGTGACAATATTTGAACTCCTCCCGTCCTTGCCTCCCAGTGATGATAGGAACGATTCCGAATCCTTCACACCATACGGATCAAACAAGGCTCCGCTTAGGACCCCGATCACGTTAGCCCCAACCGAATCCAAGCGACTCTGAGCTACTAGCACAACACTTCGCCATGCGACTTGTGGATCTTGCAGATTATATCGGGTAGAACTTTCAGCGTCAGCCGGGATTTGAGAAACTAGGCGGTCAAGGGCCTCCTTCTGAATATCAGAACCGCTGTTGGACGACATGGTTTCAGCAAAAACCTGTGAAACTTCCGCCGGCATCCCAATCGCATATTTGTCCTCGATTCCCTTCTCTGTTTTTGTCGACATCCATGTAACTTCGGTGATCGAGTTTCTGATCAACTGAGGCAAGATGCCGGCGATCGCGGATTGGACTTCGGATTCGTCGGCGGCTTCGCTAGCGAATTTTAGGCCGACGAGAGCTGCTATTTGGGCGATGCCGTCGGTGGAGACGTAGCCGGATGCGAGAACTTCTGGGGACGCGACGGGGATCTTGCCGGTTTTTTGGATGCTGTCGGTTTCGCCGCGTTTTACGGCCAGGCATTTCTCGATTGACGTTTCGTCGTTGCCGAAATAGATGATGCTGTCGATGACCAGGGCGTATGCTTTTCGGCCGTCGGTGGCGGCCCAGGTGAAGTATTTGCCGCCGTGTTTGTCGGTTTTTTCGACGGTTGGTTCGCTGTCGTATATGTTGGCGACAAAGCTGCCGAGCTTTTTCTCGGCAAAGGCGACGGCGTTCGAGTTCCACGCGTGGGTATCGGCGACCGCGACAAAACGCGGCTGGACGCGGCCGACACTGTGTTCGTCGGTTAGTTTTTCTTCGCTCGTTTCGAAACCGGTGACGGCGACGGCGAGCTGCACGCCTTTGAGAGCGGAAAAATCGGGCTTGGTCTTCGCCACCTCCATAAAAGGCTTGGCGTCGACTATCGGCTGCAAAGCGGCGGCAAGGTCATTCGTCTCCAGATAAACAAGCGTCTCGGCGGGAACGAGGGTTCGCATATCCGTTGGCTTGGTTGAGCAAGAAGAAACGAAAATTAGCCACAGATTGACACAGATAAGCACGGATAAATACAAGATAATTCGCAGTAGATTGCATCGAATTCGAAAATTCCTAAATCTGTGTTTATCCGTGTTCATCTGTGGCCAATTCTCTGCTAAAATCCGAAGTCAATATGGACAAAATATTTGCTGATAACATTTTACAGGGTAAGGTTGCGTTTGTAACAGGCGGCGGGACTGGTATTACGGGCGGCGTGGCGAGGGCGTTTGCTGAGCATGGCGCCAAGCTCGCGATCACGAGCCGCAAGACCGAAAATCTCGAAGCGATGAAAGCAACGATCGAAGCGATAGGCGGCGAATGTTTTACGTTTGCGGCGGATGTTCGCGACTATGAAGCCGTGGAAAAAGCGATCGCGGCGGCAGCGGCACACTACGGGCAGATCGATATTGTTGTAAACGGTGCAGCGGGCAATTTTCTGTGTGCGGCCGATCAGCTTTCGGCGAACGGGTTTGGGACTGTGGTCGATATCGACACGAAGGGAACATTTAATGTCTGCCGTGCGGCGTTCGAAGAGCTGAAAAAGTCGAAAGGGCAGATCCTGAACATCTCGGC
>CAZVDM010000313.1:0-2038 GCA_964625555.1 uncultured Chloracidobacterium sp.
GTCACCGGCGCCGGCGGCTCGATCGGCTCGGAACTCGTCCGCCAGATCACTAATTATAAGCCCAGGCAGATATTGCTCGTCGAACGTGCTGAGTTTTTCCTTTTTCAGATCGGCCGAGAACTGGCTCACGATTTTGCCGACATCAACGGTGTCCCGCTGATCGCTGATGTCTGTGACGAATCGCGGATGCGCGAAATATTTGAAAAATATCGGCCGGAGGTTATTTTTCACGCCGCCGCCCATAAACACGTGCCGCTGATGGAGGTAAACTCTGCCGAAGCGGTCAAGAACAACATCTTCGCTACGCGTCAACTGGCGACACTCGCAGGTGAATTCGGTGTGACGGACTTTGTCATGATCTCCACCGACAAGGCGGTAAATCCGACTTCGATCATGGGAGCGTCAAAGCGTATCGCCGAGATCGTCGTACAGGAGCTGGACGATATTTATCCAACAAATTACATTGCTGTTCGATTTGGCAATGTGCTCGGATCGGCAGGCTCGGTCGTGCCGATCTTTCGCGAACAGATCCAAAAAGGCGAGGCGATCACCGTCACTGACAAGGAAATGACGCGGTATTTTATGACCATTCCCGAGGCATCGCAGCTCGTTTTGCAGGCCGGGGCGTTGGGCGAGGGCGGCGAGATATTCATCCTCGATATGGGCCGGCCGGTCAAGATACTCGACCTCGCCGAAGACATGATCCGACTCTCGGGGTTGACGCCGTACGAAGATATCGACATTCAGTTTACCGGAATTCGCAGCGGCGAAAAGCTGTTCGAGGAACTCGAGATCACCGGTGAGAACCTGCTCAAAACACGAAACCCGAAGATCTTTATCGGCAAGATCGCGACCTATTCCAAAGAAGAGGTGGCTCAAATATTGACCGAATTTCAGGCTGCGGTCGCTTCTAAGGATGAAATGCAGATCCGCAACATATTTAACAAATTCCTGCCCGAGGCCAGCATATCTATGAATGGCGCGGCCGCCGCGGAAAAATAGCATGGCAATACTCGTTACCGGCGGGGCCGGATACATCGGCAGCGTCGCCGTAGAGGACCTAAGAAAAAGCGGCAAATCGCCCGTCGTGATCGACAATCTGGTTTACGGTCATCGAGACGCGATCCATGCTGACGTGCCGTTTTACGAAGGCACCGTCGGTGACAAAGAACTGATCCGCCAAATCTTATCCGAACATGAGATCGATTCGTGTATGCATTTTTCGGCATACGCGTATGTCGGTGAATCGGTCGAGGACCCGCAGAAATATTTTCAAAATAATTTCGTCGAAACTCTCAACTTGCTCGAAGTTTTGATGGAACGCGGCGTCAAGAAATTTGTCTTTTCGTCGACATGCGCCACCTACGGCGAGCCGCAATATGTACCGATCGACGAAAAACATCCGCAGCAGCCGACCAATCCGTACGGTTGGACGAAGTTCATGATAGAGCGAACACTCGAAGCGTACGACATTGCATACGGATTGAAATTCGTCGCTCTCAGATATTTCAACGCGTGCGGAGCTGCCGGCAGTTGCGGCGAAGATCACGACCCTGAAACTCATATCATCCCGCTCGCTCTCTTTGCGGCACAGGGCAAGATACCGCACGTTTCGATATTCGGCGACGATTATCCGACGCCGGACGGCACCGCGATCCGCGACTACATTCATATCTCCGATCTCAGCCAGGCTCATCTGCTGGCGCTCGATCATTTGCGGGCCGGCAGGCCATCCGAATTCATCAACCTCGGCAATGGCAGCGGCTATTCCGTAAACGAAGTCGTCGAAACCGCCCGCCGCGTCACGGGCCTTGAGATAAAAACCGTTATTGCACCACGCCGCCCCGGCGACCCGTCACGGCTCGTCGCCAACGCCGCCAAAGCACACGAGGTTCTCGGCTGGGACCCGCAGTACGCCGAACTCGAAAAGATCATCGAAAGCGCGTGGGCGTGGCATCAGAAGAATCCTGCCGGATACTAACAATTTCGTGGTAAAATATGAGCATGGATCGGAGCAAAATGCCAGTGAAAGTGATGA
>CAZVDM010000314.1:0-1946 GCA_964625555.1 uncultured Chloracidobacterium sp.
ATCTCGCGCCCGCTTGCCACGTTCCAGAGCCAGGCCATGCCGCCTTCGTCGATCAAACCTATTACAACGCCCGCACCAAAGCGTTTCGCGAGGTCGAGAACTTTCAGAAACCGCTCTTCACCGTCCTCGTAATTTGTTGAATTTAATAGACTCTTGCCGCCGGCGTGTTCCAGGCCGGCTTCCATCTTTTCCCACTCGGTCGAGTCGAACATCAGCGGGATCTTCACCGCCGTCGCAAGCCGCGAAGCCAGCTCATGCATATCGGCGACGCCATTTCGACCGACAAAATCGACGTTGACATCGAGAATATGCGCTCCCTCTTTCTCCTGCGATTTCGCGAGAGAAACCAGGCCATCCCAATCCTCGGCATCGAGCAGATCGCGCATCTTTTTAGAACCGGAAGCATTGACCCTCTCACCGACGATCAAAAACGAAGCGTCCTGCGTATAGGGCTGCTGAAAATAGATCGACGAAGCCGATGGCGTCAGTTTCGCATCACGCTGCTTCGGCGAAATACCTCTCAGACGCTCGACGACCTGCCGAAGATGCTCTGGCGATGTCCCACAGCAGCCGCCGACAATATTCGCTCCAAAATCATTCGCAAAATGCTCGACCTGAGCCGCAAAGCTCTCCGGCGTCTCGTCGTAATGCTGCTTTCCGTCCTTCACCTCAGGCAAACCGGCGTTCGGCAAAACAGAGACAGGGATCGGAGAATTTTCGCAGAGATACCGGAAGCTGTCGGCCATGTGCTTCGGCCCGGTGCCGCAGTTCATGCCGATGACGTCGATCGGAAAAGGCTCAAGCGCCGTCAACGCCGCACCGATCTCGGTTCCGTTGAGCATCGTCCCAAAGATCTCGATCGTAACCGAAGCGATCACCGGCAGCTTGATCTTCGTTTTCTCAAAATGTTCAAAAATAGCCGCAAGAGCCGCCTTGGTTTGCAGCAGGTCCTGACAAGTTTCGACCATTAGCAGATCCGAACCGCCATCCACAAGCCCGCGGACTTGTTCGCGATACGCGTCTTTCAGGTCGTTGTAAGTAATATGCCCGAGCGTCGGCAGCTTAGTTCCCGGCCCGATCGAACCGGCGACAAAACGCGGTTTGTCGATGGTCGAATAGCCATTCGCCACACGTTTCGCCAGTTCCGCAGCCTTAAAATTAACGTCGTACGTCTTCTCCGCAATACCAAACTCGACCAGCACGACCTCGCTGCCGCCAAAGCTGTTCGTCTCGATCACGTCACAGCCAACATCCAAGAACGCCGAATGCACAGTCTCGATCGCGTCCGGCCGCGTATAGAGCAGATTTTCCGAACAATTCTCAAAATTCGGCCCGCCCCACTCCTCGATCGGCAAACTCAGCGACTGCAAATACGTCCCCATTGCACCGTCAAAGACGATGATCTTTTCTTTCAACAGATCTAAGAAACTCAAGCTCATAAAACCCTTTACTATCGGCTGCTTATCTGAAAAATATTCCCTTCGGGATCAGCCCCGTCACACAGATCGATCTCGCCGTATCGGACGATCTCGTTCATCCGCAATCCATTCTCTATCAGATACTTACGGTCACGCTCTACATCGTCCGAGCGAAACACGAATTTAACGTACGTGTCCTCGCGTTTCGGATATTCGCCACCCTCGGAGCGATATTGCTCAGGCAATGCATGCAAACAGATCTCGCATCTGCCGGCCGCGAAACAAACAAAACCAATGTCATCGCCCGGCAATTTATCGAGGCCCAAAACACCGCCATAAAACGCCGACATTTCTTCGATATCATCGACAAACAGAATTATCCGCGAGACCTCAGCCTTCATCACAAAACGCTCTCAAAATCAAAAAAACTCTATGCCAAACAAGCACAGAGTTCGATAGATCATTGCTGACACTCTTGCTGTTTAGCGGGTTATTTTATGTGGCCGCAAGTTGCAATAACTCACCACA
>CAZVDM010000315.1:0-1938 GCA_964625555.1 uncultured Chloracidobacterium sp.
GATTTTATCGCTGAACAAAACAAGGCTAAGCGTGACTGGCTCGCTGAGGACCTTGAGTATCTCGGAAAGAAATTGCTTCGCCGCGGCGTCGATGTCGAAACGCTGATCGGGAGGGCGGGCACGCTGAAGGTTGCCGTTCCGTCGTGGGGTGTCGGCACCGGCGGGACACGTTTTGCGCGGTTTCCGGGAAAGGGTGAGCCTCGCGGTATTTTTGAAAAGCTCGAGGATTGCTCAACGATAAACAAACTCGTCCGCTCGACCTCGGTCGTCTCGCTCCACATTCCGTGGGACAAACCTGAGGATGTCGGTCAACTTGTCAAAGCGGCCAAAGAACACGGCCTCGAATTCGACGCGATGAATTCGAACACATTTCAGGATCAAGTCGGTCAGAAGCATTCCTACAAATACGGCAGCCTCTCACACGAGGACGCCGCCACTCGACGACAAGCCATTGAACACAATATCGACTGCATTAAGATTGGCCAGCAGATAGGTTCGAAGGCCCTGACCGTCTGGGTCGGCGATGGAAGTAACTTTGCCGGTCAATCAAATTTTCGCCTTTCGCTTGAACGCTATCTCGACTCGATGCGTGAGATTTACGCGGCGATACCGGACGACTGGCGACTGTTTATCGAGCATAAGTTCTTTGAGCCTTCATTTTATTCATCCGTCATTAACGACTGGGGCACAAATTACATTTGTGCCAAAGAACTCGGTGAAAAGGCTTCGTGCCTTGTCGATCTTGGACACCATGCACCTAACGTTAACATCGAGCAGATCGTCTCCAGGCTTATTCAGTTCAAAAAACTCGGCGGATTTCACTTTAACGACAGTAAATACGGCGACGATGATCTCGACACCGGTTCGGTCAAACCGTTTCAGCTTTTCCTTATTTTTAATGAGCTGGTTGACGCGGAGTTGAGCAATGTCGAAGGATTTGACCCGTCCTACATGCTCGATCAATCACACAATGTGACCGACCCGATCGAATCGCTCATAACCAGTTCCATCGAGATCTCAAGGGCGTTTGTGCAGGCACATCTCGTCGACCGTGAACGTTTGCGCGAGGCTCAGATAAATGGCGATGCGATTACCGCACTTGCGACACTCAAGGAAGCTTTTGTTACAGATGTATCTCCGATCCTCGCCGCTGCACGGGAACGGGACGGCGGAGCGATCGATCCGGTCGCGGTATTTCGTGCGAGCGGCTATCGAGATCAAAAAGCGGTCGAAAGACCGGCACAAAAAGGAATTTCTGCCGGCATTGTCTAATTCGATCTTACGGCCGATGACGAGCCCACTTTTTATCGCAGTTGATCTCGGTGCGGGTAGCGGACGCGTATTTCTCGCAGGTGTCGATGCGAATGAGTTCTTGCTCAAGGAAATCCACAGATTTCAATATCCGCCGAGGGAAATTGACGGAAATCTGCGTTGGGATCTCCAGCATATTCTTGCCGAGATCAAAAGCGGTTTGAAGGCGGCCGGAAAGCGAGCAAACGAACTTGGGCTCAGGATCGCGAGTCTCGGTATCGATAGTTGGGGCGTTGATTACGGCCTCCTCGATGCGAACGGGAATCTCGTCGCCGATCCGGTTTGCTACCGTGACGATCGCACAAGACATGCTATGGCAAAGGTATTCGCCTGCGTGCCGCGTTGGGAGATCTTTGAAAAGACCGGGATCCAGTTTCAGAATTTCAACACGCTTTATCAATTGCATTCCGAACGACAGCTGGGTGCCGCGACAAGCTTGCTTTTGCTTCCGGACTTGCTGAACTATTTCCTGACCGGAAAAAAGGTTGCGGAATATACCAATGCCACGACCACGCAGATGTTTAATGCGGAAAAGGGCGATTGGGATCGCGAATTGCTGGCCCGGCTCGAACTTCCCCTGGGACTTTTGCAGGTTATCGCCCCTGCGGGAACCGATCTGGGGTTGTT
>CAZVDM010000316.1:0-1924 GCA_964625555.1 uncultured Chloracidobacterium sp.
GTTGTTGATTTCAAGAACACGGTCCTGATCATGACGTCAAATCTTGGCTCGCGCGAAATACAGGCCGCGACCGAGAATCCGCTTGCCGATCGCGACACCAAGAAAGATGTTCTCGAAGTGCTGCGGAACCATTTCAAGCCTGAGTTCTTGAATCGCATCGACGACATTGTCGTGTTTGCACAACTTACGCGAGATGAGATAGCGAAGATCATCGACGTCCAGCTCGAAAAATTGCGCAAGAATCTCGACGAACGCGGCATCGCGATCGAACTCGAAGATTCGGCGCGTGAGTTGATAATTCAGGAAGGTTACGATCCTGTTTACGGAGCAAGGCCGCTGAAACGTGCTATCCAGACCTTGGTGCAAAATCCGTTAGCTGTCAGCTTGCTAAAGGGCGATATCGTCAGCGGCAGCACGGTCCGTGTTTCCGCTGAGAACGGCGAGATGAAATTTACGCCGGTAGAGAGCGGTGCAGAGGCTCGCGCGTAAGCATGGACGAAATGCGGCCGTAGAATGGTATTATTTATATTGCGAAGTACGCGATTAATAACGTGCGTACCTCGTGCATTAAGATGTTTAAGAAAAAGAAAATGAACGAGCAAGAGATTGAATTTGGCGAAAACGAGGGTGAGGCCATTCCGGTCAATGATAAACGCCGGTTCAATGCCGATGGCGAACGCGTGGCTGGCGATCCGCCGGCACAGGAGACGGTAAGATCGGCTGCCGAGATCGCACTCGAAGCCGCGCTCAAGATCGAGACCGAACGTCGCGAAGCGGCCGAGACAAAACTCGGCAGTGTTCAGGTCAAATTTGAAGAAGCGAAGGCGAACCTTGAAAAAGAGACCGCCGAGATGCGAACCCGTTTGATGAAAACCCTCGAAGATCGAGGTAAACAGGCGCAGTTCAATTTTCTGACGACCTTGCTGCCGGTACTCGACAATCTAAATCTGGCAGTTGCGGCTAGCGAGACCGACCCATCGGTAGAACATTTGCGCGACGGTGTGATCGGAACCGCACGCAGTTTCGAACGTGCCCTTATCGATGTCGGCGTCGAACCGATCGCGTCTGTCGGAGCGGCTTTCGATCCTGAACAGCACGAAGCTGTGGATATGATCGCAGCGGACACGGAAAATGACGGCAAGATCGTTGCTGAATATTCGCGTGGTTACAGATTCGGAGGCAAACTGCTCCGCCCTGCAAGGGTTCAGGTCGGCAAGGCGATGGCCGATTCGGCGGGCGAATAGCGCTCTCTGTCGAAATGTCTTTTCGGCGCATGCGTCGAAGTGTTATGATGTTGTTTAGGCAAATCCCTTCCCTGTGGCCGCATCGAATATTTTAGTTTTACCAATATTTATATGGCAGATATAGACGCATACAAGGATAAATTCAGCGAAAGCGGCAGACGCGTTTTGGAGACCGCATTGGGCGAATCCAAAAAACGCGAACAAAATTACGTTTCGATCGAGCATATTCTGCACGCAGTCGCATTTGAGGAAGACGACCTTTTCACATCCACAATGCGTGATCTGGCGGTCGATCCGCGGTCGGTCAAAATGCTGATCGAAAAGCGAATGGAGAGCGGACGTCAACACACGGGCAGCGGCTTTCGCATCGCTCCGGAAACCACCGAGTTATTCAAACGAGCCATGGATCGCGCGCGTTCGCAAGGGCGGCGAGTGATCGACGGCAGCGATATTTTTTACGTTCTGTCGAACGACGAACGCAGCGTGCTGAACGACGTATTGCAAAATCTGGGAGTGCCGTCCGATGAAGTTGCAACTACCGCACGCACGCGCATTCGCAAGCGCGAGAAGGAAGAAGAGAGGACTCGTCAGAAATACGAATTGCCGTCGTTCCTTCGTCATTTCGGCGTTTCGATGAACAAACTGGCGCGTCAGGACAAGATCCCGCCGACCATCGGCCG
>CAZVDM010000317.1:0-1839 GCA_964625555.1 uncultured Chloracidobacterium sp.
GCGGTCCTTGATGCTGCCCGTCAGATTGAGGTGCTCGGCCTTGGCAAATATCGTCCGGCGTTTGCCTTTGTAATGAAAATGGACGGCCAGAAGAGGCGTGTTGCCGATCAGGTTCTCGACGTAGCTCGAACTCGTCGGGACGGCACTAAAATGATTTTGATATTCGGCTAGGCTGGAGGTGTTCATAACGTTATTCGCGCACGAATGCCCGTAATAACTGCATATCACGCCCGCGGAGCCGATGCTGTGCTAAATGTCACAATTTGCGATTTAACCGCAGAGGACGGCTCCGCCGTTGATGTTGAGGATCTCGCCGGTGATGTGGCGAGACCAATCGGAGAGCAAAAAGCAAATCGACAGTGCAATGTCGTCGGTTGTAGCGATCCGTTTGAGCGGTATTGAATCGATGACGCTCTGTTCGTAAACCTTGTCTTCGAAAACAGGACGGACCATCGCGGTCTCTATCCAGCCCGGAGCGACCGCGTTGACGCGGATCTTTGGGCAAAGTTCGCTTGCAAGGGCCTTGGTGAAAGAGATCTGGCCGCCTTTTGACGCGGCGTAATTAGAATAACCAGCCTCGCCTCGCTGCCCGGCGGTGGACGAGACCATTACGATCGCCGCCGAAGCCTGTTTTTTCATCGCCGGAACGCACGCCTTTGTCATCGCCCAAGCCGATTTGAGATTGGTATTGATGACCTTGTTCCAAAGTTCTTCGGACATGTCCTCGATCGCGGCTCCGTCCCAGACACCGGCGTTACACACGAGCAGGTCGATGCGTCCAAAGCGTTCGAGCGTTTGTCTGGCGATCTCCTGAGCCCCGGCAAACTCCGAAACATCGGCACGAACCGAGAACGCACCGACGCCTTTCTTCTTGCACATCTCAACCGTCTCAAACGCCTCAGCATCGTTGCTTAAATAATTGACCACAACATTCGCCCCGGCCTCCGCAAGCCGCAATGCCGTCGCCCGCCCGACACCACGAGAGGCACCCGTCACGATCGCCGTTTTGCCGGCGAAAAGGTTATTCGGAAGCTGGATCGAAGATGTATTGTCGGTCATAGTTTCCTCTTTGCGGCCCTGTCGTCAAAGTCAGTCAACCGCAAAGTTTGGATGATGTTTTCCAAAAATAGTTTGTGAAAATAAGATAGCCGTAAATCTATTTAAAAATCAAAACGGCGGCATCGATAGGCACCGCCGCTAGTCGCAATATTAAAAACTTCTATTCTTTTTCCGCAAGCCACATCTGAACCAGCTTCGCCGCGATCAAAGCGACAGGAAAAGAATAGATCGCCCACGAAAAATAGGGGCTTAGGAAAACGGGCACAGGAAGAACGGATCTGATAGCTGCGACTGCAGACGCGACAATGATAACTGTCGCAGGAACAGCGAGATTCTTCGTATTCCGAATATCTCCCGCGCCGGCATATGTCATAAATGCGGCAGTCGCGAGCATAAACAGCCCGTAGAATGGGATCCCAAATTCCGCATAGAAGAAGATCATTGCCAGAGTTATGAAATACAGAAAGAGCGAACCCGGGCCGAAAAGAAGCAACTCCCTCAAAAGACCGAACCATCGACTCGCTTTCTCCGAAAAGGGCTGTTGAACCGGAATAACCAGCTCATCAGGAACGCCATATTTCATCGTCAGAGAACCGTGTGCGGGTTCTGTTTCGAAGAACGCATTCATTGCATTTTCAATTCTGTCGTCTAGTTTTACTTTGCTCATTTGGGTGGTTTTGACCGTAGGAGTTCCATATCAATTGTACTTTGTGCTCCGATCGCGAATCAACAAGTTTTTAACCTGCCCTTTTCGTGATATTTTTTAATCAAATCCAAGTT
>CAZVDM010000318.1:0-1806 GCA_964625555.1 uncultured Chloracidobacterium sp.
TAGCGGTCCCGCAGAATGTCTCGAACAAGCCCAAGATCGTTGCCTTCGGCGACAGCCTGACGGCCGGCTTTGGATTGCTCGAAAAGGAATCGTATCCGTATCTTCTGCAGGAAAAGCTCAAGGCAGACGGTTACGATTTTGAGGTGATAAACGCCGGTGTCTCGGGCGACACGACGCTCGGCGGCCTTGAACGCATCGATTGGGTACTCGAGATGGATAACATCAAGGTCATGATCCTCGAACTGGGTGCGAACGATCTCATGCGAGGCGTGCCGCCCTCGAAGGTAAAGGCGAATCTCGACACAATGATCCGTAAGGCTAAGGCCAAGAACGTCAAAGTGCTCCTTTGCGGCATGCTGGCACCGCCGGGGAACGGTGATTATTCGCGTGAATTTACAACCCTTTTCCCCGATCTTGCGACTCAGCACAAGGTAGATTTTCTGGCGTTCCTGCTCGACGGTGTGGCGATGAAAAAGGAGCTTAATCAGGCTGACGGAATCCATCCCAACGCCGACGGATCCAGAATCATGACCGAAAATGTTTACAAAGCTCTCAAACCAATGCTCACTAAGTGAATCCGCATTGGCGATCAAGTCGAAACGACTATTTATGAAAAAACTAATCTTCATTTTGATGCTGACATCTGTCAGCTCATTCGCGGTCTCGGCACAGACTACACCGTCCAGCAATCAAGCATCGTACGTTCGTCCGACCGCTGAAAAGCGCTTCAAACGCTTTGTCAATGACACTGTCGGCCCGTTTGCTTGGGTCGGGGTTGCGGCAAGCTCAGGATTCTCGACAATTAGGAACGAACCTGAGGAGTGGGAGAGATCCTCAAAAGGATTTGGCAAGAGATTCGCGTCAAGTTTTGGTAGAAACGTAATTCGAAACACGGCGATCTATGGCATCGACGAGGCCCTAAAGATCGACAGCCATTTCTATCGCAGCAAAAAACGTGACTTCGGTTCGCGCGTCGGCAATGCGTTGGCGTCGACCTTTACAGCTCGCACCGCCAGCGGCAAGCGGACGGTCGGCGTGTCAAGAATCGTAGGCACCTACACCGCGAACATAATCGCCGCCGAAGCTTGGTATCCGCCGCGTTACAACTGGAAAGACGGAATGAAAAGCGGCACGATCTCGCTCGGCATCAACTCGTTGTTCAACCTCGTGAAGGAGTTTGCATTTAAGAAGTAGAAGCGGGAATTCACCGCGAAAAGGCACAAAAGGCGCAGAAAGAAGGTTTTCTTTTGCGTCTTTTGTGCCTCTTTGCGGCTAAAATAATCTTATGAACGTCACTCATCTCGAATGTGCGCTGTGCGGACTCCGGCACGAGGCGAATGCGCTGCAAAATCTCTGCATCACGTGCGGCAAGCCTTTGCTCGTCAGGTACGATCTCGAACGTGCGTCCCTGGGATTGACTAGAGAATCGCTGGCCGGCCGAGAGTCTTCGCTTTGGCGTTATCGCGAGGTGTTGCCGGTTGTCGATGAGGCGAATATCGTTTCACTCGGCGAAGGCTGGACGCCACTATTCAAAGTGGACAGGCTGGCTGCGTCCCTGGATATCAAACTCGATCTCTACATCAAAGACGAAGGTCAGAATCCGACGCAGTCGTTCAAGGCACGCGGGATGACCGCCGCGATATCGATGGCGAAAGAGCTTGGCGTGACGAAACTCGCCGTTCCATCCGCCGGTAACGCCGCCGGAGCGATGGCCGCCTACGCCGCACTCGCCGGGATGGAAGCCAATATCTTCATGCCCGCCGACACGCCGCGTGCGAACATCGTCGAATGCCAACAGACCGGAGC
>CAZVDM010000319.1:0-1762 GCA_964625555.1 uncultured Chloracidobacterium sp.
GATGGCGGCGGCGCGCGGGTTGATTTCGAGGCCCAGGAATTGATGCGGATCGACGACAAAACGCTGGCTCGGTTTATGGCGCAAAAACCTGCACTCAAGGAATACACGTTTGTCATCGAATCGGCCCGGCGGTATGCTCCGCACACGTTATCGCTAAAAGAAGAGGAACTGTTGAGCGAGATCGAACCGCTCGCTAGCGATTGGACGGCAGAGCTGTTTCAGCGGGCTCTCGACCGTACACAGTGGGGCAAGGTAAAGGCTGGAAGCGAATCGCTCGACGTTTATCAGCAGTTCCAGGAGATCGCGAACAGCCCCGACCGCATGGTGCGCGAAGACGGTTTTCGCAAAACATACGCCGCTCTGGCGACGCAGCGTGACATCTACGCCTTTTCGCTTACGCGGCTCATTAAGACGGCCAACCGCTTAGCTCGTGTTCGCAAATACAAGGACCGCGCCGACGAGGTCCATTTCGAGATGTTCCTGACGACTGACGAAGTGCGGAGCATGTACGAGAAGATAGCCCTCACGGCGGACACGCACAAACGCTTTCAGCGAATGCGCGTCGACCGCGTTAAGAAGCAGTCCGGATACGATGAAGTGAAATATTGGGACAGAAATTTCACGCCGACCGACGCACCCTTGCCTCGTTTTTCGATCGCCGACACGACCAAGATCCTCAAGGATTCGCTTGCCGTTCTCGGCCCCGAATATTCCCGCGAACTTGCGGCATTACTTGATCCGGCGAACGGACGTCTCGACATCGTCGGCGGAGAAAACCGCGTGCCCGGAGCCTTTGCCAACGGATTTCTTGGCAGCCCGCAGAGCATCTTCTTCTGTTTTAACTACGAAGGCTATTTTGACGACCTCGATGCGTTTGCCCATGAGGCCGGCCACGCCGTCCATTTCCAGTTGATGGGCAATAATAAGGTCCGTCCGGCATATGCCGACGGCCCGAGCTATTTTACCGAATCATTCGCGATGTTTAACGAACTCGTCATGACCGATCACCTTTACGCGAACGAAAAAGACCCCGCACGAAAGATCTACTATCTCGAACAGTTCATGACCTACGCTAATTTTCTCTATTCCAACACTATGACCGCCGCGATGGAGCAGGCGATATATGACAAAGTCGGAGGATCCGACAACACGAGTGCCGACGATATCGACGCAGTCGCAAAAAGCGTCGGCTCGCGCTTTTCGATCTGGTACGACAAACAAGACGAACTAAAAATGCGCTGGATGGACATCCATCATCTATACGACGCCCCGATGTACTACCCAAACTACGTCTACGCCCAACTGCTCGCCCTCAAATACTACGAACTATACAAAAAAGACCCAAAAACCTTCGTCCCAAAATATCTCGACCTAATGCGAAACGGCTTCGATGCCCCGCCGTCAGATCTTCTTAAGAAGTTTCTCAACGTAAATCTGCGCGATCCGCAGTTAGTACCAAACGCAGTCGGCATTCTCGACGATAGGCTCGACGAACTGGATGTGCTGTACAAAAAACGATAGGAAGATAGGAGATAGTGGATGACAATAGGCACACGCTATAGTAATCTTAAATCGTGAAAACCTATGCTTGGAATCCGGATAAGAACGACCTGCTAAAGAAAAGCCGGGGAATCTCTTTCGAGGATGTGGTTTTTCACATCGAAGCCGGAGATGCGGTCGATATTTTTGAGCATCCCGATCAAGCGAAGTATTCCGGACAACACGTGATCGTCGTTTGTGTTGAGGATTACGTCTATCTCGT
>CAZVDM010000320.1:0-1681 GCA_964625555.1 uncultured Chloracidobacterium sp.
ATCAACAAGTTTTTAACCTGCCCTTTTCGTGATATTTTTTAATCAAATCCAAGTTATATGAACGACCAAAATCTCCTCGAAGACCAACCCATCGCCTGGACACCGACGACCGACGTTATCGAACGCTCTCAGCTTACAAAGTTTATGAAACAGGTCGGCGTCACGACGTGGGATGAGCTATACGCGTATTCGATCAACGATGTAGAGAAATTCACCGGCGAGGTGCTTAAGTTTCTCGACATAAAATTCGACCCGCCATACGAAAAACTGCTCGACACATCCGACGGCATCGAGTTCCCAAAATGGTGCGAAGGCGGCGGCCTCAACATCACCGAAACGTGCCTCGACCGCTGGCAGACGGACGAGATGAAAGATCAGCCCGCCGTTATTTGGGAAGGAGAAGAGGGCGACACGAAGCAACTCACGTACGAACAACTCCGTCGTGTTGTTGAAACTTACGCTGGAATTCTTAGACACGAAGGTTTTCAAAAAGGGGATGCGATAGGAATTCATCTCCCGATGATGATTGATACGGTCGAGATTCTCCTTGCGATCAACCGGATTGGCGCAATCGCCGTTCCTGTTTTTTCAGGTTACGGAGTCGATGCGATTGCTTCACGAATGAACGCAGTCGGAACAAAAGGATTAATTACTTTTGACGGCGTAACGCGTCGCGGAAAACAAATCGATGCTCTCGAAATCGCTCGTGAAGCCGTTAAGAAATGTTCGACGATGAAAACAGTATTCGTTGTTGGACGCTTACCGGAAAGTGATTTCAACTGCGAAGAACTAAGTCTGCAATCTAAAGTTAAATACATTGACCTATTCGATGAGTTTTACGAATTTGGTATTGCTATTGAAGATCACGGCGATCCAAGAGGTTTCTGCAACATCGAACCAACCTCCGCCGAAGACCCGCTCATCATCCTTTACACTTCCGGCACGACCGGCAAGCCGAAGGGCATTGCTCATACGCACGCGAGTTTCCCGATCAAGGCGGCGCAGGATATGGCGTTTGGGACGGATGTTGGGAAAGGCACGCGGATATCGTGGTACACCGACATTGGCTGGATGATGGGGCCGTGGCTGATCTACGGGGCGCTCATAAACGGGGCGACGATCTGCATTTATGATGGTGCTCCGGATTATCCGCAACCGGACCGGATGTGGGAATTTTGTGCAAAGCACAAGGTCGAGGTGCTCGGCATCTCGCCGACGCTGATCCGTGCGCTATCCAATTGCGGTGACGATCTGCCAAAGAAACACGATCTCAGTTCCCTCCGCGCATTCGCCTCGACGGGTGAGCCGTGGAACCCGGCGCCGTGGTGGTGGTTATTTGACAAGGTCGGCGACAGCAAACTCCCGATCATCAATTACAGCGGCGGCACTGAGATCTCCGGGGGCATTCTAATGGGCAATCCGCTGCTGCCGATCAAGCCTTGCTCGTTCCCCGCTCCGTGTCCGGGGATGGACGTCGATATTCTCGATGAGGACGGCAATCCAGTCGAGCCCGGGAAGGTCGGCGAGCTTGTCATCAAACAGCCATGGATCGGCATGGCACGCGGATTTTGGCAGGAAAAGGAACGCTATCTCTACACTTACTGGCGGCGTTTTAAAGACATCTGGGTCCTCGGCGATTTTGCGATGCGTGACTAGGACAACCACTGGTTCATCCTCGGCC
>CAZVDM010000321.1:0-1656 GCA_964625555.1 uncultured Chloracidobacterium sp.
CGATGCCCCAACGCGTCGCCCGCTGGACATTGTCAACGCTCGATTGCCACCACCAGTTGCCGTCCGACGGACGATAGATCGCTACGTCCGTCCTGCCGTCGCCGTCAAAGTCGCCGATGACCGGCTTATCGCCTGCTAATCCAAATGTCTTGTACGACGCCCCAACCGTGGAACCATACCGGTACCAGGTTGAATTAGCCGGCAGAAAAAAGATGTGGTCTGTACGTTCGTCACCGTCAAAATCGGACGGCAGCGGTATCACGCCCGGTTCGCCCCAGTGTGCATAGTTCTGGCCGCCCGTCATGCTACTCAGCGACCACCAATCCGCCGACGAAGGCCGATAGATCGACATGTCCGTGCGGCCGTCGCCGTCAAAATCTGACGGTACCGGCAGGTCGCCCGAAACGGCAAATATCTGTTCGGTGACGCCGTTATCGCTGCTTCGGAATATATACCATTTGTTCTCCGACGGGCGAAATACCGAGACGTCGGCCTTTCCGTCGCCGTCGTAGTCGAACTGCGTCGTCACCGGCACCGACAATCCTTTGTATCGCACGAGGCCAAACCGATAGTTTCCTGTAAATTGCAGTGAAACGACGCCGCCGAGCAGGAACTTGCCGTCAGGCTGAATTATCAGGTCGCGAGCTCGCTCGCTGCCGTTCAAAACCCGTATTCGAGCAATACCGTTGGTGCCAAACGTGGCATCGGGTGAACCGTTCGAAAAGTATCGAGCCATCGAAAAACCATCATCGCCATTCGATTGATAACCAAAACCAGTAATGATCTTGCCGTCAGGCTGGACAGCCATCGAATTGACGCTCATTGTGCCCTCGACCTGCGTAATTGAAAACGAATTGTCGACCGTGCCATCAGTATTTAATCGGAAGATCGCCGCACGGCAGAGATCGCTGCCGCCGATGAGCAATTTGCCGTCAGTTTGCTTCGCCAGGGCATTGATACTCATATAACATCCCGGCTGTACGGATTTGCCCCATGACCAAGCTGTGGCTCCAGTGTTGTCGATCTTATAGGTGAATATGTTTGACGAAAATTGCTGCGAAGCACTGCCGGCCACAAAGACGGTTCCATCACTGTTGGTCAGGAGCGAGCCATAAATTCCCGAACCCAGTCCGCCCAATAACCGGCCGCCGGTACCGAAACTCTGGTCAAGCGTTCCGTCCGCATTTAGTCTAGCTAAATGACTGTAATAGTTGAGGTTAAAGCCGGGTCCTGAACCGCCCGCCACATATATCTTGCCTTCTGCGCCGACCTTGACGACGCTCGGCCAGTCAGCGGCCGAAGAGCCATTGATCGTAAATCCGAAAACGACCTTGCCGCCTACGTAGAACGTCTGATCGTACGATCCGTCCGGATTGAGCCGCGCCACACCGACGTCCTGGCCGCCTGTAACACTGGTTCTCCCGCATACAATTAACTTGCCGTCGGGCTGTATATCGATGGCTACAGGCGACTCTGCCGCGCCGCCAAAGTTGACATTTGCCACTCCGTTCGTGCCGAACGTCGTGTCGAGCGTACCGTTCGCGTTGAAACGCACGACAATGAGAATGCTTCCGCTCTCAGAACCGCCGCCGAGCATGACGATCTTGCCGTCGGATTGCACGACCATTCCCGCACCGCTGCGGGACTCGGTATTGT
>CAZVDM010000322.1:0-1647 GCA_964625555.1 uncultured Chloracidobacterium sp.
GGTTTTGCGTCGCCGATCTGTTTGATCACAACGGCCAGGTCACGCGGTACGGCATTGATGACCGTAACGAGACGCTGAGCACCGCTGTTGAGCACCCACATCAGTTTCGAAATAAGCTCTTCTTTCGAAGGAAGGTTTGCGATCGTCGTCAACTGTGCGAGATCGACCAATTTTCCATCGACCACACCCGATTTGAAAGTGTAGATGTCGGCATTGTCCTTCATGAACTTCGAAATTGCTTTCGAAAGAACAACCGGGTCTCCGTCGGTCCACGCGATCGCAGTCACGCCCTTGAGGCTCTCTGTCGTATCTTCAAACTGCGTTCCTTTGACAGCGATGCGGGCCAAAGTATTCTTAACGACCTGATATTTCGCACCTGCTTCGCGGAGGCTGCTGCGGAATTCCTGATCTTTGGACACTGTCAGCTTGGTAAAGCTGACGACCATTGCGGATTTCGACGTAGACAGCGACTCGGTGAGGGCGGCCAGATCTCTTGCTTTTGTTTCTCTGTTTTTCATTTCTCTATTCGCTCCTCACTTACGCGTAAGCCAATTCGTCGAGCAATACGCCCGGGCTCATGGTCGCGGCTAAGTTAATTTTCTTAAGGTAACGTCCCTTTGCTGTGGTTGGTTTCGCCTTCATCACCGCTGTGATGAGCACCTTGGTGTTCTCGGCGAGTTTAGCGTCGTCAAAGGACACTTTGCCGACCGGCGAATGAATAACGCCCGTCTTATCAACGCGGTATTCGACCTTACCGGCTTTGGTCTCTTCGATAGCCGTTTTCACGTCCATCGTGACCGTTCCTGTTTTAGGATTGGGCATCAGGCCTCGAGGACCGAGGACCTTACCGAGCATACCGACCTTGCCCATCATATCGGGCGTTGCGATAAGTGCGTCAAAGTCGAGCCAGCCGCCTTTAATGCGATCGACGATGTCATCGCCGCCGGCCTCGTCAGCTCCTGCTTCCTGAGCCTCACGGATCTTGTCGCCCTGAGCGATAACGACAATGCGTTTTGCGGTGCCGCCAAGCCCGTGGGGCAGAACGATCGTTCCGCGAACAAGCTGATCGGCCTTACGGGGATCAACGCCAAGCCACATTGTCAGTTCGACCGTCTCGTCAAACTTAGCAAATGCGATCTCTTTCAACTTAGCAACGGCTTCTTCAAGCGTATGCTTCTTGTACGGCTCAACTTTTTCGAGAGCCGCAAGATATTTCTTGCCTCTTTTCATTTTACCTCCAGGTATTAGCGGAAATCTTTCGATTTCCTCCCTAGTGAAAAACTAAAAGTTAAAGTTAAAAGTTCGGAATTTCCTACACTATTCACTTTTCACTTTTCACTATTCACTTAATCTATTGTAAGTCCCATGCTCTTCGCCGTTCCCTCGATCGTCCGCATAGCGGCGGCGAGGTCGGACGTGTTGAGATCGACCATTTTCAGCTTGGCGATCTCTTCGATCTTAGCTTTCGAGATCGAACCAACTTTTTCGCGATTCGCTTTGCCTGAGCCCTTTGCAATACCCGATGCCTTTCTCAAGAGATCGGCTGCGGGCGGTGTCTTGGTTTCGAACGTGAACGAACGATCCGCGTAAACGGTGATCACGACCGGAATCTTCATATCCGGGTCGTCGTTTTGCGTTTTGGCGTTG
>CAZVDM010000323.1:0-1647 GCA_964625555.1 uncultured Chloracidobacterium sp.
TGAAGGCAGATCTTCCGCCCGAAGTTTCGGCGTTGACGATCAATATGGTCTGCGGTTCAGGCCTCAGAGCGGTAGCTCTCGCAAGTCAGGCCATTGCTTTGGGCGATGCCGAATATGTGGTTGCCGGCGGAATGGAATCAATGTCAAACATTCCATATGCTTTGCAAACCGCACGTGACGGATTTCGCATGGGTAATCAGACGGCGACCGATCTTATGATCCACGACGGTCTGTGGTGTCCGTTCGAGAATTGGCACATGGGCAACACCGGCGAAGTCGTAGCCGAAAAATACCAGATATCGCGAGAAAAGCAGGACGATTTTGCTTATAATTCGCACCGAAAGGCGTACGAAGCTCAGCAAGAAGGCCGCTTTAAGGAAGAAATGATCGCCATTGAAATTCCGCAGAAAAAGGGCGAATCGTTCATCCTCGATTATGACGAACCCGTAAGGCCCGAAACGACGGTCGAAAGCCTAAGTAAGCTGCGTCCGGCCTTCAAGAAAGAAGGTGGAACGGTCACGGCGGGCAATGCCCCGGGCGTGAATGACGGTGCATCGGCATTGGTCGTTACATCGGCCGAAAATGCGGCCGCCGCCGGGATTGAGCCGCTCGGTCGAGTCGTTGCATGGGCTTCGTCAGGTATCGAGCCGAAATTGATCATGATGGCGCCGGTCAAAGGCGTGCAGAATGTTTTGGCAAAGGCCGGTTGGTCGATGGAAAGCGTTGATCTGTTTGAACTTAACGAAGCATTTTCCGTCCAGGCACTAGGTGTGATGCAGGAACTCGGCCTCGATCTCGAAAAAGTCAATGTCAACGGGGGCGCAGTCGCTCTCGGTCACGCGATCGGAAACTCCGGTGGACGAGTTTTGACCACGTTGCTCTATGAAATGAAACGTCGTGGTGCCAAACGCGGTGTCGCGGCCCTTTGTTTGGGCGGCGGCAATTCGGTGGCAATGGCCGTCGAGCGTGACTGATCGAATTTTGCAACTAAACGCCGGCGATTTGCGTTTATTTTGTTGTTAGGGTCTTTCGCTCAGGTGAATTATGGCACCAAATGAACACAACCGGTTGGTCGGCATTTTTTTGATGGCACACGGCGGATTGCAGGCAGCCGTCATGTTAATGATCTGCGTTATCTACGGCATAGTGGGGGCGGCAATATTTGGCGGTGCCCGCGGCGACGAAAAATTCGTCGGTCTCTTTTTTATCATCGCGATCGTATTTGCGGCAATATTTACATCTGTGTTTGCAGGATCGCAGATCCTTGGAGGCTACAAGATGTTCAAAGAAAGGCCAAATGCCCGCACGTTCGGGATCGTTGCAAGCATTGTTTCAATAATGTCGTTTCCGCTCGGTACTGCCGCCGGCGTTTACGGCCTGTGGTTCTTGTTTGGCGATGAGGGAAAGAGATTTTACCTCGGTGCGGGTCGACCTCAGCCGATGTTTCAGAACCGACAGCCAACATTTGAAAATGCACCGCCGCCGCCGAATAGCTGGCAATAGCTATTATCCGGATCGCATGCCGCGGCAAGAGGGTCGTTGAAGAACGGGCAGTGAGACCAGCAAGTCTCGCGGCCCGTTTGTTTTGGTATGACACGGTGGTTTATTCTAATCGTTTAGTACTTTAGAAATTATTATCAAAACAAA
>CAZVDM010000324.1:0-1640 GCA_964625555.1 uncultured Chloracidobacterium sp.
GTGCGAAAAAGCCGATCTATTCGGCCGGCGATCTGCGTGATCTCGCCGAGGTTTTTGCCCAGGCGATCCTTTACAGCACAGACCAGGAAGGTGTTAATGCCGCTGCAGGTTATGTCGCCCATATCGAGAAATACGCGCCCGGCCGTGCCGCTCAGATCAGGGCGAAATTCAAAACTGCAAGAGGCGGCGGGATCGGCCGCGGCACGGGCGGCGGAGTCGGATCGGGAATGCCGGCCATTGCTGTCAATGCTGCTCCGTATCGAGGAGGCAATTCAAACTCTTCGTTGGCCGCAAACGCGAATTCAGCATACGAACAAGAACAAAAGGCGCGCGAGGCTCGCGAAAAGATCGAAAAGCAGATGATGGATGACGTAGGCAGCCTCGCCAACAGGTCTCTGCCAAAAGAAGAGCGTGACAAAATAGTCGCTCAGGCGCGCAAGATAATCTCCGAAACCAAGGGCAAGGACAAGAAGATCATGGCCCTCAGCATGCTTGCGGCTCAGGTCGCTAAGGCTGGTGACAAGGAACTGGCGGACGAGATAATGCGCGACGCCGAACGGATGGTAAATCCGAATCCGAAGAATTATCAGGACTTTCTATACAGTTGGATGCTCGCCGCCGGCTACGCCGAGGCCGATCCGGAAAAGGCGTTTCCACTGCTCGAATCGACCATTCTGCGTGCCAACGACACGATCTCGGCCTTCGTCAAGGTCGCCGAGTTTATCGATACAGCAGAGGAGATGATCGCCGACGGCGAAGTACAGGTTGGCATGTTCGGCGGCGATATGATCCGCAGCATGACGCGTGAACTCGGAATGGCAAACGGCACGATCAATTCGCTGGCAAAGTCGGATTTTGTAAAGATGAAAAGTCTGACCGACACATTTGACCGCACCGAGATCCGTATCTTAGCCAAAATGCTGGTTCTCCGGGCCGTCCTCGATAAGCGGGAAAAGACGAAATCGGATGAAGACATGATCTTGAAAGATATCGATTACGATTCCAAAGACGGAGAGGACGACTTGGAAATGTCCCCGCCGCCGCAAGTTGTTCCAGTGCCAGCCTCAAATAAGCCGTAGAGTCTTAGTAGGCGTCCTGCTTTCTGACATGAGTTGCCACTAGCTTTAGCTAGTGGGCAGATTGAGATATTTTCCTGGCTTTAGCCGAAATCTGCGGGGAGCGCTTTTGGCTAAAGCCGACAGTTAGTTGTGTCAGTAACCACTAGCTAAAGCTAGTGGCAACTTATCCCAAACTCGTCCCCAACAACCACTGTCCACCGTCCACAACCAGTGTGACGCCGTTGATGTAATTTGCCGCGTCGGACGTTAGGAACAACGCAGCATTCTCGATATCTGCGATGCGGCCGAAACGCTGGAGCGGTATTTTTCGCGTCAGTTTTTCTTTTAGTTCCGGCATCAGCAGGCGTTTCATGCCTTCGGTGTCCTCGATCGGCCCGGGAGCGATGCCGTTGACGCGAATTCCGTGACGTCCCCATTCGACCGACAGATTTCGAGTGATTGCATCGACACCGGCCTTTGCGGCCGAAACATGTATCTGCATCGGCGTTGCCAAATAATGGAGCGTCGCCGAGATGTTCAGGATCTGCCCTTTCGACTTTTTCAGCTCTTCGAACGCCGCAC
>CAZVDM010000325.1:0-1622 GCA_964625555.1 uncultured Chloracidobacterium sp.
GTCTGACGACAATTGCGTTCAAGCTTTGTTCAAGAGCTTCCCTATTCAGCTTACCTTTAAGCCGTAAAGCCAGATGATCGTTGTAATGGGAGCCGCCCTCCAATTGGTCGAGAAACCAAAAACGCTCCTGTGCAAAAGATAAAGGAATATCGGTCAACTCGCCCCTCGGTCGGATCGCCGATCGATGAGCGGATGCAATGCCCTCCCTCTCGAGCAGAGTCTCAAGTATTAGTTCCTTTGCCGTACCCTGCGTGGTCATCTTGCTTGTGCTTTCTGAAATATCGTTTCGCCTTGATCCTGATCAGGCATCTGCTTAACCTTCTTCATGATCTGCGCGATCTTGTATACCTGCCCCGGCTCAGCCTCAGACCGAGCCAGGCGGTCTGCGATCCCTTCAATGGTTGGATAATCGAAAACCTCGCGCAAGCTTATGCCAACACGGAACGTGGCACGTAGCCGCGAAACAAGTTGGGTAGCAAGCAAAGAGTGTCCGCCGACATGAAAAAAGCTCTGATCGGTTCCAATTTGTTCTATCCCCAAGATTTCGTTCCAAATATCGGCGACGGCCTCCTCGAGTTCATTCGCGGGTTTTACACAAGTTCTTGTGATCTCACGGTGACCGTTTTCGGGTGCCGGAAGAGCCGCACGGTCAAGCTTTCCGTTCGGAGTCAACGGTATTTCGTCAATCAGCACGAACGCAGACGGCACCATATACTCCGGCAGCTTGTCCTTTAGATAGGTACGCAACTGCGTGGTAATTTCAGTTCCCGCGTTATACAAAGGATGATTTGTATATTGGGCGAACGAGTCTGCCACTTGGCCTGAAGGCAGAATTTGACTAAAGTCGAATTCGATTTTCGCCCCGCGACTGACAACCACGTCAAAAAGATCCGATCCGGCTGGAGACCAACGGACACTTACCGAAACATCAGGCAAATTGTTTAGCTCCCAGATTTTCGCCGGATCCACCCCCGGCATGCCGGTATCGCTGAGCATTTTCCGAAGTTCCTTCACCGACTGCGTTGCCCGATTTCCTTTCAATACCTCACGTACGGCAACCTCCGGCTGCAGTCTTAGATTAGGAATACCTGCGACCGCGATAATGTCCTCGGCGGTTTCGTTCAAATAGTTCCGAAAGTCTTCGACCGTCGAGAGATCCTCGTTCCATTTAAGCCAATTTGGTCGATGGGCAATATGCCCGTCGGTACCGGACATTAGTCTGACATCGTATCGAAATTTAGTAATTTCGTTGAAATGGCGGCCTTTCTTAAGGGTGATTTCGACTCCACTGATGTGATTTAGCGTCTCGCGAAGCGACTCAAAGAACTCGGGTGCGATCACAAGTTCCTTTTCCCGATCGACTCTTTCCTCAACACGCTCCATCAAAACAGAACAAGAATCGGATTCTGATGCCCGCCGGAGTTCTACCGACGTGTGAAATTCATCTAGCAACTGTAGCGAGCGAACGTCACCGATGTAGATATTTCCGCCCGGTTTTAGCAGCTTCAAAGCTCCTCGTAACACTTTCAAAAGATATTCCTGGTCTGGAAAATATTGGACAACAGAATTCAATATGATCGTGTCATACGAACCCTCGGACAATCCTGCAAGATCGTCTGCGC
>CAZVDM010000326.1:0-1618 GCA_964625555.1 uncultured Chloracidobacterium sp.
GTTCTCGGTTTGCTGCAGAAATTTGGTGCGACCAAGCTGCCGGGCGGGCTGGATGTGTTGGACAACTGGTGGATCATCGGTATTGCCGGTGGGCTTTATCTGGTCGAGTTTTTTGCGGACAAGATACCTTATGTCGACAGCGTTTGGGACGTTGTGCATACGTTCATTCGTGTACCCGCCGGCGCCGTGGTTGCCTATGCGGCAACAAATGATCTGGACCCGACCTATTATATTCCGGCAGCTCTGATCGGCGGCGGTTTGGCGTTCGGTTCGCACGGAACGAAGGCAGCACTCCGCGTCGGTGCCAACCTCTCGCCCGAACCTGTTTCCAATTGGGTTCTATCGATAGTCGAAGACGTGATCGCCTTCGTCGGAGCACTTCTCGCAGTATTCGCTCCGATCATTATCATGTCGATCCTCGCGATATTCGTGGTCGCGTTTGTGTGGTTTTTCCCGAAGATCATCCGGGCGTTAATGCGAATGATGCGCGCCGTGGCCGCATTTTTCAGCGGCAAAGGGTTTAACGATATCGCGGCGAGATAACGGTGCTCACGTTGGTTCCGCCGGAACCGCCGCTTATGTTTTCTTTGAAAGTTTTCAACTGCCGCACGTTCGCCGCGGCGGCCAAAAACGTCGTCTACTTCATCTCAACCGCGACCTGGCTGTAATAGTCGTAGGGACCCTTCGTCGCTCCGAGAACGACGTATTCCCGCATATACGAGGCACAATAGTCTTCCCATGCGCGAAATTCGTGTAGGACCGACGTGAATTCGTCAAACATTACGATCGATCCCGGTTTCAAAAGGTGATGCGTTTGGCACAGCACATACATCGTCGAAGTGTACAGATCTGCGTCGTTGTGGAGCACTAACCTTCCCTTATTCTCGAAGGTCTCGAGAAAACCGGGCAAGCTTTCCTGAAAAAGGCCCTTTACAAAAGTATTTCGCGTGTCCGGGATATCAGGCGGATTGCCGTTCATCGAGAAGCTCTCTTTTTCGATCGTGGTGGTAAAAACTTCCCATTTTTCAGGAAGCCCTGAGAACGTGTCAAAACCCCAGAATCGCGAATCCGGATTCGAATTTATCTCGGTCCAATACTTTAGGCTTTCCCCCTTGGAAACGCCAAATTCAAGGTAGCTGATCGGCTCTTCGCCGATGATCGATCCGTTAAGATAGTCATAGAGCTTGTATCTGTTCTCAAATACGGGGAAACTCTCAGTCCGGCCTTTACGCCATTTTTCGAATCTCCCCAAATAGGCCAGATATCTCAGCCGCGAGCTGTCCCTCACGACCTTGGAAATGATCTCTTTGGCCTTCGTAGTTACTTTTGCCGAATTCATAATATACAAAACTCAGTACTTCGCGTTTAGCGATCCATTAACGCATGACCTTTATCCGATATGCCAACTGATTGAACGCTCCGGGCAGGCGTTTGCGGAAAAATCCGAAGTTTTTCGATGTGAACAAATGACGTGGTTTGAGATAGAGTTCCGCGTTGTTTAGCGAGAATAATATCCTGTGCTTTCGCCAGTTCGGAAAATTCTTGATCAACGTGTAGCGGGCCGAAACGCCCAGCGTCTGAATTCCGTACGGAAACGAAAATCCAAAATGCAGCGGCT
>CAZVDM010000327.1:0-1611 GCA_964625555.1 uncultured Chloracidobacterium sp.
TATTACCCGCAGACCGCGAAGAACTGCTCAACGAATTACAAAAGCGTTTCGAGGAAAACACCGACCGTCACAAAGGCCTCGAATGGTCCAAAGTGGCCGCCAGGCTCGCAAACGATCCCGCAAAACTCTGGTCGCTCAGCGAAATGGAAGGGAGCGGCGGAGAGCCTGATGTGGTCGGGTTTGATAAAGCAACTGGCGAGTTTATTTTCTTTGACTGTTCGCCCGAAAGCCCAAAAGGGCGCCGGAGCCTGTGTTACGATCGCGCCGCCTGGGAATCAAGAAAGGAACACAAACCGGCAAGCAGTGCTCTCGAAGTCGCAGCCGCGATGGGCATAAAGATATTGACGGAGGAAGAATATGCCCTACTCCAAACGCTCGGAGAGTTCGATCTAAAAACTTCGAGCTGGCTCGAAACGCCATCCGATATTCGCGATCTCGGCGGAGCGATCTTCGGTGATCGCCGCTTTGGGCGGATCTTCACATATCACAACGGCGCCGAATCGTACTACGCTGCCAGAGCGTTTCGAGGTTCGCTCAGGGTTTAGTGATCGACACCTGACAAAAATGACGGCCCGTCGCCGGACCGCCAAGTTTCAACTAGTTGGATCGATCTTAAGCAAGATCAAAACGGTCCAAGTTCATTACCTTGACCCACGCCGCGACAAAATCTTTGACAAATTTGTCACCACTGTCGGCACACGCATAAACCTCAGCTAATGCACGCAACTCAGAGTTCGAACCGAAGATGAGATCAACACGCG
This sequence comes from uncultured Chloracidobacterium sp., assembly GCA_964625555.1. GTDB lineage: Bacteria > Acidobacteriota > Blastocatellia > Pyrinomonadales > Pyrinomonadaceae > OLB17. The sequence goes on from CAZVDM010000327.1 coordinate 762, forward strand.
TGCCGGTCCATTTCTGGTTGCCGGTCGAACGGTCGCGGCCGTTAAAGACCTGTCCATCGCCGTTAGCAGGTTCCCATTTCGTGCTCATGTCGAGCAGATTGACGAAGAAATCGTTCGTCAGCGTTCCCGGACGATTTGTGAAAACGCCGTGGTTCGAGCCGTCGTAATTTGCTCCGAGGACACGCAGGCCGCCGAGCAGAACGGTCATCTCCGGTGCGGTCAGCGTTAGCAGTTGAGCCTTATCGATCAGCAATTCCTCAGCCGACGTCTTGTGATGGCCCTTTTTGTAATTGCGGAATCCGTCAGCCTGCGGTTCGAGGAATTTGAACGAATCGACCTCGGTCTGCTCCTGCGTCGCGTCGCCGCGGCCCGGCGTGAACGGCACCGAGATGTCGTACCCGGCATCCTTCGCCGCTTTTTCGACAGCAGCGCAGCCGCCCAGCACGATCAGATCGGCCATCGAGACCGATTTGCCGCCGGCGTTGAACTCAGCCTGGATGCCTTCGTAGGTCGAGAGCACACCCGCGAGCTGGCCGGGATTGTTTACTTCCCAATACCGCTGCGGCGTCAGACGAATACGTGCTCCGTTTGCTCCGCCGCGATAGTCCGAACCGCGAAACGTCGATGCCGACGCCCAAGCGGTCGAAACGAGCTGCGAAACTGACAGCCCCGAAGCGAGTATCTTCGCCTTGAGTGCGGCGATGTCCGAAGCGTCGATCCGCGTGCCGGCCGGGATCGGATCCTGCCAGATCAGATCTTCCTGCGGAACGAGCGGGCCGAGATAGCGGGCTTTCGGGCCCATGTCGCGGTGCGTAAGTTTGAACCAGGCACGGGCAAACGCATCAGCGAA
>CAZVDM010000328.1:0-1608 GCA_964625555.1 uncultured Chloracidobacterium sp.
CGTCGGGCGTTCGCGGCTTGAATTTCTTGATGCGCTTTTTGACCTCGTAGTTCCAACTGACATCGGTGATCAGGTCCTTGATCGGCGGAAAGGCGCGCATCGGTTCGATCGTGACGGGCTGGTCGAGCGGAATAGTATCGAGCCTAGTCATGCACATCAGTTTGGGCATTCCGTTGATCTCCGCCGAGCACGAACCGCATTTGCCGGCTTTGCAGTTCCAACGGCAGGCCAGGTCCGGAGCTGATTCGGCCTGTATCTGGTGGACAGCGTCGAGTACGACCATGCCCTCGGTGACCTCGGTCTGATAGTCGACCATCTCCGCCGTGTCGCGGCCGCCTCGTCTGATGCTAAATGTTGCCTTTTTCATATGTCGGAACGCAGGCTGCCAACCTGCCTGTGACGGTCAAACGCAGGCTGGCAGCCTGCGTTCCGGCATTAACCCATTTCCTCGATTATCGCTTTGAGTTCGGCCGGCATCTCGGGAATGGGTATCTTTTGGATCTCCATTCCGCCGTCGGCAGATCTCTTGAGCGAGAAGTTAAACTTCGCAAACTCCGGGTCTTTGCCCGGAAAATCGTCGCGAAAATGGCCGCCGCGGCTTTCTTTGCGTTCGATCGCGGCACGGGCGATGGCTTCACTTACGATCAACAGATTATGCAGATCGAGGGCCGTGTGCCAGCCGGGATTGAAATCGATATTGCCCGGCACGAATGTGCGCGCCGCTCGATTGCGAAGAATATCAAGGCCGTTGAGAGCCTCGATCATCTCGTCCTGCGTGCGGACAATGCCGACGTTTGCCTGCATCATTTCCTGCAGATCGTGCTGGATAGCATACGGATTTTCGCCGCCTTCGCGTTCGAACGGTTCCAACGCGGTTTTTGCCGATTGTTCGATCTGGTCGTTGTCGAGCGTGCCGTGGGCGTTTTCTTTTGCAAAGATAGCGGCGTATTCACCAGCCCGTTTACCGAAGACGATAAGATCAGACAGCGAATTGCCGCCTAGACGATTTGCACCGTTTATCCCGGCCGCACATTCGCCTGCGGCGAACAATCCGGGAACTGTCGATGCCTGAGAATCGGCGTCAACGCGAATTCCGCCCATTACGTAATGCGTCGTCGGGCCGACCTCCATTGGCGTCGTCGTGATATCGAGATTGGCGAGCTGTTTGAACTGGTGATACATGCTCGGCAATTTCTTTTTGATATGTTCCGGCGCGCTTTGGATCTTTTCCTTGATCCAGGCGATGTCGAGGAAAACGCCGCCATGAGGGCTTCCGCGGCCGGCCTTTACCTCGCGGACGATGCAGCGGGCGACGTGGTCGCGGGTCAAGAGTTCGGGCGGACGGCGGGCATTCTTGTCGCCAGTCACATAACGCCAGCCTTCTTCTTCGGTGTCGGCGGTCTGGTCCTTATAATTGTCCGGAATGTCGTCGAACATGAAGCGTTTGCCTTCGCTGTTGAGCAATATACCGCCTTCGCCGCGAACGCCTTCAGTGACGAGAATGCCACGAACGCTGGGCGGCCAAACCATACCTGTCGGGTGGAATTGTAAAAATTCCATGTCGATCAGCTCGGCTCCGGCGTCGTAGGCGAGAGCGTGGCCGTCGCC
>CAZVDM010000329.1:0-1591 GCA_964625555.1 uncultured Chloracidobacterium sp.
GTGTTCGTTATCACGTTATCCGCGGAACGCTGGATGCCTCAGGCGTCGCGAACCGCAACCAGTCGCGTTCGAAGTATGGTGCAAAACGTCCGAAGGGAGCGAAATAATTAGTTATGCCAAGACGTAGAGTTGCAGGAAAAAGAGAAGTTTTACCGGATCCGATCTATAACAGCATCGCCGTGACCAAGTTTATCAACGGTCTGATGTGGGAAGGCAAGAAAACCGTCGCCGAGCAGATCTTTTATGCCGCGATGACAAAGCTCGAAGAAAAGACCGGCGAAGAAGCACTGAAAGTATTTAAGAAAGCGCTTGACGGCGTCGCGCCGACTCTCGAAGTCAAATCGCGGCGTATCGGCGGTGCGACCTATCAGGTCCCGCTCGAGGTCAGCCGCGACCGCCGCAATACGCTGGCGATCCGCTGGATCGTGCTGAATGCACGCAACCGCAGCGAAAAAACGATGGAAGACCGCCTCGTCGGCGAACTTCTTGATTCAGTGAACGGCCGCGGCGGAGCGATGAAGAAAAAGGACGACGTCCACCGTATGGCAGAAGCGAACAAAGCTTTTGCTCACTATAGATTTTAAGTATTAGTCCTTAGTCCTTTGTCCTTAGTCCTTTGCAAGGGCGAATGACCAAGGACAAATGACCAAGGACCAAAGATTTTTATGGCTTCGATCAGCTTAGACAAATTTAGAAACATCGGCATTATGGCCCATATCGACGCGGGTAAGACCACGGCGACTGAGCGCATTTTGTATTACACGGGTGTTTCGCACAAGATCGGCGAAGTTCACGAAGGAACGGCGACGATGGACTGGATGGAGCAGGAGCAGGAACGAGGTATTACAATTACCTCGGCTGCGACGACCTGTTTCTGGACACGCAATAACGTCGAGCACCGCATTAACATTATCGATACACCGGGACACGTTGACTTCACGATGGAAGTTGAGCGGTCTCTTCGTGTTTTAGATGGTGCAGTCTGTGTTTTTGACGGTGTGGCCGGTGTTGAGCCGCAGTCTGAGACCGTTTGGCGTCAGGCTGATAAATACGGCGTGCCGCGTATCTGCTTTATCAACAAGCTTGATCGTGCCGGTGCTTCGTTTGACCGCTCGTTCCAGTCGATCCTGACCCGTCTTGGTGCCAATGCTGTTGCAATGCAGCTGCCGATCGGTATCGAAGAGCATTTCAAAGGCGTCGTCGATCTGATCACGATGAAGGCTTTTGTCTGGACCAACGAGGCGATGGGAGCCAATTACGACATCACGGACATCCCGGCCGACATGGTCGATGCTGCTAAAGAGGCCCGCGAAAAGCTGGTCGAAGCAGTTTCAGGCGTCGATGACGACCTGATGATGAAATATCTCGAGGGTGAAGAGATCTCAGAAGACGAGATCCGCGTTGCTCTCAGAAAAGCGACGCTTGCGATGAAGATCGTGCCGGTATTTACCGGTTCGGCGTTCAAGAACAAAGGCGTCCAAACGCTGCTTGACGGTGTTGTCGATTTTCTGCCGAGCCCGCTGGATATCCCTGCTAACGAGGCCGAAAATCCTAAAACTGGTGATATCGAAACGCCTGCGGCTGATGCAAA
>CAZVDM010000330.1:0-1577 GCA_964625555.1 uncultured Chloracidobacterium sp.
ACAAGAACAGGACCGCCAAAATTACGGCCGCACCTATGCAGTAAAGTGCCGGAATGATCGGGTATCCGAGTGCTTTATACGGACGCGGCGTGTCAGGTTGTTTCACGCGGAGCACAAAAATTGCCGCGATCGCGAGAATATAAAAGATCAGGGCCGCCGAGATGACGTACGTCAGCAGATCATTATATAGCAAGCCGTATGTGCCGTCGGGCTTTACAGTTCGCGGCAGAACATAAAATACGGAAAGAATGCACTGAACGACGATCGCCCATGCCGGAACGTGGGCCTTGTTCAGCTTCGCCGCCGATCGGAAGAACAGACCGTCCTTCGCCATTGCGTAATAAGCACGAGCTCCTGAGAGAATAAGCCCGTTGTTGCAGCCAAAGGTCGAGATCATGATCGCGACCGCCATGATGACCGCTCCGGCTCCCGGAAATATCACATCCGCAGTTGCCGAACCGACTCGGTCGCTTGGTACCTTCTGAATATCTTCGAATCGAAGCGTTACCAGATACGCGACATTTGCCAGCAGATACAAAACGATAACGCCGCCGGCACCGAGCAGCAGCGCAAGCGGCAAGTTGCGTTTTGGGTCTTTGACCTCGGCAGCGGTGAACGTGACGTTATGCCACGCATCGGCCGAGAACAGCGAATTCGTTTGAGCCACGCAGATACCGACAAAAAGGCCCATCGCGATCGCTGCCGTCAGACCGTGTCCAACGTCTTGCAGGCTGCCGCGAATTGTCCAAAGATCGCCAAAGTTCTCGGCGGCGATCCCGGGACTTGAGATCAAACCGACGGCGATCCCCAAGACAATAAGCAGGATCAAAGAGCCCGTCTTAGCAAACGTGAAAACGTTCTGCACCAATTTGCCAAGCTTGAGACCGCGAGTGTTCATCCACGTCAGCAGAATAATGCTTGCGATCCCGAAGAGTTGGGCAGTCGAGAGTGAGAAGGCATAGCTCGATGAGATCTTTACAGGTTCAATTAGGTAGCTCGTTTCGGAGATCTGCGGAATGAGAATTCCCGTAAATCGAGCAAACGCAATAGAAACAGCCGCGATCGTCGCGGTTCCGATCACCAGAAAATGCGTCCAGCCGTATAGAAATCCCCAGAACGGCGAATATGCCTCTTTCAGATAAACGTACATTCCGCCGGCTCGCGGCATCATGGCGGCTAGTTCGCCATACGATAGGGCCGCCCCTACCGTCAGCAGGCCCGTAACGAGCCAAACCACCAACAGCCAGCCGGGCGATCCGACCTGGCGGGCGATGTCGGCAGACACGATAAAAATGCCCGAACCGATCATCGATCCGGCGACTATCATCGTCGAATCGAGCAGCCCGAGCCCGCGTACAAACCCTTCGTTCGATTGTTCAGTCTCTACAGGCGAAGATGCCATAATTCTTGTCCGACCACCTGCAAATGCGGGTGATCCTAAGTCGGGTCTGGAGAAACCCTGTTAATTTTCCGTTTTCCGTTTTCAACCGCCTCGTAGCCTCAGGCGGTACTAACTAATTGTCGTTGGCGAGATATTCGTAGCTGATATTATACTTTTATTCCAAAAACTGTCGAGT
>CAZVDM010000331.1:0-1549 GCA_964625555.1 uncultured Chloracidobacterium sp.
ATATTTGGCTTCGTCCGCAGTGAGTTCCTTAGGCACGGGGTCGAACTGGTAAACCTTTTCCAGCGGCAGCCATCCGCCGATATTCGTCGGCTCGGTCGCGGGGTCGCCCTGTGCGTAATCGAGATATGCAAAATCCGTCGGCGTCATGATCACATCGTGTTTTGCCTTTGCCGCCTCGATGCCGCCTTTCATTCCCCGCCACGACATAACGGTCGCGTTTGGTGCGAGGCCGCCTTCGAGAATTTCGTCCCAGCCGATGATCTTTTTACCGCGTTTGTTTACGTGCTTTTCGATACGCTGAACGAAATACGACTGCACCTCGTGCTCGTCTTTTAGGTTCTCGCGTTTTTTGAGTTCCTGAACGAATTCTGATTCTTTCCAGTAATCTTTTAACACTTCGTCACCGCCAATGTGGACGTATGGCGAATCGGGAAACAGCGCGATGGTCTCATCGATCACGTCTTCGAGAAACTTGAATGTCTCGTCGGTCGGGCAGAAAACTTCCTTAAAAATGCCCCAGGTTTTCTTGACCTCAAACTTGTAATTCGGTGCTGCGCATCCCTTTCCCAACTCCGGATACGCCGCCAATGCCGCCGAAGCGTGCCCCGGCAACTCGATCTCAGGCACGACCGTGATGTAACGCTCTTTAGCGTATTTCACGACTTCCTTGATCTGCTCCTGCGTATAAAATCCCTCGACCGGCCGTCCGTCGCCTTTGAAAATCGTCGAGTAAACGCCCTCATGACTCTCGCTTCGCTTCGAGCCTATCTCGGTCAATTTCGGATATTTCTTGATCTCGATCCGCCAACCCTGATCGTCCGTCAAATGCCAGTGAAAGTAATTAAGCTTATACTGCGCCAGCAGATCGATATATTTCTTTACGAACTCCACCGGCATAAAATGCCGCGAAACATCGAGGTGCATGCCGCGGTAAGGGAAGCGGGGTTGATCGAAAATCTCTACGACCGGAAGTTGAATTTCATTATTTAATTTTATCGGTAGCAATTGTATTAAGGACTGCACACCATAGAACATTCCCGATTCGGTGCCCACAATACTGATAGACTCTGAATTGATTTTTAGAGAGTACTCTTCGCGATTCCCAATAACCGGAAGCGGCGTTACACCCATAATTAAAATTGCGTTCTTTGTTTGTACGGTTTCTTCAACCTTAAGTCTGAAGCCATATCTGCTCTCGATCTGGTTGTTCAAAACGTTCGCTATTTGTCGCCCCGATTGTAATGGCGCAAGAATTCTTGTTGTTCGGCTGAATGTAAAATTTCCTACGCCACGTTTCACCAATATTGGACGCGGCACAATATTGATCTCATCAGCCTGACCAAAAGCAAAAGAAGCAAAAAGAAGGCAAAACGCGGTGACGAGTATGGTGTGTTTCATTTGTTATTTAACGGAGCAAGCGTGGATTTAGTATTTGCTCCAATCATAACAAATCGGGGATTTCTTTCAATTTGGTTGGCGTTCGAACGACGCCGGAGGTGTCGTATGTTTATAGAATGTGTGATTAAACAGAAACATACGACCCCGGCCG
>CAZVDM010000332.1:0-1506 GCA_964625555.1 uncultured Chloracidobacterium sp.
CTGATGGGTGCCGGGCGGACCGAGCTGCTGATGGGTATATTCGGCGCGTGGAACGGCAAATACGGCCGCGAGATCGTGATCGACGGCAAAGCGGCTACGATCTCGTCGCCGGCGGACGCGATTCGGCAAGGCATCGGTTTTGTGACCGAAGACCGCAAGCGTTTTGGGCTGATCCTCGAACAGACAATTCTAGATAACATGACGCTCGCATGTTTGCGCGAGATCTCGGGCCATTTTATTACCAACCGAACGCGCGAGAGCATTGCCGCGAACGGGCCGATGAAGTCGCTTCGGATCAAGGCCAATTCACCGCTTACCATCGCCGGAACGCTCTCGGGCGGCAACCAGCAAAAAGTCGTGCTAGGCAAATGGCTGCTGACCAATCCAAAAGTTTTGTTCCTCGACGAACCGACACGCGGCATCGATGTCGGCGCCAAACAGGAGATCTACGCCGAGATCAACCGCCTCGCGAAAGAAGGTATGGCGATAGTTCTTGTCTCGAGCGAATTGCCCGAGGTATTGGGACTGTCGGACCGCGTCATCGTCCTACACGAAGGCCGCGTGACCGGCGAATTTTCGCGAAGCGAAGCGACACCCGAAAAATTAATGGCGGCAGCAACGGGGCAAAACTAAGATCGCATTCGGAATAACTGATAAGTGAAAACTAATACCTGAAAATTCGAACGAATACTTGTGAGTTATTAGCTTTAAGTTATTAGTTATTTCGAACCGGAAAACGACTAACAAAATGGACGATACTAAGAAATCAACTTTGACCACTTCATCGTTGCGGGCGTATATCATGATCGCGGTGCTTGGCGTGATCTGGATGTATTTTCATTGGGCGACGGACTCGATATTCTTGACGCCTCGTAATCTGTCCAATCTGATGACGCAGATGTCGGTGACGGGCATTCTGGCGGTCGGGATGCTGATGCTGATCGTTTCGGGGAACATCGACCTGTCGGTCGGTTCAGTGCTCGGGTTTGCGGGCGGCATTGCGGCGTTTGCGCTCGCCGAAGGTTACGGCCTGCCGGCGTCGATAATTCTGGCGATCGTGGTCGGGGTGGCGGTCGGGCTGTTTCAGGGGACGCTCGCCGCGTACCTCAATATTCCGGCGTTCATTGTGACGCTTGGCGGGCTGCTGGCATGGCGTGGTGCGGTCAAATGGCTGCTCAGCGGCAACACGATCCCGATCTCGGACGACACTTTCAAATTCATCGGCCAGGGCAATCTGCCGGCGGCCGTCGGATGGGTACTCGCAGTCGCAGCGGTCGCGTTTGTCATCTTTATGGCGATCCGCAAGGCCCAGTCGGTCAAGACCTACGGCCTCGGCGAAGCGAATTACACCGCTGAACTCTTAAAGACCCTGATACCGATAGGTGCGATCATCGCATTCATTTTTGTGATGAACACCGAACGCGGCGGGGCGATCGAGGAAAGCGGAGTGCCGGTCCCGGTTCTTATTCTATTGGCGGTCGCTCTGGCGGGCGGATTTTTGACGAC